>SLDT01000034.1 GCA_007125125.1 Gemmatimonadota bacterium | reverse complement strand
TGGGGGGGGGGGTTTCTTTGGATGAGGGGGGCGGGGTCGGGGGCAGGGGGGATGCTGCGGGGCAAGGTCGGAGGTCGCTTGAGCCTTCCTCCCGGTGCGATTAGCTTGGTCGCACTCCGGCACGGGGCTCTCCCGGGGGGCGCCCGACACCCCGCGGCCTGTCCGGTGTGCAGACCCTCACAGCCAATGAAGTTAGCGACTCTCTGCCCGGAGGGGCAGGATGGGGTCGCGGTTGTCCCCACCTCAACCCGCCCGTCCCGCGGTGGTCGCACACGGTTTGCGGGCCCCCCGGCAACGAAGCCGAAAGGAAGGCATGACGAACTCCGAGACAGTCCGGCACGACGCCACCGGCCAGCGCGACCGCATGCTCGCAACGCTCGATGCCTCGAACGCGGGAGACGCCTGCACGCTCGTCGGCTGGGTCCACCGGCGGCGTGACCTTGGCGGGCTCCTCTTCCTCGACCTGCGGGACCGCAGTGGGATTCTGCAGGTGAGTGTCGGGCCAGCCTGGAGTTCGGCCGAAGGGCTGGCCGCCGCACAGGGGCTCGGTGCCGAGGACGTCGTGCGGGTGCGGGGCGAGATCGCGCTCCGGCCCGAGGAGGCGCGCAACCCGGAGATGGCGACGGGCGACATCGAGTTCCGCGCACACGACATCGAGCTCCTGAACAGGGCGGCGACCCCCCCGATCCCCGTCTTTCGAGGGCCCGAAGACGAGCTTCCCGGAGAGGATCTCCGCCTTCGCTATCGCAACCTCGACCTGCGTCGTCGTGAGTTGCAGGAGAACCTCATCCTGCGGCACCGGCTGATTCTCACTGCGCGGAACTACTTCGACCGCATTGGGTTCGTCGAGGTCGAGACCCCGATCCTGACGAAACCCACCCCGGAGGGTGCGCGTGACTACCTCGTCCCGAGCCGGGTCCACCCCGGGGAGTTCTACGCCCTGCCCCAGAGCCCCCAGATATACAAGCAGATCCTGATGACGGCGGGCTTCGACCGGTACGTCCAGATCGCTCGCTGCTTCCGGGACGAAGACCTGCGTGCCGACCGGCAGCCGGAGTTCACGCAGATCGACCTCGAGGCCTCCTTCGTCGAGCCGGACGACATCCTCGCATGGATCGAGGGGCTCATGGCCGAGATGGCGGCGGTCGCCGGGGTTGAGGCCCACCCTCCGTTCGCACGCCTGACCTGGGCCGAGGCGATGGAGCGCTATGGCTCCGATCGGCCGGACCTGCGCTGGGATCTCGAACTCCACGACTGGACGGCGGCCTTCTCCGACACGGACGCCGAGATCCTCCAGTCGATCATCGGCTCGGGAGGAAGGGTTCGCGGGCTCCGACTCGCGGGTGGCGCCCGCCTCTCCCGTCGCCAGATCGAGGAGCTGGAGGGGGTGGCGAGGAAGGCCGGGGCGCCCGGGCTCCTCTGGGCAAAGGGGAGCGCGGAGGGGGGAAGCGGGCCTCTCGCACGCTGGATGGGGCCGGGACACTGGGATGCGACCGGTGCGGGCGAGGGGGACCTCCTCCTCGTTGCCGCAGGCCCCGATGGCATGACCTCTCCGGCGCTCTCTGCGGTCAGGGGCGCGGTGATCCGGGCACTCGAGCTTCCCAAGGTTCGAGAGCATGCCTGGCTCTGGGTCCTGGACTTCCCCCTCTTCGAGGAAGCCGACGGGCGCCTCTACGCGAACCACCACCCCTTCGTGCTCCCGCACCCCGATGACCTGGACCGCCTCGAGTTCGATCCCCTCTCGGTGCGCGGTCTCGCCTATGACCTCGTCTACAATGGATCCGAGCTCGGCTCCGGGAGTCTCCGGGTGCATGATCCGGCGCTCCAGCGGACGATCCTCTCGCTTCTCGGGCTATCGGCCGAAGAAACCGAACAAAAGTTCGGTTTTCTCCTGGAGGCGCTCGCGTCCGGAGCACCTCCGCACGGGGGCATCGCCCTCGGGATGGACCGGATCGTGAAGGACTTCCTCGGTGCTCCGAGCCTTCGCGACGTGATCGCCTTTCCGAAGACGACAGCGGCCCGCGCGACCTTCGAGGGGGCGCCCGTCCCCGTCGCGGAGGGCGATCTCGCCGACCTGGGGATCGGGCTCCGGGAGCCGACGGGTGCGCTGAAGGGTGCGGAACCCCGGGACCCGGAGTAGGTTCAAGGAGGGGCGGGGTCCAGGCCGAGGGGTCGGACGCAGCGGTTCACGAACCACGGAGGAGCATGGGAGCGAGTGAAGAGGTCATGGTCGAGCACCGGCTCGACGCCGAGGGGGCGGACCAGCTCCTCCTCGCGGGGGTCAACGATGTGAACATGCAGGAGACGGCGCGGCGCTTCGGAATTCGCGTCGTCCTGCGCGGTGACCAGCTCATTCTGTCGGGTGAGGTGGGTCGGCTCGAAAAGGCGGTGCCCGTGCTCCAGCACATGATCGAACTGGCGCGGATGCGTGCTCCCTTCGACACGGCCGATGTCTCCCGGTTCATCGACGAGTTCGAGCGTCGCGGCGGGGTTCCACCGGACCGCACGGAGCGCGACGAGCTCCGCATCGCTCTCCCGGGTTCCCGCAAGGTGATCTCTCCCAGGTCCGAGGGACAGGCGGGCTACCTCTCCGCGATTCGCGAGCACGACATCGTGATCGGGATCGGTCCGGCCGGAACCGGCAAGACCTATCTCGCGGTCGCTGCGGCGGTCGATGCGCTCTACCGAAAGCGTGTGCGAAGAATCATCCTGGCACGTCCAGCCGTGGAGGCCGGGGAAAACCTCGGATTCCTTCCCGGCGATCTCCAGGAGAAGGTCGATCCCTATCTGCGACCGCTCTACGACGCGCTGGAAGACATGATGCCTGCGGATCGTGTTCGAAGGGCGCTCGAGGACCGGACGATCGAGATTGCCCCTCTGGCCTACATGCGCGGTCGCACCCTCTCCGATGCCTTCGTGATCCTGGACGAGGCGCAGAATGCCACTTCGGCCCAGATGAAGATGTTCCTGACCCGCCTCGGTCTGAACTCCCGTGTCGTGATCACCGGGGACAAGACCCAGATCGACCTCCCGCGGCGCGACGATTCCGGGCTCCTCCAGGTCGAGCGGGTTCTGTCGGGGATCGAGGGAATCAGCTTCGTCTACCTCGACGGTTCCGATGTCGTGCGGCACAGGCTCGTCCAGGACATCATCCGGGCCTACGCCGAATGGGACCGGACCGTCGCCGATGAGCCGGAGGCCGGTCGGTGAGCGTTCGCGAGTGGCGGTCCGCCAACGAAACCCCCCTGGCCCGTCTCTCCCGTCCGCCGGTTCGGCGGTGGCCCGACGGGGTGCTGCACCACGGAAGCCGGGCGGGGGTCGTCCTCGTCCTTGCCATCCTGGGTGCGCTCCTCTTCCCGGCTGCGCCGGGGCCCGAGATGGGGCGCTACCAGGTCGGGATGGTCGCGACCGAGGACGTGATCGCATCGCTCACCTTCGGTGTTCCGAAGAACCAGGACGACCTCGAGCGGGAGAGGGCGGCCGCGGCGGCCTCCGTTCCGCCGACCTTCAGCCTCCGGCCCGAGGCCGCGCAGGAGATGGAGGGAGTCCTCACGCAGTTCTTCGATCGTGTGGAGGGGGCGACGGACGAGGAAGACCCGGACGTCACGCTTGCCAGAATCCTCTCCGACCTCGGGCTCGTCCTCTCGCCCGTCCAGCGTCGGGTGCTCCTCGAGGAGCGCTCCCGCGAGGTGGTGCGGCGCTCCGCGCTCGAGGCCGTGCGCGAGATCCTTCCCCAGGGCGTGCTGGACGACGCGGTCCGGGAGGACCTCCTCGCAGGAGGTCGGCTCCAGATAGTGGAGCCGGACGGGGAGGAGCGCTTCGCGCAGCGCGATGAGGTGCTCTCTACGCAGGACTTCCATCGGCGGGCACGGATGCTCCTGCCGGGCACCGCGTCGGCGGATGCCGAGGAGGTCTTGCGTCTCCTCCTGATCCGCTTCATGAATCCGACCTTGCGATACGACCCCGAGGCAACGGAGCGGGACCGGGAAACCTCGCGGCGTGCGGTGAACCCGAACCGGGCGACCGTCCTCGAGGGAGAGGCGGTCGTGCGAGCGAACCAGCAGATCGGGGAAACCGAGATCGAGCGGCTTCGGGCCTACGAAGAGGCATTGCGGGGGGCCGGACGCCTCGCCGAACCCGGATTCCGGGCCGGGGCCTTCACGGGGACGATCGTACTCAACCTCCTCGTTCTACTGGTCTACGGGACGCTTCTGTACTTCTTTCGACCGGACGTGTACCACAACTTCCGCTGGCTGCTTCTCCAAGCGGTCCTGGTGGCCACCTTCCTTGGCGCGGCAGGGATCGTGGCCTCGAACGCCCTCCCTCCGGAGGTGCTGCCAGTCGCCTTCGTCTCGCTTGCCGTTGCGGTTCTGTGGGACGGGCGTCTGGCCCTCGTGCTCACTGCCGTACTCACGGTCCTGACGGGAATCCAGATCCCCTTCCAACCGGTTCATGCCTGGCTCCCGGTGTTCATCGGAGGGGCCGCTGCCGCTCTCTCGGTCCGGGCCGTCCGGCGCCGGGCCCAGACCTGGATCTTCATCGCCCTCATCGCCCTTGCCTACGTGATCACGATCGGCATGCTCGGTCTGGCGACGGGGCGCGGGCTGGGCGAGGTCGCAGGAGCCTGGATCTGGGCGGGAGGGAATGCGGTGACGAGCGGGATCCTTGCGATGGGTTTTCTTCCGGTTTTCGAGTGGTTCACCCGCATCACGACGGACCAGACGCTCCTGGAATGGGCTGATCCGAACCGCCCACTCCTGAAACGCCTTTCCCTCGAAGCTCCGGGGACCTACGCCCATACGATCAATGTGGCGAACCTCTCCGAGGCAGCGGCGAACGCGATCGGGGCGAACGGCCTCCTTTGCCGGGTGGGGGTCTATTACCACGACGTGGGGAAGATGCTCAAGCCGCAGTACTTCATCGAGAACCAGCCCGGGGGGCGCAATCCCCACGACAAGCTGAAGCCACAGACCTCCGCAGCGATCGTGCGCGAGCATGTCACCGAGGGGATCAGGCTTGCACGGGAGGCCAAGCTTCCGGACGTGCTCATCGACTTCATTCCCGAGCACCACGGGACCCAGGAGATCAGTTACTTCTTCTCGAGGGCGAGGGAAGAGGCCGAGGCCAGCGGGGAGGCCATCGACCCGGAGGCGTTCCGGTACCCTGGCCCTCGCCCGCGTTCCCGGGAGACGGCAATCGTGATGCTTGCCGACGCGGCGGAATCCGCGACTCGTGCCCTCCAGGACCCCAACCCGGATCGGATCCGCGAACTCATCGAGGGCCTGGTCCAGCAGAGGATCGAGTCCGGTCAGCTCGAGGAGGCGCCCCTGACGCTCCGAGACCTGAGAATCATCAAGGACCAGTTTGCCAAGGTCCTCGGGGGCGCATACCACCACCGAATCGACTACCCTGCGACGCGGCATCTGACACGTTCGCCCCGGGAAGGCGAAGAAGGTGAGAGCGGCACGGCCGACGCAGCCGCGGGGCCCCTCGGTGAAGATGACGCCCCTCGCGATGCAGAAGGGATGGGCGAGGACGAAGTCGTCGACCCGGTGGAGCGCTGAGGTCGCGTTGCACGAGGTCTGCCTGAACGGAACGGAGGGGCGCGGCCTTCCCCTCGAGAAGATTCGCGCGGGGGTTGCCGAGGTCCTCGGTCAAGCCAGTGCCGAGGGCATTCCCGTCGAAGGCGGGGAACTGTCGATCACCTTTGTCGACGATGCCGGCGCCCGCGACCTCAACCTTCGATACCTCGGACATGACTGGGTTCCGGACGTGCTCAGCTTTGCCCTGCATGCCGAAGGAGAGCCCCCCGTGGGCGACGTCTACATTGGATTCGAGCAGGCGCTGCGCCAGGCCAGTGACGAAGGGGTCCCGGCAGAGGAGGAGTTCGTCCGCCTGGCGGTCCACGGAGTCCTCCACGTGCTTGGCCAGGAGCACCCGGAGGGAGAGGCACGGATGGAGTCGGAGATGTACCGTCGCCAGGAAGCGATCGTGTCGCGGGTCATGGAAACCTCGGAGAACCCGTGAGGCGGGTGCTTCGGGGGCTTCGCATTGTCGTCGCACTGGCGCCCTTCCTCTTCTACTTTCTCCGGGACCGGAGACGATTCTTCCTGGTGGGCTCCCCGGCGCGGCGGCGGCCGGGTCTTCACGAGGAGCGAGCTGCGAAGCTCGTGGCGACGATCGCCCGGCTCGGGGCCACCTTCATCAAGCTGGCGCAGATCTTCAGCGCACGCGCCGACCTCTTTCCCGAACCGTATCTCTCGGCTCTGGGCACCTTGCAGGACCGGGTGCCACCCATTCCGTTCGAGGAGCTGAGAGTCGTCCTGGAAGACGAACTCGGAGGCCCGGTCGAGGAGTTCTTCGAGACCTTCGACAAGGAGCCCATGGCGGCGGCGTCACTCGGGCAGGTGCATCGAGCGGGCTACCGCGGACAGGAGGTCGCCGTGAAGGTGCTGCGTCCCGGCGTCGAGGAGATGGTAGCCCTCGATCTGGACCTCTCGTTCCGCATCCTCTTCTGGCTCAACATCCTCTTTCCGAATCACCACGTTCGGGGTATCACGAATGTGGTGCGGGAGTTCTCGGTGCGGGTGCGCGAAGAAATGGACTTCCGGGCGGAGGCGGGGAACATGGAGCGCTTCCGCACGGCTTTCAGGGGGGATCGCGGGGTTCGGGTGCCCCGGGTCCTGGACCCGGTCACGACGAAGAGGGTCCTCGTGATGGAGTACATGCGTGGGACGAAGGTGGACCGCCTCCAGGACCGCTTCGCCCGCGGAGAGCTCGCTTTCGAGCAGCTCATGGAGCGGCTGCTCGGGCTCTACCTCAGGATGATGATGCTCGACGGATTCCTGCACGCGGACCCGCATCCGGGGAATCTCCTGATCGCGGATGACGGGGCGATCGTAATCCTTGACTGGGGCATGGCACTCGAGATCCCGCGCTGGACACGGGACAGCATCCTCCAGGTGGCACTTGCGGTCGAGCGGGAGGACCTGGACGGAATGATCAACGGGATGTACCGGCTCGGGATGATCTCGCCCGAGGTCTCGCGCGGCGATGTGCGGGAGGCGGCGACGGAGGTGATGCGGATCTTCGAGCGGGCCAGGACGAGTTCGCGGCAACGGGCCCAGGAGATCATCCAGGAGGTCTGGGACACGTTCTACACCTGGCCCATCATGCTTCCGCAGGAACTCGTCTACTTCTTCCGGTCGGCCGTGCTTCTCGAGGGCATCGCCCTTCACTATGACCCGGACTTCAATGGTCTCCATGCGATTCGGCGCGTGATCGGTCGCCATCGCTCGAACATTCTCAAGGAGACGGCGCGGGAGCCGGTCACGATGGCCCGCGACGTCATGACGGAGGCGATCACGAGCCTGAGGTCGGTGCGAGACCTCATCACGCGGGTCGAGCGGGAAGAGTTCCGGGTCCGAGTTCATCCGCGGGACGCGCAACAGCAGGAGCGGATCATTCACCTCCAGGCACGCCGGCTCCTCCTCTCGGTCTTCGCGACCGCCACCGCCGTGATCTCGGCCATCCTCTTCATCGCCCTGCGGAGTGTCTGGCTCCTCGTGCTCGGACTCCTCGCCGCCCTTGTGATGTTCCTGTTCACCCTTCTCATTCCTACGCACCTGCTCGAGAACCCGCTCCGGCACGCGCGCGGGATCCGACCTCCACCGCGCTGACGATGTCACTCCAGAACCTTCGGCCCTCATCGAGGGCCTTCTCCACCCTCCTTCTGGCCCCCCTGCTCGCCGGCCTCCTGGTCGCCGGACCTCCAGGAGAGCTTGGTGCACAGGCCGCGGGTCAGGACGAGCTACCCCCGGGCCTCCACCTTGGGCTCGGGCTCGTCTTCGCCCAACCGACGGGTGAGTTCCGTGACTATGTCGACTTCGGGGGAGGGATCCGCGGCTTCGTGCGCTTCGACTTCGAGGAGACCGGACGGCTCGGACTGCGGATCGAATTCGCGGCGATGACGTATGGAAGGGAGACGAAGCAGGTGTGCCTGAGCGAGACGGTTGGATGCCGGATCACGGTCGACCTCACGACCTCGAACAACATCTTCGTTGGCGGCCTTGGCCCCGAGCTCGTCGTGCCCGTGGGGTTCCTCGAACTCCACGGAGCCGTGACCGGAGGGTTCAGCTACTTCTCGACCACCTCCTCGGTCCAGGGCACGCGCGACCAGGAACCCTTCGCGAGCAGCGAGAACTATGGCGACGGGGGGTGGGGCTGGAACTGGGGAGGGGGTTTCCGGATCCCGATCGCGCGGGGACGGATCCCCGTCCGACTCGAGGCCGGGCTCGCACGCCAGCGCAACGGTCGGAGGGAATACCTGACCCGAGGTGACATCCAGGAACTCCCCGGGGGGGAGATCCAGCTCAACCCGAGACGGTCCGACGCGGACTTTCTGATGTGGACGATCGGGCTGACCTTCGGGGCGACACGGACCGAACGGGGTAGCTGAGAACCGACGCGGCGTGATCCCCTGGGTGTGAGGTCTGCGCGTTCCCCCGGTAGCAGGAGAGGGAACACCCCTTTCGCATGACCGGGGGCGAGGGGTATTCTGAGACACGATCCAGGTGGGGTGCGGACCGTGCCCGGCAGGTAGGGCTTCCGGCCGGAGCATCCCGCAGCCGAGGAGACCAGTCCATGGAGGGGAGTCGTCACGGGGGCGGGGCCGACCGGCCGCACGGCCGGAACGGGTTCGTGCTGCCTGTCGCCCTCGTTCTCGCACTCGTTCTCCTTGCCTGCTCGGACGCGGAGCCCCTCCTCTTTGCGGCTCCGGACCGGATCCTCATCGAGTCTCCCGGCCTCGACCATGGGCAGGTCGGCGAGGGCTTCACCGCCGAGATCACCATCCGGGTTGTTGACCGGGAGGGGCGCGGGGTTCCGGGGGTCACGGTCAGCCTCTCGGCAAGCACTCCCGGTGCCACGCTCGAGCGCCGCACGCTGCGGACCGATGGGAATGGCCGCGCAACGGTGCCTCGCTGGACCCTCGGACGCGAGACGGGCCTTCAACGTCTCGAGGCCAGAGTTGCCGGTCTCAGACCCGCCTTTGTCGAGGTGCAGGCCCTTCCCGGCACACCCGGGAGCCTCTCCTTCGTCGGACCCGCACCGAATCGGATCGAAGCGGGCGACGAGGTCCGGGGGCTTCCGCGGATCCTGGTGCGGGATCGCTTCGGTCACCGTGTTCCGGGGGCCGAGGTCCAGCTCTCAGTGACCGGAGGGGGAACGCTCGCAAGGTCCCTCGTCCTGACCGACGACGAGGGCGAGGCATCGCTTCCAGCCTGGGAGGCCGGGACCACGGTGGGGGTCCATACGCTCATGGCCTCGGTGGGCGACGATGTGGTGCAGCGACTCCATATCGAGGTCGTGGCGGGCCCCGCCGCGGGGGCTGTCTGGCGTTTGGAGTTCGAAGGGGCCGTCGATGCCGGGCTCTTCGTCCCGGGTGACCCGGCGCTCCTTGTGACGGACGTCCATGGGAATCCGGTTCCCGGGCATCCCGTCCGCTTCGAGGTCCTGTCGGGCGAAGGATTCCTCGTCGAGCCCGACCTCGCCACGGGTGGGGACGGCCTCGCCCGGCCCGGTCGCTGGACCCTCGGATCGGGGCCGGCCCCACAACGACTCGAGGCCCGCCCGGAAGGACTCCCCGCCCAACGCCTCGAGGTCCCTCTCGCCGACCCGGCCCTGCCTCCGGAGGGGTTCCACTTCCGTGTCGAAGGTGCACACGTGAACCAGGGGAGCCAGACGATGTCGGGCGAGATTCCCCTCGTCGCCGGACGTCCGGGGCTCCTTCGCGTCTGGGTTTCGGCTTCCCGGGCGGCGGGGCCGCTCCCGGATGTCCGGGCGCGCCTGCACCTCCCCGGGGGCCAGGTGATCGACACCCTCCTTGCACCACCGGCCTTCCTCGAGACCACCCCGGCCGAAGTCACGAGCGATGCAGGGACCCCCGCGTGGTCGCTCGTGCTCCCGGCGAGCTGGATCGGCCCCGGGCTCCGGATCGAGGCGGAGGTCGATCCGGAGCACCGCATCGGGGTCAACTCCCGCCGACTCCATCACCTCGGGAAAGAGCGCGATGGGATCGCCCCCGGCGTCGAGGTCCTCGAGCCCTTCCGGATACGCTTCATACCCCTGCGCGACAATGCCTCGGGTCTCGAGGGCAGGATCGACGAGGCGAACGCGCACCACTTCATGAGTGCCACGCGTCGGATGCTTCCCCTGGCCGACGACCGGATCAGCGTCGGACCGCCCCTTCACCTTGACCTCATCGATGCCTCCGGGCGCGTCACTGTCGCCCTTCCGGAGTTGCGCGCGGCGTGGGCGGTGTCGGCCTTCCGTGACCACTACGTGCACGGAATCTTCTCCGCGGATCTGCCCCGCCGCTTTTTCGGGGTGGCCTACCGTCCGGCCGATCCGTCGCGTCCGGCGCCAATCGGGCAGAGCTACGACCGCCTCCCGCAGGCCGCGGGCACGGTCGCCCACGAGCTGGGACACAACATGGGGCTTGGCCACGCCCCCTGCGGCGATCCGATGCCCCCGGATCTGGATGGAGGACTCCGGGAGGGGGGCACGATCGGCTACCCGGGATGGGACCTCCAGCAGGGGCGCCTCGTCTCGCCCTCGAGCCACCGGGACTTCATGGGCTACTGCCAGCCCCGGTGGCCGAGCGACAGGAGCTTCGACCGGATGCTGCGCTGGCGACTCGCGGCGCCCTTCGGGACCCCAACCCTCGCCACGCCCGCTGTCGCGGCGAGTCCGGGCCTGCTTCTCTGGGGGCGCTCCCATGCCGGCGGGATCGAGCTCGAGCCCGCGCTCCCGGTCGAGGCACCCGCACTCGTTCCAGCGGGAGCCGGGGGTTCGCACCGGGCCCTCGGGATCGACCGGAGGGGGCGGGTGCTCTTCGACTTCCGGTTCGAGCCGGACGCCGTGCCGCACGCACCCGACCCCACGGAACGGCACTTTGCCTTCGTGATTCCCCTCGATCCGGGCGCCCTCGCGTCTCTTGGCGAACTCAGGGTCGAAGGTCCAGGGGGCGCCGCCGTCCGCGTTGTCCGGCCCGGAGCCTTCCCGGACGCTCCCCCAGCCGGGGCACGACTGCTTCGCAGCTCGCCGGCAGGGGGGGGAGTCGAGCGGCTGAGCTGGGATCCGGCCGTCCTTCCTCTCGCAGTGGCGAGAGATCCGGAGACCGGTGAGATTCGGGGGTTCTTCCGGTCGGGCGAGGTGGCGCTCGAAGGTGAGCTGGCTTCCATGGAATTCCTCTTCTCGGACGGGGTGCGTGGGTGGAGGGCGGCACCAGACGGGTCCCTCGGGCCCGCAGGGGGTTGATCCGGGGAGCTTCGGGGTTGGCGACAGGTGTCCGGGGTGTGAGATTCCCTGCGGCTGGATCCAATCTCGGCCCAGGGGAGTGCTCCGTCCTTGCTCGACCCCTCCCTCGGGGCATGTGCGACGACAGCGAAAGGCGACGATGGCCGACTCCGAACCGACGTTTCCGCGCCCGCCCGCCGGCGGTCCTTCCGCCCTCCCCGACAGGGAGGGCGCCGATGACGTCGAGCTCCCCACCTTCGCACGCACCCTTCTCGAAGGGGTCCGTGCGGGGCGCAGGAGCGCCCTCGCCAGGGCGATCTCCCTTGTCGAGAACGAGGGTCCCGGGTTCCAGGCGCTCCTGCACCACCTCCTCCGGGAGCGGCCCCCGAGCGCCGCGCGCGTCGGGATCACCGGCCCCCCCGGGGCGGGAAAGTCGTCGCTCGTCACGGAGTTCGCCCGACTCTGCCGCAGGGGAGGGGAGGACGTCGGTGTCGTTGCGGTCGATCCGACCTCCCCCTACTCGGGCGGCGCGCTCCTCGGGGACCGCATTCGCATGAACGAACTGGCCACGGACCCGGGGATCTTCATCCGTTCGATGGCCTCGCGGGGATCGCTCGGCGGGCTGGCGACGACCACGAAGGAAGTCATCGACCTCATGGATGCCTACGGCTTTCCGCGACTTCTCATCGAGACGGTAGGGGTCGGCCAGACCGAGCTCGAGATCACGGGGGCTGCCGACACCGTTGTCGTCGTTCTCGTGCCGGAGTCGGGCGACGGGGTCCAGGCGATGAAGGCGGGGCTCATGGAGATCGCCGACATCTTCGTGGTGAACAAGGCCGACCGCCCCGGTGCCGATCGACTCGTCCGGGAGATCCGGGGGGCGCTCAAGCTCCGCGTCGGTGGCATGCCGGCAGGGGCCGGGCACCACGGGCCGGCCTCGACCCGCACGCCCGGTGCGCTTGAAGTACGCAAGGGGGAGGGGAACGGTACGGGAGATACCCACCCCGAGGTCGATCCGAAGCGCTGGGTGCCCCGGGTTCTCCTCACGACCGCCCAGACGGGCGAGGGGGTCGAGGAACTCATCGAGGTGGTCGAGGAACACCGCGCGCACATGGAGGCGACCGGGGAGCTCGAGCGACGGCGGCGTGACCGGATGCTCGCCCGGGTCCGCGACGTGATGGATCGGGAGGCGAAGCGTGAGGTCCGGCGCCTCCTGGCGCCCGGCACCACGACCGATGCGATGCTCGACCGGATCCAGTCCGGAAGCGCGACCCCCTACTCCGAGGCTGCCCGCGTTCTCGCTGCACGCCGCACGAAGGCCGACAGATCGACGGAGTCCGGTTCATGACGAAGGGCTGCATTCTCCTCTTCCTTGTCTTCGGTGCGCTCCTCCTTCCGGGAGCCGCCGCTGCCCAGGTCACCCTCGACACGATTCCCGTGATCGGGTCGCGCGCGTCATCCGACGTTGCCCTCCGGACCCGTTCGGTCCGGATCATCGATGTGGAGGAGATCCGCGCCCTTCCGGCACGCCACCTCGCCGAGCTCCTCGGGGCGACCCTCGGGGTCGAGGTCGGCGCGCGATCCCCCGCACAGTCCGACCTCTCGATCCGGGGCGCGGGGTTCGAGCACGTGCTTGTCATGGTCGACGGCGTCCGGATGAGCGATCCTCAGACAGGCCACTTCGACCTCAACCTCACCGTGCCGCTCGACCGGATCGAAAGGATCGAGATCCTGCGCGGCGCCGCCTCGGCGATGTACGGGGGCGATGCCGTCGGTGGTGTCGTGAACATCGTGACCCGCCGGGAGGCCGGGTGGGGCGTCCGGCTGGAGGGAGGAAGCTTCGGGACCGCGACCGCCGCGCTCCATGGAGCCGTGCCACTGGGGGAGGGCGTGACCCTCGAACTCTCGGCGGAGTCGGGGCGCTCCGACGGCCATCGGGACGACACGGACTGGGACCAGCGCCTGGGGACCCTCGCGCTCCAGGCACCCCTTGCGGGCGGGCGGCTCGTCGTCGAGGGAGGCCGTGCGCGCCGCGCCTTCGGGGCGGGGGACTTCTACGCGCCCTTCCCCTCGTTCGAGACCACCCGTGTCGGTACTGCCCGTGTCACCTGGAGCGGCGAGGGTCCGCGGGGCCTTCGTCTCGAACCGGTCCTCGCATGGCGCTCGCACGACGACGACTTCATCCTCGTGCGCGAGGACCCCTCGATCTACCGAAACCTCCACACCTCGGCGCAGCTCCAGGGCGAGCTCGTCGTGCGGGGCCGCCTCCCCGCGGAGGTGGCCTTCGCGGCCGGGGCCGAGGTGGCCCGCCACCGACTCCGGAGCGCGACCCTCGGCGACCACGACGAGGACCGCTCGGCCCTCTTCGCCGAACTCGTTCGCACCTTCCCGGGCGGCCTCGAGGTCACCGCGGGGCTCCGCCACGACGACCACGAGCGGTGGGGCGGCTTCACCTCGCCCTCGCTCGCCCTCAGCCTTCCGCTCGCGCCGGAGCTCCGCCTGCGGGCCTCGGGAGGAAGGGCCTTCCGCGGCGCCACCTTCACCGAGCGCTACTACGAGGACCCCGCCCACCTCGCCGACCCGGAGCTCCGACCGGAGCGCTCGAGCTCCGTCGAGGCGGGAGTCCACCTCGGAGAGGGGAGGGCGGCCGCCCTCGCCCTCACCCTCTTCGACCGGACGAGCCGCGACCTGATCGACTGGGCCCGCCCTGCCGACGACGGGGATGCGCGCTGGGTCACGCGGAATGTGAACGAGGCCCGCTTCCGGGGGATCGAGGTCGAGGGTACCCTTCGCGTCGACGCGGCGACGCGGCTGAGGGCCGGCTTCTCGGCCCTCGGGCTCGAGGCCGATGTGGAAGAAGGGGTCGAGTCGAAGTACGCCCTTCGCCCTCTGCGCGACCAGTTCCAGCTCGTCCTCGACCGGGAGCTTCCCCGGGGCCTGCGCGCGAGGGTGGTCGGGGCGCGGTCCCGACTCGGAGGCGGGTCAGGCCACGGAGTCGTGGATCTGCGGCTCGAGGCACCCTTTGCGGGAGGCCGGGTTCACCTCGACGGTCGCAACCTCGGCGGTGCCGATGCCCCGGACCTGACGGGGAATCCAATCCCGGGACGGGCGTTCTACCTTGGATTCTCCCGCCCCGGGCGGTAGGG
The DNA here is from genome assembly GCA_007125125.1 of Gemmatimonadota bacterium. GTDB lineage: Bacteria > Gemmatimonadota > Gemmatimonadetes > Longimicrobiales > Gaopeijiaceae > SLDT01. Next base: position 44,434 of record SLDT01000034.1, on the reverse strand, counting down.
CCGGAGAGGTCGTTGCGCGGGGGGGCGCGTTGACCCTTCCTCCCGTCGGGGGCATTTTCAGAGGGTCAGGTCAGGACGCCGGATCCCGCTCGGTGGCGGGGTGGCGTGTCGCGTTCCTCACGAACGAGCAAGAATGATGTCGACGATCGAGAGCCAGCTTCCCGCCTCCGAACTGGAGGCCGAGATCCGCCGCCGCGAGCGGGAGCTCGAGCTCCTGCGCGCGCGCCTCGAAGGCTGGGAGGAGGGCGCTGCGGGGACTCCGACGCGCGATGCGGCCTTCACCTCGATCTCGGGTCGCGAGATACGTCCCCTGTACACTCCGCTCGACCGGGACGGGGACGAGGGCTACCTGGAAAGCCTGGGGCTGCCGGGGGAGTTCCCCTTCACGCGAGGGCCCTATGCGACGATGTACCGGACGCGACTCTGGACGATGCGTCAGTTCGCGGGCTTCGCGACGGCCGAGGAGACGAACGAACGCTACCACTACCTCCTGCGAAACGGTCAGACAGGGCTCTCCGTCGCCTTCGACTTCCCGACCCTCATGGGGTATGACTCGGATCACCCGCGTTCTCTCGGCGAGGTTGGGGTGTGCGGTGTCGCGATCTCCTCCCTCGCCGACATGGAGACCCTCTTCGAGGGGATTCCCCTGGACCAGGTCTCCGTCTCCATGACGATCAACGGTCCGGCGATCATCCTCTTCTGCTTCTACGTGGCGGCAGCCGAGAAACAGGGGGTTGGCCCGGACCGGCTGCGTGGAACGGTCCAGAACGACATCCTGAAGGAGTACCAGGCCCAGCATGCCTGGGTCTTCCCGCCCGAGCCGGCGCTTCGGGCCATCGTCGACATGTTCGAATGGTGCTCCGAGCATGCTCCGCGCTACAATCCGATCTCGATCTCGGGCTACCACATTCGGGAGGCCGGGGCGACGGCAGCGCAGGAGCTCGCCTTCACCTTGCGAAACGGGTTCGAGTACGTGGAACGGGGTATCGCGCGCGGGCTCGATGTGGATGCCTTTGCCCCCAGGCTTTCCTTCTTCTTCGACATCCACAACGACTTCTTCGAGGAGATCGCGAAGCTTCGGGCGGCCCGGCGTATCTGGGCCCGACGCATGCGGGATGTCTACGGCGCGAAGAACCCGGACTCCTGGCGGCTCCGGACCCACTGCCAGACGGCCGGGGTGACGCTGACGGCCCAGCAGCCCGAGAACAATGTCGTGCGGGTCGCCTATCAGGCCCTCGCCGCAGTGCTCGGCGGCACGCAGTCGCTCCACACGAACTCCCTCGACGAGACCCTCGCGCTTCCCACGGAAAAGGCGGTCCGCATCGCGCTGCGCACCCAGCAGATCCTGGCCAACGAGACGGGAGTGGCGAATACGATCGATCCCCTCGCGGGCTCGTACTACGTCGAGTCGCTCACGGATGAGCTGGAAGCCGAGGCGGAGTCGATCTTCGACCGAATCGAGGAGGTGGGAGGGGTTGTGCCCGGGATCGAGGCCGGCTGGTTCCAGCGCGAGATCGCCGACTCGGCGCTCCGCCAGCAGGAGGAGTTCGAGCTGGGGGAACGCGTGATCGTCGGGGTCAACGAGTACACGGACGGCTCCGGACAGATCGAGGTCGAGACGCTCCGAATCGATCCCGGGGTCGAGGCGCGGCAGCGCGAGCGGCTTGCCACCCTCCGGGCCGCGCGCGACCAGGCCGAGGTCGACCGAACGCTCTCGGCTCTCACGGAGGCGGCGCGTTCGGGTGAGAACCTCGTTCCCCGTATCCTCGACTGCGCGCGGGCCTACTGCACCCTCTTCGAGATTCGGCACGCGATGGAGGAGGTCTTCGGATCCTTCCGCGAGCCGGTCTTCTTCTGAGCGTGTCCTCGGCCGGGGTCCGGGCGGTCCTGCTGGACGCAGGAAACACCCTTGTCTTTCCCGACCGCACACGGATGCGGGAAATCTACCGATGGGCCGGGGCAATGTGGGACCGGGAGCGCTTCGACCGTGCCGAGGTCGAGGCTCGACGGGTCCTCACCGGCCGTGTGGTCGAGGGGCACGAGGGCACGGAACCGGAACTATGGAGGGAATACTTCGAGATTCTGTTCGAGGTTTCGGGCGTGCCCTCGGGTGAGGTGGCCCGGCAGGTGGGTGCCCGCCTCCGGGACGAGCACGCGCGGGAGCACCTCTGGACCCATGTCGAGCCGGGAACTCGCGAGGCACTCCGCACACTGCGGGAACGGGGTTTCGGGGTCGGGGTGGTCTCGAATGCGGACGGGCGCATGGAGGGCGCGCTCGTCGGGGCCGGCCTGCGCGAAGAGCTTGATTTCGTGATCGACTCGGGACTCTTCGGGCGGGCAAAACCCGACCCCGCGATCTTCCTCGAGGGGGCGCGGCAGGCAGGTGTTCCGCCGGAGCACTGCCTCTACGTTGGCGATCTCTACCCGGTCGACGTGGTGGGGGCTCGCGGCGCAGGGATGCACGCGCTCCTCGTCGACCCTGAGGGGCATGCGCCCTGGCCCGTCGAGCGAATTCGCGCGGTCAGGGAGCTGCCGTGCCACCTGGCCGGGGTCTCGAGCCCGGTCCGATGAGCTGGTCCGCGGGTGCGGGCCAATCCAATATCACTTGCACAGGAGCGCGACTTCGATGAGCGCTGCAGGACAGGAGACTGGAGAGCGCCGGATCAGGGTGCTCGTTGCCAAGCCGGGGCTGGATGGACACGACCGGGGGGCAAAGGTGATTGCCAGCGTGTTCCGGGATGCCGGCTTCGAGGTAATCTACACGGGACTCCACCAGACGCCGGAGATGATCGTGGCAGCCGCCGTCCAGGAAGATGTCGACGTGGTTGCGATGTCCGTCCTCTCGGGGGCCCACATGACCCTCTTCCCGAGGGTGCGTGAGCTCCTCGACGCGGAGGGAGCCGAGCACATCCTCCTGACCGGGGGCGGGATCATTCCCGAGGACGACATGACCGAGCTGCGCGAGCGTGGGGTGGGCCGCCTCTTCGGACCGGGGACGCCGACGACGGAGGCCGTGGCCTACATCAGGGCCTGGTTCGAGACGGAACGGAGCCACGAGAGTGTCTGAGGCTGGAACGGAGACGGCGGTGGAGGGCGCCGAGGGTCGGCTCGGAGCACTTTCCCGTGAGCTTGTCGAGCTGCGCGAGCGGCTGCGGGCCGGTGGGGGACCCCGGAGGATCGAGCGCCAGCACCAGCAGGGGAAGCTGACGGCGCGCGAGCGGATCGAGCGGCTCCTCGATCCGGGGGAGCCCTTTGTCGAGGTGGGTCTCCTCGTGGCGCACGACCTTTACGAGGGCGAGGCGCCCGCGGCGGGGGTCGTGACCGGAGTGGGTCGGGTGCAGGGCCGGGAGGTCGTCGTGGTCGCGAACGATGCCACGGTGAAGGCGGGCTCCTGGTGGCCGGAGACGATCACGAAAATCCTGCGGGCCCAGGAGATCGCGATGCGCTCCCGGGTCCCGATCCTCTACCTGGTCGATTCGGCGGGGGTGAACCTCCCCTACCAGGGGGGGGTGTTCCCGGGACAGTACGGCGCGGCGCGGATCTTCTACTACAACTCGATCATGCGCCGCTACCTCCGCGTTCCGCAGCTCGCGGCGGTCATGGGGCCCTGCATCGCGGGGGGGGCCTACCTCCCGGCGCTCTCGGACTCGATCATCATGGTCGAGGGCACGAGCTTCATGGGGCTCGGGGGGCCGAACCTCGTGAAGGGGGCGACGGGGCAGGTGGTCGATGCAGAAGAGCTCGGGGGCGCACGGATCCACACGGAGGTGAGTGCGGTCGCTCACTACCGGGTGGCGAACGACGAGGCGTGCCTTGAGAAGCTGCGCGAACTCGTGGCGGAACTCCCGAGAAGCACGCCCGCGATGGAGCTTTGCGAAGGGCGAGAGCCGCCCCTGCGAGGTGCCGGCGAGATGGCCCGCATCCTTCCGGACGACCACCGGCAGCCCTACGAGACGCGCGAGCTCCTGGAGTGCATCCTGGACGAAGGCGCGCTCGAGGAGTTCCAGCCCGACACGGCGCGCGAGATGATCTGCGGGACGGGACGGGTCGACGGTGTCCCGGTGGGCGTGATCGCGAATGCACGCGGGCTCGTACGCAACCCAGGGGAGGAGCGTCCGACCTTCGGGGGCATCGTCTACACGAAGAGCGCCGAGAAGGTGGCCTACTTCATCGAGATGATGAACCGGCAGGGACGGCCCCTCCTATTCGTGCAGGACGTCTCGGGCTTCATGGTGGGGAGCGAGGCCGAGCACTCGGGGATCATCCGGGCGGGAGCGCGCTTCGTGGAGGCGATGGCGACGGCAACGGTGCCCCGGGTCGTCCTGACGGTGAACCATGCCTCCGGGGCGGGCTACTACGCGATGGCGGGGCAGGGCTTCGACCCCGACTTCATCCTCTCCCTCCCGACGGGGCGGATGGGCGTGATGGAGGGAGAGAGCGCGGTCATGGCGCTCTTCTCGGGCCAGATCGAGCGGCTTCGTGCCGAGGGGCTCGTACCCGACGAGGCGCTCACGACCCGGATGGACGAGGTGCGGGCCGAGTACGAGCGGCAGCTCGATGCGCGCTTCGCGGGGGCGCGGGGCTTCGTGGACGAGGTCGTGCTCCCGGAGGAGGTGCGCCCGGCGCTCTCCCTCCTCCTGCGCACGGCGATGAACAATCCGGGGCCTCACCTGGGCCCCTTCACCCTCCCGGGGCACGGCGTCCCGGGGGAGGGACGCTGAGACGACATGGACCAGACCGAGGCGATGGGACGCATGATCCGGATCGGGAGCGGGCAGGGATTCTGGGGCGATGATCTGGAGGCGCCGGTGCGCCAGGTCGAGGAGGGACCCCTCGACTACCTGATGCTCGACTACCTGGCCGAGGTCACGATGTCGATCATGCAGAAGCAGCGGCAGCGTGATCCGGAGGCGGGCTTCGCACGGGACTTCCCCCCCCTCATGGAGCGGATCTTCGCCCGCTGCATCGAGCAGGGGATCCGGGTGGTCACGAACGCCGGCGGGGTGAATCCCCCGGGGTGCGGGGAGGCGCTCGTGGAGGCGGGCCGCGCGGCGGGGGTCGGGGGACGAGCCCGGATCGGGGTGGTGACCGGCGACGACCTCATGGATCGCCTCGATGCGCTGATCGAGGGGGGGCACGAGCTCCGCCACATGGAGACGGGCGAGCCCCTCGCCGCGATACGGGAGCGTGTCCAGAGTGCGAATGCCTACATCGGAGCGGCCCCGATCGTACGGGCGCTCGAGGAGGGGGCCGATGTGATCGTGACCGGGCGCTCGACCGACACCGCCCTCACCTATGCGCCGATGATGCACGAGTTCGGGTGGGACGCGGATGACCACGACCGGATCGCCCAGGGCGTCGTGGCGGGGCACATCAACGAATGCGGGGCACAGGCCAGCGGAGGGAACGCCCTCGTCGACTGGTGGACGGTGCCCGCGATGGAGCAGGTCGGCTTCCCGGTGATCGAGGCGCACGAGGACGGGAGCTTCGTCGTCACGAAGCACCCCGGGAGCGGGGGGCGGGTGACGCGCGCGATCGTGACGGAGCAGCTCCTCTACGAGATGGGCGATCCGCGGGAGTACATCACTCCGGACGTGGTTGCCGACTTCACCTCGCTCGCGCTCGACGAGGTCGGGCCGGACCGGGTGCGGGTCTCCGGGGTGCGCGGGAGCGCCCGGACCGACTTCCTCAAGGTCTCGATCGCATACGCCGATGGCTACAAGGCGGTCGGGACGCTCGTCTATGCCTGGCCCGATGCGGCGGCGAAGGCACGGGCGGCGGAGCGGATCCTGCGCGCCCGCCTCGATCGCCTGGGGCTCGCCTTCGACGAGATCCGGGTCGAGCTCGTGGGGTGGGACAGCACGCACGGGCACCTGGCCGGGCCCCCGCCCCCCGACCTCCCCGAGGTCCAGCTCCGGATCGGGGTGAGGAGCGGGGACCGGGGAGCGGTCGAACGTTTCACCCGAGAGATCGCGCCCCTCGTGCTCACCGGACCGCCGAGCGTGACCGGCTTCGCGGGAGGAAGGCCCCGCGTGCAGGAGATCATGGCTTTCTGGCCCGCCCTCCTCCGGAGGGACGAGGTCGAGCCCCACCTGAATGTCCGGATCCTGGAGGTCTGAGATGCCGAAGGTCCAGCTCGTCGACGTGGCCCACGCCCGCTCGGGCGACAAGGGCGACACCGCGAATGTGGGGGTGGCGGTCTACGACCCCCGGGACTGGGAGCTCGTGCGTGGCGCGCTCACCCCGGAGAGGGTGCGCGAGCACTTCGGGCCCCTCGTGAAGGGCGAGGTCGAGCGCTTCGAACTCCCGAACCTCCATGCCCTGAACTTTCTCCTGCACGGCGCGCTCGGAGGCGGGGGCACGGTCTCGCTCATGACGGATGCGCAGGGGAAGGTGCTCTCGACGGCGCTCCTCCGGATGGAGCTCGAGGTGCCGGCCGAGGTGGCGGAGCGGGTGCGGGGGCGGGGACGCGTCCCGCCCGGGTTCGACCCCGGAGTTGCAGTCGATGGCTGAGCCGGTCCTCCTGCGGAAGGGGCCCGAGGGGGGAGTCCTCGAGCTCGTCCTGAACCGGCCCGAGCGGCGGAACGCCCTGAATGGCGCCCTCGTGGAGGCGCTCCTCGAGGCACTCACCGCCAGCGCACGCGAGCCTGAGGTGCGGGTAGTCGTCCTGTGCGGGGCGGGGAAGGACTTCTGCTCGGGTGCCGACCTCGCGGAGCTCGAGGCGATCGCGGAGGCGGGACCGGAGGCCTCGCTCGACGACGCGGGGCGGATGGGGCGGCTCTTCGTCGCGATGCGCGAGCACCCCGTCCCGATTGTTGCCGGGGTGCGGGGCCGGGCCCTCGCCGGAGGGTGCGGCCTGGCCACCGCCTGCGACCTGATCCTCGCCGAGGAGGAGGCGCAGTTCGGCTTCCCCGAGGTGCACCTGGGGTTTGTCCCGGCGATGGTGATGGCCCTTCTCCGGCGCAAGGTCGTCGAGGGTGCGGCCTTCGAGCTCGTCACGCTGGGCGGGCGGATCGATGCCGCGGAGGCGCGGCGGATCGGGCTCGTGAACCGGGTGCTGCCGGCCGAGGGGTTCGAGGAAGAGGTCCTCGCCCTCGCCCGCGAGCTCGCGCGGCGGCCCCCCTCGGCGGTCCGGCTCACGAAGCGGCTCCTCTACGGGATCGAGGAGGCCACCGTGGCCGAAGGCGTCGCACGCGGCGCCGAGGTGAATGCGCTGGCGCGGCTCACCGCGGAGTGCCGGGCGGGGGTGCGCGCCTTCCTGGAACGCGCGCGGGGGCGCTGAAAGGTGGTTCTCGGGATGCTCCTCTTCGTTGACCGGGACCGCAGGGCCGACGAGTATCCATGGCTCGAGTGGAAGGTGCGTCTCTTCGTGATCGGGGCGGCGCTCGCCGTCGGGGGGATGGTCCTCGAGATGGACTGGCTCATCCTCGTCGCGGTCGCCTTCCTCGCTGCGGGCTTCCTCATCCGATTCCTTCCCGGGGGCAAGGGCGTCACCCTCGAGGAGGCGGAAGACGGCTTTGGGGGCGAGGGGGAGCACGGGGAGGAGCCCGAGGAGGAGGCCGGCGAAGAGACGAGCGACGTGGACGTGGGGGAGGGTCCGGCGGACCCCCGCTGAGGAGGGGCGCGCGGAGGCCCTTCCTCCCATGTCATCGCCCGGGCGGGTGGGAGAGATTCCGGGATGGATGTCCGGACCGCGACACGCTCACCGGAGGAGGTCCTCCGTGCCCACTTCGGCTTCCCCGCCTTTCGGCCGGGGCAGCTCGGGATCGTGGAGGCCGCGGTCGCGGGGCGCGATGCGGTGGGGATCCTTCCGACGGGGGGAGGGAAGAGCATCTGCTACCAGGTGCCCGCCCTCATGCTCCCCGGACTGACCTTGGTCATCTGTCCCCTCATCTCGCTCATGGCCGATCAGCTCCGACGGGCACGGGCGGCGGGGATGACGGGGGAGGCGCTGCACTCCGGGATTCCGGCGGGCGAGCGGGAACGGATCGAGCGGGACGCGGTCGAGGGGCGTCTGCGGGTGCTCCTCGTCGCCCCGGAACGCCTCGATTCGCGCTCCTTCCGGGAGATCCTGGGGCGGCTCCCGGTCTCGCTCCTCGTGGTCGACGAGGCGCACTGCATCTCGTGCTGGGGGCATGACTTCCGGCCCGCGTACCGGAGGCTCGGGGAGGTGCGCGGGCAGGTGCGGGCCCCGGTTCTGGCGCTCACGGCAACGGCGACGCCGCGCGTGCGGGCCGACATCGAACGAGTGCTCCAGATGCGTGATCCCTTCCGCGAGATCGGAACATTCGACCGGGCAAACCTCCTCTGGGCGGTGCGGCGGGCGACGGGGCACGACCAGAAGCTCCAGCTCGCGAGGGCCATGGTGCGGAGCATCTCGGGGGCGCGCATGATCTACGCGGCGACGAGGCGCCGGGTGGAGCGGATCCGGGACGCGATGGCGCGCTGGGGGATGCGTTCGGAGGCGTACCATGCGGGAATCCCGGAGGCGGAGCGGGGACGGGTGCAGTCGTATTTCCTCGAGGACCCACGCCCACTCATCGTGGCCACGAATGCCTTCGGGATGGGAATCGACCGGCCGGATGTCCGGATCGTGATCCACGACCAGCTCTCGGGGAGCCTCGAGGACTACTATCAGGAAGCCGGGCGAGCGGGGCGTGACGGGGGGCATGCCCTCTGCGTCGGGTTGCGGGCGCCGGGTGACGAGCGGGTCCACCGGGCCTTCCTCGACCGGACGCATCCACCCCTTCGCTCTCTCTCGGAGATCCGGGCGGCGAGTCGGGAAGGGGTGCTCGGATACCGGCTGGTGCGCCGCCGAGCCGAGCGGGCGAAGCAGCGGGCGGTCGAGCGCTATGCCGGAGGCGGGGGGTGCCGGCGCCGCACTCTCCTGACCTGGTTCGGGGACACCCTTCCCGAAGGGGGGTGCTCCGGGTGCGACCGCTGCTCGGGGTGGACCGGGGTTCTTGGAAGGGTCGTTTCCGGATAGTTTAGAGGCCTGTCGGCAATCTCCGCGGGGGTCGCCCCGGAGGGGTAGGGCCGGCCTTCCGAACAAGGCAACGAGGACCAGGCATGCATCCATACTTGAGAGACGAACACCACGCCCTCGTGCGCGAGGTGCGGGGATTCGGGAAGGAGGCGATCGCGCCCGTGGCCGGAGAGCTCGATCGCGAGTCCCGATTCCCCTGGGAGAACGTTCGGGCGATGGGCGAGCGGGGCTGGCTCGGGCTTCCGGTTCCGGAGCGCTACGGGGGGCAGGGGCTCGATGCCCTGAGCTACATCCTCCTGATCCAGGAGCTGGCGAAGGTCGATGCGAGCCATGCGATCACCGTGTCGGCGCACACGACCCTCGGGAGCTCGCCGATCGAGCGTTTCGGGAGCGAGGAGCAGAAGGAGCGGTTCCTCCCCCTCCTGGCCCGAGGTGAGGTTCTTGGTGGTTTCGGGCTCACCGAGCCCGGAGCGGGATCGGACGCCTCGGGGAGCCGGACCCGGGCGATTCAGGAAGATGGAGCCTGGAGGGTTAACGGTTCGAAGATCTTCATCACCCATGCCGGAGTTGGGGAGATCTTCACGATCACGGCGGTGACCGATCCGGAGCAGGGGGCCCGCGGCATCACGAGCTTCGTCGTGACCAAGCCGACCTCGGATCCGGAGGAGGCCGGGCGTGTCGGGATGGGGAGCGCTTCGGAACTCGGATACATCGAGGGGGTTCGCGCCGGCAAGAAGGAAGACAAGATGGGGTGGCGCGCCTCGGATACCCGTGAGCTCCTGATCGAGAATGCCCTCGTTCCCAACGCCAACCGGCTCGGGGAGCCGGGCGAGGGCTTCACGAACTTCATGAAGATCCTCGACTCGGGGCGCATCGGGATCGCGGCACTTTCGCTCGGACTCGCAGAGGGAGCCCTCGAGGTGGCCGTGGGGTACACGAAAAAGAGGCGGCAATTCGGACGTGAGGTCTTCGACCTCCAGGCGGTCCAGTTCCGACTCGCCGAACTCGCGACGGAGATCGAGGCAGCGCGGCACCTGACCTACCATGCCGTCTGGCGCATGGAGAGGGGGCTGCCCTACACGCGAGAGGCGGCGATGGCCAAGCTCTTCGCCTCCGAACTCTCCATGAAGGCAACGATTCAGGCGGTCCAGGTAATGGGCGGCGCGGGATACACGGACGAATACCCGGTCGAGCGGATGCTGAGGGATGCAAAGGTCTGCGAGATCGGCGAGGGAACGAGTGAGATCCAGAAGATCGTGATCGGCCGACGCCTCGCGGCGGAGTTTGCCGAAGCGGTCTGATAGCCCCGCCGACGGGATGTCGGCAAACGACAGAAACCGACTCGGGCGAACCTGCGCAGGACCGGAGGCCGCCTTGCCGGGTGCAGCCGGTTCCGGAGTCTCTTCCCGATCCGGGAGAGCTCGGGAGCGGAGCAGGCCGGCGAGGGGGAACGAGGGCCTGGCGTCGTTCGGGGAAGGGAGTGACAACTACTTGAAACGAGAGATCCTCATCAGCGCGACTCCGCAGGAGTCGTGGGTCGCGCTCCTCGAAGAGGGTCGGCTCGTCGAGCTCATGCTCGACCGGCCGGACCAGGACCGAATTGTGGGCGACATCTTCCTGGGACGCGTCGAGGCGGTGCTGCCCGGGATCCAGGCGGCCTTCGTGGACATCGGAATGGAGAAAGCCGGGTTCCTGCACGTCTCCGACCTTGTCAGTGACGAGGAAGAGTCCGACGAGAATGGGGAAGGGGGGCGCCGCAACGGGGGCCGTCACCGACGCGGGGGGAAGCACCCGCCGATCCAGGACCAGCTTCAGAAGGGCCAGACGCTCATGGTTCAGGTGACGAAGGAGCCGATCGGGACCAAGGGGCCGCGCCTCACTGCCCAGGTCTCCCTTCCGGGCCGTTTCCTCGTCTACACGCCCTTCGCGGACCATGTGGGAGTGAGCCGGAAGATCGACCAGCGCGAGGAACGGGCTCGACTGAAGGAGCTGGCCCGGGAGACGATGGCCCCGGGCGCCGGTGGCGTGATCATTCGCACTGTCGGCGAAGAGCTCACCCGAGACAAGTTCAAGGGCGAGTTCTCCCGGTTGCACTCCGCCTGGACGAAGATGAAGCGGAAGGCCGACGCGAGCAGGGCGCCCGCCCTCATCCACCGCGAGGCCCGTCTCATCTCCGGGGTGATCCGCGACCTCTTCTCCGACAAGTTCGACGCCCTGATCGTGGACAACCGGGAGGTCTACGACGAAATCGCAGCGTACGTGAAGGGGGTGGACCCCGACCTCCTTGATCGGGTCAGACTCGACGAGGGGGGAGTGCCCCTCTTCGATCGCCACGACATCGAGGAGGAGGTTGCGGAGGCGTTCGAGCGGAGGGTCGACCTTGCGTCGGGTGGCTACATCATCGTGGAGCCGACGGAGGCCCTGGTCTCCATCGACGTGAACACGGGTCGCTTCACGGGCCGGGGCCGCAAAGACCCGGAGGAGACGATTCTTCGGACGAATCTCGATGCCGCGAAGGAGATCGCGAGACAGCTCAGGCTTCGCGACATCGGGGGAATCATCGTGGTCGACTTCATCGACATGGACTCCCAGGAGAACCGCGACAGGGTCCTCCAGGAACTAAGGACTCAGCTCGGCCGTGACCGAGCCAGGACGAAGGCCTTCGCCGTCTCCGATCTGGGTCTCGTGGAGATGACCCGGCAACGGGTGCGGCCCTCCCTCTTCCAGACGCTGACCCGCCCCTGCGATCATTGCGGGGGCGGAGGGCGGGTCTTCACGCCTCCCACGGTGATTCGCCGGGTCGAGCGGAGTCTGACCCGCGCGGCCGCCTCCGGAAATGAGCGTAGAATCATGGTACGGGTGCACCCCGAGGTCGCACTCCACGTCCTTGAAGAAGAGCCCGAGTTCCTTCCACGCGTCCGGAGGCGCATCCCTCTCGAGCTCGAGTTGCGCGACGACCCACTCCTGCGCGAAGACGAGTTCCGACTCCTCTCGGGGCCCGCCGGCACCGATGTGACGGAGAGGTACGCTACGCGCCAGACGGGTTGACCCGCGGCGCGAAGGGACTACCTTATACAGGCTAAGGCATATGTGGGGGCGAGGTTCTCTCCTCCACGCCGCAACGAACCAGAACACCGGGATCGAGGTTCCGAATGTACGCGGTCTTCAAAACGGGCGGGAAGCAGTTCCGGGCTGAGCCCGGCTCCAGACTTCGCGTCCCCACTCTGGATGCAGAAGCCGGCGACGAGCTGGTCTTCGACGAAGTCCTCCTCGCCTCGACGGGCGAGGACATCACGGTCGGAAGCCCTGTCGTCGAGGGAGCTTCCGTCCGGGCCGAAGTTGTCGCGCAGGGCCGCGACCCGAAGGTCATTGTCTTCAAGCGGAAGCGCCGCAAGGGGTATCGCAAGAAGCAGGGCCATCGGCAGGGGTACACCGAGATCAAGGTGAGCGAGATCGTCCTCTGAGGGGCGAAGGCGCGAAGACCGAGATTTCCAGTCAGGGGAGAGACCCATGGCACATAAGAAAGGCGTAGGATCGAGCCGCAATGGCCGCGACAGCAACCCGAAGCGCCTCGGCGTGAAGCGCTACGGGGGCCAGCACGTGCGGGCGGGCGGGATCATCGTCCGGCAGCGCGGCACCCGCTTCCATCCGGGGACGAATGTTCGCCGAGGTGGCGACGACACCCTTTTCGCGGTGTCCGACGGCGTGGTCCGCTTTGAGCACATCCGGCGGCGACCCTCCGTTTCGGTCTATCCGGTCGACTGAGTCGCCCGAGCGCGTCATGAGGGTCCGGGGGGCGGAAGACACTCCGCTCCCCGGACCTTTTGGCGTTCTCATGCGGTAAGAGAGACACCATGAGATTCACTCACCGGCGCGGTTCGCCGGAACGGTCCCCCTTCCCACGTCCCGTGGCGGGGGTCTTCGGAGCCCTCGTTTTTCTGGGCATCCCCGTCCTGCTCGTGGGCAACCTCGGTTGGTTCGCCCCCGCGCCGGACGAACCCGAGTCGCCCTTCCCGGTCGGCGACGCTGCCGCAGCCCTGATGGACACTCGTCTCCCCATGGAGGTGAACGCCCGTGTGGAGCACTGGGTGCGTCGATTCCTGGGCTCCGACCGTGTCACTTTCGAAGAGTACCTCGTCCGCGAGGGCCTCTACGGGGGAATGATCCGCGACCGGCTCCACCAGCGCGGGATGCCCGAGGAGCTCCTCTACCTCGCGATGATCGAGTCCGGATTTCTCCCCTCGGCCACCTCTCCCGTGGCGGCCACCGGCGTATGGCAGTTCATGGGGACCACAGCCCGTGCCTACGGCCTCGTGATCGATGCCTGGGTCGACGAGCGGCGCGACCCCATTCGGGCGACGGAAGCGGCCCTCGACTACCTCGAGGAGCTCCACGCGCGGTTCGGCTCATGGTACCTCGCCGCTGCAGCCTACAATGCCGGACCGTGGGCGGTCGAGCGCGCTCTGATTCGTCACGGCCGCGCCGAGGGGGGGGAGGAGGCACTATACTGGGAGATCATCCAGGATCTCCCGCGCGAGACCCGCCACTACGTCCCGAAGCTTCTCGCCGCCGCCCTTCTGGCCCAGCAGCCGGAGCATTTCGGCTTCGATGTCGAACCCGCGCTACCGTACCTCTTCGACCAGGTCCTTGTCCCGGCCGGCACATCGCTGCGCGCACTTGCCGGAGTCCTCGAGATTCAGCCCTCGCTCCTTCGAGAGCTGAACCCGCACCTCATCCGCGGCGCGACACCGCCGGACCGCTCCGTTCTCGTACGGGTTCCACAGGGCGAGTCGCAGAAGATCGTCCGGGCCCTCTCGACCCGCGGGGGCTGACCGGGACGAGGGCGGGCGCGCACCCGGCCGAGGCGGCGGGCACGAATCCACTCACTCCGCCGATCCCGGCGTGCCTTCCCCGGCCGGAGGCCGTTCCGGCCACCCCGCTGGCCTTGCCTCCTGAACGGCCCGCGCCGAGGAGATGATGCGCCAGAGTACGTCGCGCGCCATCTCCTCGTCGACTCCGAGCGCGCGGGCCCGCTCGGCCGCCCGCCGCACGACCCGGGCCTCCCGCGCCGGATCGAGGACGGGGAGGCCCAGGCCCGCCTTCAGCTCCCCGATCCGGAGGGCGAGGTCACGGCGCTCCCCGATCAGGCGCACGAGTTCTTCGTCGAGGGCGATGATCCGCTCGCGGAGCCGCTCGAGTTCGTCCCGGCCCTCGTCTGCGTCGGTCGACATCTCAGCGCCCCCGGAAGTCGGGCTTCCGTTTCTCGATGAAGGCGCTCACCCCCTCGCGGCCGTCGTCCGAGCCGAAGGCCGCGAGGAAGAGCTCCCGCTCCAGTTCGAGCCCGGCCGAGAGTGGCGTCTCGGCGGCGGCCCGCACCGCACGCTTCGCCAGCCTGAGCGCGACGGGGCTCCAGCGCGCGATGCGCTCCGCCATCTCCTCGGCCTTCGCGAGCTGCTCCCCTTCGTCGACGAGGACCTCCACGAGGCCGATCCGGTGCGCCTCCTCGGCATCGATCATCTCGCCCGAGAGCGCAATCCGCATCGCCTGTCCCGGACCGACGAGACGGGCGAGCCGCTGCGTGCCTCCCGCCCCCGGGATCAACCCCAGCCGAATCTCGGCCTGGCCGAAGCGGGCGGTCCGGTCGGCGATGCGGATGTCGCAGGCCAGCGCCAGCTCGTTGCCCCCGCCCAGGCAGTAGCCGTGGATCGCACAGAGGATCGGCTTCGGGAAGGCCGCGATCGCGTCGTAGACGCGGCGACGGTCGTAGACGGCACGCTGCTCCCCGGGGGAGCGGGCGACGAACTCCCCCACATCGGCCCCGGCCACGAAGGCCTTCTCCCCGGCCCCGTGCAGGATCGCCACCCGGACCTCGTCGTCGACCGCGAGCGCATCGACCGCGGACATCACCTCGGCGCGCACCGTCGAGTTCAGGGCGTTCAGCTTTTCCGGGCGGTTCAGGGTGATCCGGGCCACCGGGCCCGAGTGCGTCACCAGAATCGTTTCGAAGTCCATCCGTCGCATTCACCTCCGAGGGGGTGTTCGTCTGTGGGAAGAAGGGTCCCCGGCGGTGGCCCCGCGCGGGGTGCCTTCCTCCCGCGCGGGGTCAGTCGGGCTCGTTCCACTCGTGGAAGCCGTGTCCGGTCTTGCGGCCGAGGCGGCCTTCGGCCACCATGCGGCGCAGGAGCTCGGGGGGCCGGAAGCGCTCACCGCCGAGGGTCTCGTGGAGGTACTCCGAGATCCCCAGGCGCACGTCGAGCCCGACGAGGTCGGTGAGGCGCAGGGGGCCCATCGGGTGCCGGTAGCCGAGCTCCATCGCGCGGTCGATGTCCTCGGCCGAAGCCACCCCTTCCTCGAGCATCCGGATCGCCTCGAGGCCGAGCGCCACCCCGAGGCGCGACGAGGCGAAGCCAGGCGAGTCGCGGACGACGATCGGCTCGCGTCCGATCTCGCGCACGAAGGACACGCCCTGCTCGAGCGTTGCCTCCGAGGTGGCGGGCCCATGGACGACCTCGACGAGCTTCATGATGTGGACCGGGTTGAAGAAGTGGAGCCCGAGGAGGTTCGCCGGTCGCTCGAGGTCGCGTGCGAGCTCGGCGATCGAGAGGGACGAGGTGTTCGTTGCGAGGAGGGCGTCGGGGGGCGCGAGGGGCTCGATCGCCGCGAAGAGGGCGCGCTTGAGCTCGAGCTTCTCCGGGACCGCCTCGATGACGAGCTCCGCCTCCCGGACTGCGTCGGCGAGGGTGTCGGCGCCCCCGACCCTCGCGAGGACCGTCTCCCGCTCGCCGGGGGTGACCTTGCCGAGGGAGACCCCCTTGTCGAGGTTCGCGCCGACCTGTGCGAGGCCCCGCTCGAGAGAGCTGGGGTCGGCGTCATGGAGAAGGACCCGGCGGCCGGCGGCGGCCGCGACCTGGGCGATCCCGTGCCCCATCGTTCCGGCGCCGATGACCGCGACCTGCCCGCGTTCGCGGGGGGTACGGCCCTCCCGCGGGGCGCGCGGCTCCTGCGGGGCGCTCATCGCTCGACCCCCTCGACGACGAGGGCGATCCCCTGACCGACCCCGATGCACATCGTCGCGAGTCCGGTCGCCGAGCCGCGGCGGCCCATCTCGTGGACGAGGGTCGTGAGGATCCGGGCCCCGGAGCAGCCGACCGGGTGGCCGAGGGCGATCGCACCCCCGTTCACATTCGTGCGCTCCGGATCGAGCCCGAGCTCACGGAGGCAGGGGATCGCCTGGGCGGCGAAGGCCTCGTTCACCTCGGCGAGCTCGATGTCCCCGATCGCCATCCCGAGGCGTTCGAGGGCGCGCCGGGTCGCCGGGACGGGGCCGATGCCCATGCGCTGCGGCTCGACGCCCGCGACCGCGCCCCCGCGGACTCTCGCCATCGGGGCGAGTCCGCGTGCGCGCGCCCACTCCGCGTCCGCGACGAGAAGGGCGGCGGCGCCATCGTTGATCCCGGAGCTGTTTCCGGCCGTGACGGTGCCTCCCTCGCGAAAAACCGGGCGGAGGGCAGCGAGCGCTTCGGGGGTCGTCTCCGGGCGGGGGTGCTCGTCGGTCTCGACGAGGAGGGGTGCGCCTCGTCGCCTGGGCACCTCGACGGGGATGATCTCGCGAGCGAAGCGACCGGCCTCGATCGCCCGGGCGGCGCGCCCCTGGCTCTCGAGGGCGAAGGCGTCCTGCTCCTCCCGGCTCACACCGAACTCCTCGGCGACGATCTCGGCGGTCTCGCCGAGCCCGACCGTCCACGCCGCCGGGAGGGCGGGGTTCACGAAGCGCCAGCCGAGGACGGTGTCGGCCATCTCGGGTGCCCCCCGCGGCCATCCGCGCTCGGGCTTGAGCTGCACCCAGGGCGCGCGGCTCATGCTCTCGACCCCACCCGTGACGAAGGCGTCGCCCTCGCCGGCCCGCACCGCGTGAAAGGCCGAGAGGACCGCCTGGAGCCCCGAGCCGCAGAGGCGGTTCACCGTCTGCCCAGGCACGGAGGGGGACCACCCCGCGCGGAGGAGGGCCATCCGGGCGACATTGCGGTTGTCCTCGCCCGCCTGGTTCGTGCACCCAAGGATCACGTCGTCGATCGAATCGGCCTCGAAAGCGTTGCGCTCCGCAAGGGCACGGAGGAGGTGGGCGGCGAGATCGTCGGGACGCACCGGGGCCAGCCCACCCCCATGGCGGCCGATCGGGGTTCGCAGGGCATCGAGAATCCAGACGTCGCGCACGGGTCGGGCCTCCGGAGATGGGGTTCGGAATCGGGGGGGACCGCGTCCGGCGGCCCTCTCCCCAAAGATGCGTACCGGCCTTCGAAAGAGAAGATGTCAGCGAGGCGGGGGGTCGGCCGCCCCCCGCCCCAAGCTCATGCCAGGGACACCCACACGCTCTTTTCGCGCGTGTACTTCTCGAGTGCCGCCTTCATCCCGAGCTCGCGCCCCGACCCGCTCGCCTTGAAGCCTCCGAAGGAGGTGGCCGGGTCATAGCGGTTGTAGGTGTTGACCCAGACCACCCCCGCGTCGACCGCCGCCGCGAAGCGGTGGGCCTTCGCGACGTCGCGCGTCCAGACTCCGGCCGCAAGCCCATAGATCGTCCGGTTGGCGAGCTCGATTCCCTCCTCGAAGTCGTCGAAGGGGAGCACGGCCGCCACCGGCCCGAAGATCTCCTCTCGCGCGATCGTCATCTCGGGCGTCACATCGGCGAAGACCGTCGCGTCGACGAAGAACCCGCGCCCACCCGGGTCGTGCCGGCGCCCCCCCGCCACCAGGCGGGCACCCTCGCGCCTTCCTGCATCAATGTAGCCGAGCACCCTCTCGAGCTGGGTCTCGCTCACGATCGCGCCCATCCGCGTCTCCCGAGCCATCGGATCGCCGGGGGTGAGCGACGCTGCGCGCTCCGCGAGCGCATCGACCACCTCGTCGTAGACCGGCCGCTCGACGAGGATCCGCGAGCCCGCCGCGCACACCTCCCCCTTTCCGTAGAAGATTCCGCTCGCAGCCCCGCGGATCGCGGCACCCACGTCCGCGTCCGCGAAGATCACGTTCGGCGACTTGCCGCCGAGTTCGAGCGAGACCTGCTTGAGCGTTCCGGCAGCCTCTCGCACGATCAGCCGGCCCGTTTCGGTCGAGCCCGTGAAGGAGATGAGGGCGACGTCGGGGTGCTGGACGAGCGCCGCTCCGGCCTTCGTCCCGAAGCCGGGCACCACGTTCAGCACGCCGGGGGGAAGGCCCGCCTCGGCGGCCAGCTCCCCGAGGCGGAGCGCGCTCAGGGGGGTTTCCTCGGCCGGCTTGAGCACGACCGTGTTTCCGCAGGCAAGGGCGGGCGCCACCTTCCACGAGGCGAGCGAGAGGGGGAAGTTCCAGGGGACGATGCACCCCACGACCCCGACCGGCTCGCGCCGGGTGTAGTTCATGAAGGGTCCGGGGACGGGAATCGTCTCCCCATGGACCTTGTCGGCCATCCCGGCGAAGTAGCGGAAGGTGCTCACGACCTGCGGGAGGTCGACCTTGCGCGACTCGAACCAGGTCTTCCCGTTGTCGGCCGTCTCGAGGCGGGCCAGTTCGTCGGCGTTCTCCTCGATCAGCTCCGCGAGCCGCCAGAGGAGTCGGGCACGCTCGTGGGGGTCGATGCGCCCCCATGCGGGATTACGGAGGGCCGCGCGGGCCGAATCCACGGCCCGCGACACATCGGGTTCGTCCCCGCTCGCCACCCGGGTGATGACCTCGCCCGTGGCGGGGTTCAACGTTGCGAAGGTCTCTCCTGACGCCGCCGGGTGCGAGGCATTGTCGATCCAGACCCCGGTTTCCGGCAGGCCCTCGATCGTGCCAGCCACCTCACTCGCCCCGGAACTCGGGGGTGCGCTTCTCGACGTAGGCCGTGAGCCCCTCCCGTGCATCTCTCGAGGCGAAGAGCTGCTGCTGGAGCTCGCGCTCGACCGCCAGCCCCTGCTCGAGCGGGAGCTGGGAGCCGGTCTGCACCGAGCGCTTGATATGCCCGACCGCCTTCGTCGCCCGTACCGGGACGGTGAAGGAGCGGGCATACTCCATCACCTCGGCCATGAAGGCCTCGGCCGACTCGGCCTCGACAACCCGGTTCACGATGCCCAGGTCCACCGCGCGATCGAAGTCGAAAGTCTCGCCGGTCACCATGAGCTCGATCGCCCGCGCCTTGCCGACGAGACGTGCGAGCCTCTGCGTGCCCCCCGTGCCGGGGAGCACCCCGAGGTTCACCTCCGGCAGACCCACCTTTCCTCCGCCCCGGCGTGCGATGAGGATGTCACAGGCCATGGCAATCTCGAGCCCCCCGCCCACCGTGTGCCCGTTCAGGGCCGCGATCGTCAGCTTCGGGGTGTGCTCGAGCCGGAGGAGGGTCTCGTTCGCATGGAGGCAGAAGCAGTACTTGAATCCGGTCGTGACCTCGGAGAGCATCTGGATGTTCGCTCCCGCCGAGAAGAACCGTTCCCCCGCCCCCGTGACCACGACCACATCGACGTCATCGTCCATCCGCGCCTTCAGGATCGCCGCATCGAGCTGCTTCATCATCTCGTGCGTGTAGGTATTGGCGGGAGGGTCGTCGAGGGTGATGATGGCCACCCGGCCATCCACCGCGTAGCGCACGAGCGTCTTTTCGGTTTCGGAAGCCTGCGTCATCGTCGTCGTCTCCTGCGTTCTCGCATGAGTGGAGTGGACCCGGGGGGGGAAGCGTGAGCGCGACCCCGACTTCCCGGACGGGAAAGACACTCGCAAGCTATTCCCTGCCGAGGAGCCGAACAAGTCGGGAGGGTCCCGAGCCCCGGATCCCTCGCGCCCCCCGAGGGTACCGACGTGCGATCCCAGGTAACTCCGTGGCAACCGCTCCACCTTCACCTCGTCCCCGAGCCCTCGCGTGCTTCGCACCCGCTTTCGTTCGGCCGTCCCGCCCCGTCCTTTCGCCCCGTGGGCGCCGGTGCTCCTTGTCCCGGCGGTGCTCCTCATGGCGGGATGCGGTGATCTGACCGGCTCGGACGAGGTCGAGATCGTTGCTGCCGAGTCCCTCGCCGCCCTCCAGTTCGGGAGCGAGCTCCCCTCGCTCGATGCCGCGCTGGCCCGCTGGGGACGGGGTCTCCCGCTCGACGGGGCGCGGAACGGGTGGAAGGCATCCTGGGAGCGGCCCTCCCTCGAAGGCCGTGCCTTGCGCACGGAGGCCATCCGGGGCGCCGCCCCCGCCCTCGTCGACCGGATGTCGGAGCCGGAGCTGGGTCAGCTCCTGGGTGACTTCGAACGTGCCGTTCGAGGGGTGGAAGGGATTTCGGGCGACTCCTACCCGGCGGGCCTCGTCCCCGCCCTCGAGGAGGCGCGCGCCCTCCGCGAGGGGGCAAGAACGGCGTTCGATGCCGGTCAGCGCGCTGTTGCCCTCGAAGCCCTCCTCCTGGGGAGCGATGCCCTGCGCGAAGTCACGCCCTCGATGCTCGCCTCCGAACTCCTTGGCTGCATCGAGGCGCTCGATCGAAGAATGCGGGTGGGCGATTCGTATTCCGGGTTGGAGCAGGAGATCGACCGGATTCGGCGTCTCGAGGCCGGGGCCAGAATGGCGCTGGACGACGGCGTTCCCATCCTGGCGCTGCGCCGGGCCTGGTATGCCTTCCGCCTGCACCAGGAGATCGAGGGCGGGCCCGAGGCACTCTCGGCGGCAGGCAGCTGCGCCGCAAACGAATCGTTCGACTGAGGGGATACCGAGATGGCACAAGCGACCGGAGCGAGAGTTCAGAGGGCCCTGAGCGGGGCACTTCTCCTGGCAGGAGGGGGGCTGCTCCTGGCGGGGGTCCTGGCCGAGGGCCGTGCTTCCACGCCCGAGACGCGGGTGACGACCGGGTTCCAGGAGGCGAGGGCTCCCGGGCCGGGCGACGTCGTGCGCGTTCCCGTCCAGGGGGTGATCGAGCTCGGGCTCGCCCCCTTCATCGAAAGGGTGCTCCGCGAGGCGGCGGCGGAGGATGCGGCGCTCGTCGTCCTCGACATCGACACCCCGGGGGGGCGCGTCGACGCGGCGGAGCGAATCACGGATGCGATCAGTGACTCCGAAGTGCCGGTCTATGCCTACGTGAACCGGCGGGCGCTCTCGGCCGGCGCGCTGATTTCGATCGCGACAGACGGGATCTTCATGAGGCCGGGGTCGGTCATGGGCGCGGCGACGCCGGTCGACGGGACCGGGGAGAAGGCCCCTGAGAAGATCGTCTCGGCGATGCGGAGCTCAATGCGGGCGCTCGCGGAATCGCGCGGGCTCGACCCGGCCGTGGCAGAGGCCATGGTCGACGAGGATGTCGAGGTGCCGGAGGTGAGCCCCGCCGGTCGGCTCCTGACCCTGACGACGGAGGACGCGGTGCGGATCGGTTACGCGGAGCAGGTGTCGGACTGGAACGAGCTCCTCGAGCGGCTCGGGGTCGCCGACCGGGAGGTACGGGAGGCATCGATCAACTGGGCCGAGCGGCTGGTGCGCTTCCTCACGCACCCGGTGGTTTCGCCCTTCCTCCTCTCGCTCGGGTTCCTCGGGCTCATCGTCGAGGTGAAGTCGCCCGGAGTCGGGCTCGCGGGTGCGGCGGGGGTGCTCTCTCTCTCCCTCTTCTTCGGGTCCCACCTCATCATCGGGCTCGCCGGGATGGAGGGGATTCTCCTCTTCGCCCTCGGAATCGTTCTGATCCTGGTCGAGGCGTTTGTTCTCCCCGGGTTCGGTGTGTTCGGTATCGTGGGTGCGCTCGGGGTTCTCGCGGGGGTCTACATGTCCATGCTCGGGGGACTCCCGACCGCACCCGACTTCACGCGGGCGGGCGGCGTGCTGAGTGCCTCGATCGCCCTGGTGATGGTGAGCTCCTGGGCCCTCCTCAGGCGTCTTCCGGCGAACCGCAGACTCTTCAAGCTGGGGATCTTCCTCGGGGAGTCGACGGATCGGGACACGGGGTACACCTCTTCGCACCGACGGGACGAACTCGTCGGCCTCGAGGGGCGGGCGATCACGGACCTCCGCCCCGCCGGCACCGGACTCTTCGGCGAGGAGCGGATCGACGTGGTTTCCGAGCAGGACTGGATCGAGAGCGGGAGTCCGATTCGGATCGTTGCCTCGGAGGGATACCGGCATGTGGTGCGCCTCGTGGAGCGCCCGCCGGGCGAGACGGGTTCCGACGAGGAGAACACCTTCGAGCCATAGGGGTTCGAAGAGCAGGCAGGCGAGCAGCAGGCGCAGGGAATACGGCTTCGGGCCCCTCCGAACGATCGGGCGGGGCCGGACATCAAACCCAGTTCCAGGAGTGCACGGCGGATGGATGAATTCGCGGCTGGCGTGACCATTTTCTCCCTTTTTGGCTTCATCTTCCTCATTCTGGTCCTTCTCTGGATCGTTCCGGTCAGGCTCTGGATCGAGGCGATCTCGGCGGGTGCCCGGGTCGGGATCGGGTACCTCGTGGGGATGCGTCTCCGAAAAGTGAATCCACCCGCGGTGGTCCGGCCCCTGATCTGGGCCACGAAGGCGGGGCTCAGCGTGAGTGTCGGTGACCTCGAGGCCCACTACCTCGCGGGGGGACGGGTCGACCGGGTCGTCCGGGCTCTGATCTCGGCCGACAAGGCGAACATCGACCTCTCGTTCCAGCAGGCGGCGGCGATCGACCTGGCGGGACGTGATGTGTTCGAGGCGGTGCAGGTCTCCGTGAACCCGAAGGTGATCACGACGCCGCGCGTGGCGGCGATGGCGCGTGACGGGATCCAGCTCATCGCGATGGCCCGGGTCACGGTCCGGGCGAACATCAACCGGCTCGTGGGTGGCGCGGGGGAAGAGACGATCCTTGCCCGTGTCGGTGAGGGGATCGTCTCTTCGATCGGTTCGTCCGACTCCCACAAGGCCGTGCTCGAGAACCCCGACTCGATCTCGAAGACGGTGCTCTCGCGGGGGCTCGACTCGGGGACGGCCTTCGAGATCCTCTCGATCGACATTGCCGACGTCGACGTCGGGAAGAACATCGGCGCCGAGCTCCAGACCGACCAGGCCGAGGCCGACAAGCGGGTCGCCCAGGCACGAGCCGAGGAGCGGCGTGCGATGGCGGTGGCGCTCGAGCAGGAGAACCGGGCCAAGGTGCAGGAGATGCGGGCCCGGCTCGTCGAGGCCGAGGCGCAGGTGCCCCTCGCGATCGCGGAGGCGTTCAAGGAGGGCAACCTTGGTGTGATGGACTACATGCGCTATCGCAACATCCAGTCCGACACATCGATGCGCTCGTCGATCGCTGGCTCGGATGACGGGCCGCAGAGCCCGGGACCGGGCGGACCGCGCGGGTCCGGCTCGTGACCCGGCATCCCGGGGCGATGATGGGCGGCGCGGTGCCGGAGGTGACGCATGGATGAAGGGGTCTTCACCCTTCTCTTCATCGGCTTCATGATCCTCGTCTCCGTGATGGATGCGGTGGGGAGGAAGCGCAAGAAGCAGCGTCGCATGGAAGAGATGGAGTCCGCCGAGGCGGACCCGGAAAACGGCCGGGAGCCCTGGCGTGAGCGCTCGTCCGACGCCCCTGCGGGCACGACTGCCGCGGAGCGGGCTCCAGCCAGGGAGAAGGAAGCGCGGAAGCGCGTCGAGGCAACGGGCGAGGAGAGTGCCGAGTCGATGCTCCCGGAGGACTTCTGGGCGATCCTGACCGGGCAACCGCGCCCGCAGCCGGGGCCTTCGGCGCCGGACGAGGGAGAAGTCGCCAGGGAGTCTTCCGCCCGGCGGGAACGGGAGGGCGACCGGCCCCTCCCGGAGGCCGACGAACGGGGACGCAGGAGTGCCGGCGACCCGCCCGCCGAGCCCCGGATCCCGGTGCCTGTTCCGGGTGACCGGATGAGTACGGGGCGAGCGGGTGCGGACGCGGGACGGCCCACCCGGCGCTCGGCCCGGTGGATGGAGGGGGTGGAGAGCGGGCGGGACGGGAATGACCCGGGCGACGCCATTCGCGAAGAGGAAGCGCGGGTCTACGCCGGGCTCGATGAGCCCTGGGGTGAACTCGAAGACATCACGGCGGGTGACCTTACGACAGGGGATGCGCCCCTGCGACGAGGAGGGGAGAAGACCCCTTCTCGCCGCAGGAGCGCCTACGACAAGCGTGGGCCGGACGGCCCTGCCTCTCACTACACCCGTCTTCTCGAGTCCGGGAGCGTGGACGACCTTCGCAAGGCGATCGTCCTGCGCGAGGTGCTCGGACGCCCGGTCGCCTTCCGGGAAGACATCGGCCGGAGCTGGATGGAGTAGCGCCGGCCGCAGGGGGCCGGGGCGGCTACATCTCGCCCCGGCCCATCTTGCGCAGGACGGTGTGGAGGATGCCTCCGTTCAGGTAGTAGTCGAGGTCGACCTCGGACTCGAGCCTAACGTCGGCGTCGAAGCGGACCTCCTCGCCCGAGTCCTTCCGCGCGATGACCTCCACGGTGCCGCCGGGGGCCAGACCCTCGGAGATCCCTCGGATGTCGAAGCGCTCGGTCCCGTCGAGACCGAGCGAGGCAGCATCCTCGCCCTCGGGGAACTGCAGAGGCAGGACGCCCATCCCCACGAGATTCGATCGGTGGATGCGCTCGTAGGAACTCGCGATGACCGCGCGGACGCCCAGGAGAAGGGTTCCCTTTGCGGCCCAGTCCCGAGAGGAGCCGGTGCCGTACTCGCGGCCTGCCAGGACGACCAGAGGCGTGCCTTCGTCACGGTACCGCATCGCGGCATCGTAGATGGTCATCTCCTCGCCGTCGGGGAAGTATCGGGTGTAGCCACCCTCCTTGCCCTCGAGGAGGAGGTTGCGCATCCGGACATTCCCGAAAGTGCCGCGCATCATGACCTCGTGGTTGCCTCGTCGGGAGCCGAAAGTGTTGAACTCCCAGGGCTTCACGCCATGCTCCTGAAGGTAGCGCCCGGCCGGTTCGTTCTTCGGGATCGCGCCGGCCGGGGAGATGTGGTCGGTCGTGACCGTGTCCCCGAGGAGTGCGAGCACCCGTGCCCCCTCGACATCCCGGGGGGCGTCGAGGTCGAGCGACATCTCCTCGAAGAAGGGAGGGTTCCGGATGTAGGTGGAGTCGTCGTCCCACGCGTAGAGAGCCGCGTCACCCTCGGGGAGGGGAAGTGCCTTCCAGAGCTCGTCGCCCTCGAAGACTTCGGCGTAGCGTTCCCGGTACATCTCCGGCCGAAGCGAGGCACGGATCGTGTCGCGGATCTCTTCCTGTGCCGGCCAGATGTCACGAAGAAAGACGGGGTCGCCATCGCGGTCCAGACCGAGGGGCTCCTTCTCCATGTCGATGTCGATGCGCCCCGCAAGGGCATAGGCCACGACGAGCATCGGGGAGGCGAGGTAGTTCGCTCGCACGAGGGGGTGGATTCTCGCCTCGAAGTTGCGGTTTCCGGATAGGACGGAGGCCACGACGAGCCCCTTCTCGACGACCGCTTCGGCGATCGGCTCTGGGAGTGGACCGGAGTTGCCAATGCAGGTCGTGCATCCGTATCCGACCACGTCGAACCGGAGTTTCTCGAGGAAGGGCAGGACCCCTGAGTTGTCGAGGTAGTCCGTGACGACCTTCGATCCCGGGGCCATCGAGGTCTTGACCCAGGGCTTCACGTCGAGCCCCCGTTCGACCGCGTTTCGCGCAAGCAGGCCCGCGCCCACCATCACGGAGGGGTTCGAGGTGTTCGTGCAGGAGGTGATCGCCGCGATGACGATCGTCCCGTCCGTGATCGGCATCGTGCGGCCCTCCATCTCGATGATCGCCTCTCGGGACCCTTCCTGGCCGATCTCACCCACGGGTGCCGAGTGCCGCGCGCCCCCGGTCGCGAGAGCCGGCTCGGGAGCGGTCCCCCCTTCTGCCGTCACCTTGTGAGATCCGCCCCCCTCCCCGGCCCAGGACTCCCATGCACGTCCCCGCGACCCGGATTCCTTCTCCGGGAGGGAGAACCCCTGCGGGAGGAGTCCGGGAAGCTCGCGGTCAAAGGAGGCCGGCAGCTTCGCCAGTGCGACGCGATCCTGCGGTCGGCGAGGCCCTGCCAGGGAGGGCACCACGTCGGAGAGATCGAGGTGGAGCGTTGTCGTGTACTCGGGATCCGGCGTCTCGTCGGTCCGGAAGAGCCCCTGCTCCCTGCTGATCGCCTCGACCCGCTCCACCAGAGCTTCGGGGCGGCCCGTGCCCTCGAGGTACCGCAGGGTCTCCCGATCCACGGGGAAGAACCCGATCGTGGCCCCGTACTCGGGTGCCATGTTCGCGATCGTCGCCCGGTCCGGGAGGGGAAGGCCGGAGAGCCCGCGGCCAAAGAACTCCACGAAGCGACCAACCACGCCGTGCCCGCGCAGGAGTTCCGTCACGTGGAGCACGAGATCCGTGGCGGTGGCGCCCTCCGGAAGAGTCCCGGTCAGCTTCACGCCCACCACCTCGGGGAGGAGCATGTAGTAGGGCTGCCCGAGAAGGACGGCCTCGGCCTCGATTCCGCCGACGCCCCAACCCACGACGCCCAGGCCATTGATCATCGTCGTATGGGAGTCGGTCCCGACGAGGGTGTCGGGGTAGGCCAGCTGCATCCCGTCCTCGGCCCGCCGGTGTACCACAGAGGCCAGGTACTCGAGGTTCACCTGGTGCACGATTCCGGTGCCGGGCGGCACCACCCGGAAGTTCTCGAAGGCGTGCTGGCCCCAACGCAGGAGCTGGTAGCGCTCACGGTTGCGCTCCATCTCGCGCTCCACGTTGAGCCGGTAGGCGTCGGGCGAACCGAAGTAGTCCACCTGCACCGAGTGGTCGATCACGAGGTCAGCCGGCACGACGGGGTTGATCTTCGCGGGATCCCCGTCGAGGGCATGGATGCCCTCCCGCATTGCGGCGAGGTCGACGACGGCGGGCACACCGGTGAAGTCCTGCAACACCACCCGGCTCGGGAGAAAGGGGATGTTCGCCCCAGCCTTCTCCGGGCTCCACTCCGCGATGGCCCGGACATCGTCCGCCGAGACGTACCCCTGTTCCGCGTTCCGAAGGGCATTCTCCAGGAGGATACGTATGGAAAAGGGAAGCCGAGCGATCTCGGTCATCCCATCTTCTTCGAGTCGTCCCAGTCGGTAGTAGTGCGTCTCGCCCTCCGAGAGGGTTCGGCTCGTCAGTGCTCCAAAGGGGTCGTTCCGGTGGTCTGCCACAGTCGTATCTCCCGCGAGCGGGTCGTGATGAAGGATGACGACGACGCCGGTTCGACGTCTCCGAGCGTCGGGTGGAGAGGTCAACGTCGGCGGTCGCATCGCATTGATTCGGACTCCCCAAGTTAAACAGGGTGCCCGGCGAGGGACAGGGAATCCGGGGAGGGATCCTTGAGACGGTCCGGGGTGTTCCAGACCGACGACCATGCCTTGTGCCACCGTTCATCTCGCCCTCGCCGAAGCCGTTCTTCAGGAATGGCGCATGCGCCCCCGTCGAGCTCCCCTCTCGATCTCGGATGCCCGCATCGAGGAGGCGTTCGTGCATGGCGCCCTCGGGCCCGACGTAGGATTCGTCCCGGGCACCGAACGGCTCGTCTCCGAGTTCGCCCATTACCTGCAACCCGGAGACCTCCTTCGCGACCTGATCGATCGAGCCTCGACCCGTACCGAGGCGGCCTTCGCCTGGGGGTGGGCCACCCATGTTCTCGGAGACGCCTTCATACACCCCATCGTGGGCCGGGCGGTCGGCGAACGACTCCACGGGGACCCTTCGGTCAGGGTCGACGCGATCGAGGACACCGAGACACACGTGAGCCTGGAGGTGGGGCTCGACATCGCCCTTCTGAGGAAGTCCGCCCCCCGGCTTCGGGCTCCTCGAACGCCCCTCTTCCGATCCGAAGCTGACGCCGAGCACCTCGCCTCCTCACTCGAATCCGTCTACGGGATCGCGTGGGACATCCGTGGCCTCGTCAGGGACCACCGCCGTGCCGGATGGCAGGTCCGCTGGTGGCCCCGCGCGATCTCGCGCCTGCCCCTGCATCCCGCCGGTGGCGTGGGCCCCGCTGTCGGAGGAAGGTTTCCGGGGCAGCCGGCCGCGCTCGTGGCGAGGGGCATCACCCCGAGCGGCTCCGCCCAGCGCGGGTTCTTCCGCCCGGAGGCACCGCGTCCCTGGTTCCTCGCCGAGGTCCGGGAGCAGATTCGGGCCTTTCCAGGTGCATTCCAGTCCTGGCTGGCCCGTGGCCTCTCCGAGCCATCGAACCCCAACCTCGAGACCGGTGAGCCAGCGGGTCCGGGAAGGGGGCATCCCGCCAGCGACCTTGCCGCTCGCAAACTTGCACTCCTCAAGGAGACACGTCCCCATGGACCGCTTTGACCTCCGTCACACCCTGCCTCGGCTCGGCATCCTGACTGCGGCTACCCTCGCCCTGGCCTGCCTCGTCCCGACCCTTTCGCTCACCTCCGTGGGGGGGGTGGGCGGAGCCATGGAACGCGTGACATTCCGGGCGGTTGGAGCGCTCGAGGCACAGGTCCCGGTGGTCGGCTGGCGGTCCGACCCCTCGGCCGATCGAGATGCCCTGGCGCGGGCGTATCTCCGTCTCGAGCTCGGGCTCGAGGAGGCGAGCGGCCAGGGGCTCCTTCACCGAGGCGAGGCGCGTCGCGAGGTGAACCGGGGCTTCGACGAGGTCACTCTCGCATTCTTCATGGGAGATGTCACGCGGGCCCTCGAGGGGCTGGGGCGTCTGATCGAAGGGGTCGCGGAGGAGCTCGGCGAGGGTTTCGAGCGATGGGACGCCGCCGCGGACTCGATTCTCGACTCCCTCAACGGCGAGACCAGGGTCTTCGAGACTGACCGGCGGTCCTTGCCCTACCTCCTCCATCTCCCGGACGGGGACCCGCCGGCGGATGGCTGGCCCGTCGTCGTTGCCCTCCACGGTGCCGGCGGCGACGAGCGGATGTTCTTCGGGGGGTACGGCGCGGGTAGTATCCGTCCCCTCGCCTCTGAGCGAGGCCTCGCGGTCATCGCACCGGGAAATGCGGCTTCTGTCGATGAAGTCCTCGAGCTCCTCGAGGCCGTGGTCCACCAGGCAAGAATCGACCTCTCCCGGGTCGCTCTGCTCGGCCACTCCATGGGCGCCGGAATCGCGGGGCGGGCCGGTGAATCCGCACCGGAGCGTTTCCGCGCAGTCGCCTGTATCGCGGGGTCCTGCGGGTCGACCCGCCCCGAGGTCGCCCCCCCACCGGTCTGGATCGGCGCCGGAGCCCTCGATCCGATCTCCCGGGCCCCCGTCCTCGAGGCCCAGGCGCGTGCCATGAACGAGTTGGGGCGTGATGTGACCTTCGTCCTCCTCGAGGACGAAGGCCACACCCTGATCGTGGGCGAGGTCCTTCCCCGGGTGCTTGACTGGCTCGGAAACCATCTGGCGGTCAGTCCCGCACGTTGACGCGGCTCCCCTGGGGCGCGACTCTTCGAAGCGCGCTTGCTCTCTTCCTCTCGGACCTTGGCAGGGCAGGGAGGGGCTGCAGGCATCTCCTGGGCCGGGATGGCGGAATCGGTAGACGCGGAGGTCTCAAAAACCTCTGGCCTTCGGGCCTTGTGGGTTCGAGTCCCACTCCCGGCATTGTCAACGTGTTGCGGCAAGGATGAGCGAACGAGCGTGCTCCCCGCTGGACACGACCCCTGAACAGAGAGCCCTCAGGCAAGGGAGGGCTCGGCGAGGCCACACCTGTTCCAGTGGTCATCCAAACCCCTCGTTACCATGACACGAGAGGCTCCCCCCGAACTGACCGGGAACGACGAGCGGACTCCGGCATGGCACGCCCTCTCCGAAAAGGAGGTGGCGGGCCAACTCGAGGTCGACCCGCGCGAAGGGCTGACTGACGAGGAGGCCGCCGCCCGCCTCGAGAGCTTCGGCCCGAACCGCCTTCCCGAGGAGGAGGGGCCCGGCGCCCTGGCCCGCCTCATCGCGCAGTTCCGGAACGTCCTCATCTACATCCTCCTCGTCGCGGCGGTCTTCACCGCCTTCCTCGGGGAGTGGATCGATACCGGGGTCATCGCGCTCGTGGTCCTGGTCAACGCCATCGTGGGTTTCGTGCAGGAGGGGAAGGCGGCCGAGGCCATGGAGGGAATCCGGCGCCTTCTTTCCCTCGAGGCCGATGTGGTGCGCGCGGGGGAGCGGCGGCGAATCCCGGCCGAAGAGCTCGTGCCCGGCGACCTCGTCCGGCTCGAGAGCGGCGACAGGGTGCCGGCCGACCTCCGAATCGTCTCGGCGCGGAACGCGCGCCTCGAGGAAGCGGCCCTCACCGGCGAATCCGAGCCCGTCTCGAAGGGGCCGGACCCGGTTGACGAGGGTGCCCCGATCGGAGACCGGCGCTCAATGGCGTACTCGGGAACCCTGCTTACCTCCGGGCGCATCACCGGCGTGGTCACCGCGACGGGCACCCGGACTGAAATCGGCCGCATCGGGGAGCTCGTCTCCCGGGTCGAGGAGGTTCGCACTCCCCTCCTGCGGCGCATCGACCGCTTCGGACACCAGCTCTCGATCGCGATCGTCGGGGGTGCGGCGCTCGTCTTCGTCCTGGGGTGGCTCGTCCGTGGCCTTCCCGCCACCGAGGCATTTCTCGCCGTCGTAGCTCTCGCGGTGGCGGCGATTCCCGAGGGCCTCCCCGCCATCCTCACGATCACTCTCGCCCTCGGGGTCCAGCGGATGGCGAGTCGGAACGCCATCATCCGGCGCCTTCCGGCCGTCGAGACCCTCGGCTCCGTCACCGTGATCTGCACGGACAAGACCGGGACGCTTACACGCAACGAGATGTCGGTCGAGGGCGTTCTCCTCGCCGGCAGTGACTGGACAGTGACCGGCTCCGGCTACATCCCCGAGGGCCAGTTCGAGCTCGAGGGCGAGGCGCGCGACCCGGGCGAGGACTCCACCCTGATCCAGACGATCCGCGCCGGGCTCCTCTGCAATGAGGCGGAGTTCGCACGCGAACCGGAGAAGGGCTCCGGGGAGCGGGTGCTCCAGGGCGACCCCACGGAGGGTGCGCTCCTCGTGCTCGCCGAGAAGGCGGGGCTCGACCGGCACGAGGAGGAGGCCGAGTGGGAGCGGCTCGACCTCCTCCCCTTCGAGTCGGAACGCCGCTGGATGGCGAGCCTGCACCGCTCCCCTCAGAACGGACGCACGCTCTTCGTCAAGGGGGCGCCCGAGAGGATCTTCGCCATGTGCTCCGGGGTCCGCGAGGGCGAGGAGGTGACCGCATTCGACCCGGATGCCTGGAGCGAGCGAGTCGAGGCGATGGCTGCCGAGGGGTATCGGATGCTTGCCTGCGCCGAACTCCCCGACACGGAGCTCGAGGGAGAGCTCTCCGAGGAGTCCATCCCGTCCGAGTGTGTCCTTCTCGGCGTCCTCGCCCTCATGGACCCCCCGCGTCCCGAGGCGATCGAGTCGGTCGAGAAGTGCCGAAGCGCGGGGATTCGCGTCGTCATGATCACCGGCGACCATGCCACGACCGCCCGTTCGATCGGCGAGCGCATGGGTATCGGCAGCGGAGAAGAGGCGCTCACCGGCGCGGAACTGGAAACTCTCTCCGAGGAGGAGCTCCGCAAGGTGGCCCTCGAGTGCGACGTCGTGGCCCGCGCCAGCCCCGAGCACAAGCTCCGCTTCGTCCGAGCCCTCCAGGCCGAGGGGGAGATCTGCGCGATGACGGGCGACGGTGTGAACGATGCCCCTGCCCTCAAGCGTGCCGACATCGGGGTCGCGATGGGAATCAAGGGGAGCGAGGCCGCGAAGGGCGCCTCGGAGATGGTCCTCGCCGACGACAACTTCGCGACGATCGAACGCGCCGTCGAAGAGGGGCGCACGATCTACGACAACATCAAGAAGACGATCCTCTTCATCCTTCCGACGAATGGCGCCGAGGCCCTCATCGTCCTCACCGCCGTGCTCCTCATCGCCGGAGACCTTCCGATCACTCCCGCCCAGATCCTCTGGGTGAACATGATCACCGCCGTCACCCTCGCCCTCGCCCTCGCCTTCGAGCCCTCGGAGGAGGGAATCATGGAGCGCCCGCCCCGAGATCCGGACGAACCCGTGCTCTCCCGCTTCCTCCTCCGTCGGATCGTCTATGTCTCCGTCCTCGTGTCGGCAGGGTGCCTCGCCCTCTTCGAGTGGGAGATCTCGCGTGGAGCCGACCTGGCCACCGCACGCACCGTCGTGATCAACGCCCTGGTGGCCGCGCAGCTCTGGTACCTCTTCACCTGTCGGTTCCAGTGGCGCCCCTCGATCGGCTGGCAGGCCCTCGTCGGCAACCGGGCGGTCCTCGTTGCGGCAGGGATGCTCTTCGTCTTCCAGGGAGCCTTCACCTACCTTCCCCTCTTCCACCTCCTCTTCGGCACGGCACCCCTGCCGGCTGCCAGCTGGGTCGGGGTCCTCTCCGTCGGGCTTGGCCTCTACCTCGTCGTCGAGGGGGAGAAGGCGATCGGCCGGCGCCGAATCGCCCGCGAGCGGGCCGGCTAGCCGGGGACGAGTTCGAAGCGCTCGATCCGGAACCGCCCATCGGACGAAGGCCCCCCGGGCCCCACCGTCTCCGCGGTGCCCGCAGCCTCCCCGGCCAACTCGATCGTCACCCGGGCGGCGGCCACAGGGAGGCTGAAACGACGTGGCCCGCAGCTCCCCGGGTTCAGGAAGTGGCAACCCGCGAACCGCTCCGAGAGGGGCTCGTGCGTGTGTCCGAAGACCACGAGGTCGGCGTCGGGGAAGAGCGGGGCGAGCTGCAGCGGCGCAGGTCGCCCGACCTGGTGACCATGGATGATCCCGATGCGGATTCCCGCGATCACGAGGTCGATCCGGTCCTGCAGTCGCGCGGGGTGATCGGGCGGGTCCGTGTTTCCGAGCACCGCGTGGACCGGCGCGATCAGGGAGAGCTCGTCGAGGACCCCCTGCGGACCCACATCTCCCGCATGGAGAATTCGGTCGACCCCCGCGAGGCGTCGATGGAGTTCGGGGCGTACGAGGCCGTGCGTGTCGGAGATCACCCCGAGGACCACGGGTCCGGTCCGGGCGCAGGGACGTTCTCTTCCGGTCATCGTCGGCCCGGGGCCGGGGGAGCCGCGAGGGTGCCGATCCCTTTGACCTGTACTTCGACCTCCGAGGCGGGCCTCTTGCCCGATCGGCCAGGCGCGACACCCGACGCCTCGAGGAAGAGTGCGGCAACCCGGTCGCGGCCGAAGGTGCGCGCGTGACGGCGCCCGGCCTCGCCCATTGCACGCCGGCGGTCGTGGTCGCTCAGGAGGGTGAGGAGCACATCGGCGAGTTCGGCCGCACTTCGCGGGGGAACCAGGACACCCGTGACCCCTTCCTCGATCACTTCGGGTGCGGCGCCCGCACGGGCAGCCACGACAGGGAGGCCGGCTGCCATCGCCTCGAGGAAGACGATTCCGAACCCCTCCTGGAGAGAGGGCAGGCAGAAGAGATCGGCCTCGCCGTAGGCCGCCCGAACCGCGGCGTCCTCATCGACGGCCCCGTCGAAGATCACATGGTCGCCGAGCACGAGCTCTTCGGCGAGTGCCCGGAGGGCGGCGAGTTGCGGACCCCCTCCGATAATCCGCAGGCGAGCGCGCGGAATCCGCTGCACGACCGAGGCAAAGGCGCGCAGGAGGGTTGCGGTGTCCTTGCGCGGATACTGACGCGCCACGCTGAGGACGAACGGATGGGTGGGCGTACGGTCCCGGGTCGAAGGGTCGGCATCGTCCGGGAAGGCGCGTTCGTCGAGGGGCTCCGGAACGACACGAAGGCGATCTGGGGGGATCCCGTAGACCTCGCTCGCGACATCGGCCGAGTACTGACTCGGTACAATCACGGCGGCAGCCGCCCGCGCGTTCCATCGCTCCAGGCGTGCCAGAACGGAGAGTTCCAGCCGATCGAATCCGGAAGCGAAGTTGGCTTCGTCGGCTGCCACACCCTTCAGGCAGAGCACGTAGGGAGCCGTGAGGTGACGACCGACGAGGAATCCGTCCATGTCGAAGCCGACGACGAGGTCGAACGGTCCCATGGTTCGAATCCGCCGACGGAGTCCCAGGTTGAAGAGAAGTCGGCGAAGGCGGAATGCGCTCCCCGTGCCTCGAGGACTCATCACTTCGACGGTGTGTCCGAGGTCCCGAAGTCCGGCGGCGAGCCCTTCGATTCCGACTCTCGTTCCGGATCCCTCGGCAGTACCCCGCTTCCAGGAATCGAGGAAGAGAATC
This sequence comes from Gemmatimonadota bacterium, assembly GCA_007125125.1. Lineage (GTDB taxonomy): Bacteria > Gemmatimonadota > Gemmatimonadetes > Longimicrobiales > Gaopeijiaceae > SLDT01. Next base: position 10,314 of record SLDT01000034.1, on the reverse strand, counting down.
CGGAGGGAGGTGCCCTGCGAAGCTTCCTCGTTGCGCGTGGAGATGGACTCAGCGCCGTGAGGCGTTGATGCGTGCGGCGAGGATGAAGTCATTCTCACTGAGGCCGTCGATCGAATGGGTCCAGATCCGGACCGTGACATGCCCCCAGGTCAGGGTGATCTCGGGGTGGTGCTCTTCGGCTTCCGCGATCTCGCCGATCTGGTTCGTGAACTCGAGGGCTTCCATGAAGTTCTCGAAGTCGAACTCTCCTTCGAGGTGATGCCCGTCCACGATCGTCCATGGCTCGCCCACTGCCTCGAGGTAGTGCTCGAGTGCTTCGCCTTGAAGCCCGGGTGAGCCTTCGGGAAGGGGGCGGCAGTGACGCGAGAGGAGGTCCATCGTCATCGGAGTCGTCCGGAGTGAGTGTGTGGCAGGGAACAGTGGATCGGGTTCGGTCCTGCCCGCTACCCTGCAGTCCGGAGTGAGATCCGGGGTTGGTTCGATCCCGGTCAGCTCCCCGTTCACTGCCTGTACCACAGGCTTTCACACAGGTCATGGTAGAGCACCATCGGTTCTCCGGGCTCCAGAACAACCTCATGATAGATGCGGTGGATTGGCGATCGCCACCATTCATCGTCGATCTGCCAGCGCTCCCTCTGCTGAAGGACCCGGCGCACCCCCGGGCCGTCCTCAACAGCCAGGGGAAGGCCTTGCTCGTCCACCCTGACCCGAAGCGGACGTGCCCCCCCCAGGGGACGAAGGCGCAGCGCCTCGCAGCCCTGCCGACGACCGGTCGGACTGCGTCGCACGCCGCTGGTCATCAAGGTTCGAGGGCCATCAGGGCGTGTCGACGCTCCGGGATCCGCGACCAGGGATCCACCTCGACGACCCTGTAGAGGGGTGAATGGCCAATCTTGAGCTTCAGCTCCCGCAGTGCCTCGCGCAGGGAGGGGGATAGCTCGTCCATTCCAGCTCCTCTCCGCTCTCGCGCACCTTCTTCGTGCCGTTCGAAGAGGGTGGTCTGGATGACGGGAACCCCGAAGTCCGTGAATTCCACGAAGAGGCTCTCGAGTGCACGGGGGGGAGGGTGCAGGGCGAGACGAGAGCGAAGAGGGTAGGCGAGTTCAGCCACACGTGCCGACGGCTCGCGCAGGGTGCATTCGATGATCCAGGAGCCGCCCTCCTCAAGGTGGCCACCACAACGGAGACTGCGGATCGCTCGCTCCCTCCGCTCGCTTCGCGCAAGCCCTCGCGTGAGGAGCCGATCAAGCGCACGGTGCAGGGCCTCCCGTTCGCCCAAGGGGGCGGCGAAGTCCATCGATACACGGATCGGATGAGGACGGTGCAGGGGACGCACCGGATCGATCCGCTCGCCCCGTGCCAGTGCCCGGGCTTCTCTACCCGCAGCTCCGAAGTGGCGCAAGAGGTCGGATGTGGGAAGAGCTCCGAAGTCCCCGAGCGTCTCGACCCCGAGTCGTGCGAGCCGGTCGAGGGCATCGCGCGGAAGGGGAAGGGCCCCAACCGGTCGGGGAGCGAGGAAGCGTGCGAGCTCCTCGTCCCCGACGCAGATGGGATGACCGGGACGGGCTGCGTGTGCTGCCACCCGGGCCCCGAAGGTTCCGGGGGCCCTGCCGGACCGGATCGCTGCAACGAGAGGGTGGGGAAGGATCTCGAGAAGGGCATGGAGCATTCGTTCCACCTGCCTCGGGGGTGAGCCGTGGAGACGCTCGAGTCCGTCCACGCCGACATGGATGAGGCCGCGCTCCTCCCCTGGTTGCAGGATCGGACTGAGCCCGCCCAGACCCTCCAGAATTGCTTCCATGGCGGCATCGTAGTGCGCGGGGTCCGGCTCGAGGAGGGTGAGGGAGGGACAGAGAGCAAGGGCCCTCGAGACGGGCATTCCCGGGAGCACTCCCGCCTCTGCTCCCCGCTCCGAAACCTGCCAGATCTCTCCTCGACCGGCTCGGTCGGCCGGAGCGAGGAGGGCGACGGAGGTGGCGTCCAGCTCGGGGGTGCGCACGAGTTCGAGCCGAAGCTCGAAGGTGGGGAGCCAGAGGCAGAGGGAGGTGCGACTTGTACCTTCTTCCCATGGGATGGAGGGGTGCGGCATGCTGAGGTTGTTTCGGAGAGTGCGGTTGGGTGGTCGGACGGAATGCCCGGCAAGACCGAACAATTTCCGAATACCGAAGATATGCCGAAGGTCGGGAGCGTGCAAGACGGAGGTGTGCAGGTGACGCCCGACTTCCGACTCAGGAGGGCGAAGGGGGACGTGCGAAGCCGGCCGAGACGAGGAGGTAGGCGGCCCGGGCGTGCAGGAGTCCCCGTGGGAAGGGTGGCTCGCCCCCGGTCGCGCTCAGCCACTCCCGGAGGGTGGCTTCGAAGACCGCGACGAGCAGCACGGAGAGGGTCTGGTCATCCGGTTCTTCCAGTGGAACCGAGAGCCGGAGTGATTCGGAGAGTCGATCGCGGATCCAGCGTCGGAGCCGCTCGTGCGCGGGCAGGTCTGCAGCTTCGTCCACTCCGGCACCGGGTGTCCCGGTGGGAGGAAGTGTCCCGAGCCTCGGGACGATCGCTCGGGCCAGGGAGGGATCATGGGCCATCTCGAGCGCGAGTGCGTTCAGGACGGCCGTAACAGCGTCGGTTCCTCCCGGTCCCGAGGACGCGGAGTCGAGAACCCGCGTCAGGATCTCGTCGAGCGCCCGGGCGAGGAGGTGATCCTTCGTCGCATAATGATTGAAGAAGGTTCCTTTCGCCACATCCGCTTCGCGGGTGACCTGCGAGACGGAGGTGTCCTCGAAGCCTGTTTCACGGATGCGGCGGAGCGCGACGGTGTAGATTCGGTCTCTCACCTCTTCCGGGGAGCGCCGGGGACGGCGGGTACGTGAGGATGACCGCCGGCGCGCCGTACGGGTCGCACTCATGCAGGCACCATGCTCCTCAGAGGTCGCCTACCCGGATTCCGATCGCGAGAAGCGGAGCGGATTCCGGCCAGAGAACTCGATCGACCATTCCGAAGATTCGAAAGGCGAAGGCATGTCCGAGATTCAGGTCCAGCCCCATCTGGTAGATTCGTCCCGTCTGACGGCCATCTTCCTCGGCCTTGAAGGAGAATCCGGTTCCAGCCCCCATGAAGGGGACAAGGCGAACGGGGTCACGATCGCGCGGGCGGAATGGGCGGGTGTAGAGGCGGAAGTTCACCCCCGCCTGGGCGGTCCATCCCTTCGGGTTGATGGGGCAATCCGTCTGTCCGGTGATCGTCTGCTCGATGCATCCTTCCGGGTTCGCAGTGCCCCAAGCAATCCCCGCCCACGGGGAGATGAACTCGTAGACGCCCAGTTCTCCCCGGATCCCCGTGATGTTGATGCTGCTCTGCCAGTCCTGATCACTCGCGTGCAGGGCGAAGCCGTGATAGAAGGAGCCCTGGTACGTGACGAGAGGATTCTCGTAATCCGATGCCTGTGCCGCTAACTGCGATGGGGGGGGGGCGATGGCGACCAGGGCGACGGCCATCGCGAAAGCCCGCAGGAAGAGGGTGGCTGGGGGCTGGTGACGATTCATCGGGGACGTGCTCCCGGGGTTGAGGAATGAAGAGACGCTGTCTTCTTGTTGGAGTCGGGAACTCCCGAGAACGTTGTACTCGGAACGGCTCGCCGGATGGATCGGGAACGGACGGGGGTCAGCCGACTGGCACCTGCCGACGCATGGTGGAACGGAAGCGGCCGACGCTCCGGAAGGACCGAGGCGCCGGCCGCACGGTACTCATGCTGCAACCGCGTATTCCCGTTGTCAGGAAGCGTCGGCACTCCCCGGAAGGGGCCGGCTCCCTGTAACCAGGTTCTTACCGCCGGTAGGTGTAGACGTTTCCGTCGACCTCGAACCGAAGGCGGTTGAAGCCCCACGTGCCGACCTGAGTCGGGTTCTGCGACCAGTTCATGGTGATCTCGTCGCCGTTCGTGGACCAGGTGCAGGTATCCGGAGACGCATCCGGGGTGAAGTCGTCCGCGCCCGGCCCGAAGAATTGCCTGTAAGAGAGCACACCCTGGCAGGTCCGGTCGCCACGGATGATGATGGTCCCCTGAACGAGTTCCAGACGGTCCTCGTCTTCGGGCTCACCGACGAGCACGAAGGGAAGCGGCTCTGCCTCGTCACTTGTCAGGGGCCGAACGGTGTCAAGAATCCAGGTGCCGTCCGGAGTCAGGCTGCGGTCGATGCCCTGCTGGCACCCAACCGCAATCAGCGCGATGAGGGCGAGCAGCCCCACACCTTTGCGCACGCCAACCAAGGTCATGCGATACCTCCCGAAGATGGTAGTGAACTGGGATCGGCTTCATAATACGTGCCGTTCGCCCTCCCGCAAGGGGTCACGGTGAAGAAACCCTGCGACCCGGAACGGGAGAGCCTGCACCCGCCGGATCGAATCCCGTCGCCGTGGGCCGGGCCAGCCTTCAGCCTCTGGACCGTAGAGAATCCGATCATGTGTCTCCAACATGTCACGTGGGCTTCGACTGCGCAACAAGGTCGAAACAAGTGAGAATCTCTTCTCACGCGGAGGGTCCGGCGGTGGCGCCACCGAATGCACTGCGGCTGCGCGGACTTGTCTGGTCCGCGCCCTCCGGTCATCCTCCATGGGAGCCGCGGGTGCGACTGCCACCCCGTTCAAGGCATTCTGGTCGGAGCCGACCGGGTCCCACGCGCCCCGGTCCGCGTCCAGCAAAGTGGAAACCTCCCGGAGACAGGAGACCTTCAGGCATGATGCAGCTTTCCGATGTCCGACGTCTGCCCGACGCCGATCGCCCCAGGGTGGGCGGCCTCATCGTCCTTCTTGCCCTCGGGCTCGCGGTGCTCCGTCCCACAGGTGTCGGGGCGCAGCAGATCGAAATCCCGCCCGAAGGGGGTGTCACGACGGAGCACACGGTGACAATCGGGGATCGGACGATTCCTTACAGGGCAACTGCCGGAACCCTCCCGGTCTACGGGAACGACAACGAGCCGATCGCCTCGATCTTCTTCGTCTACTACGAACGGTCCGACATCGAGGACCGCACGGACCGTCCGCTCAGCTTCTCCTTCAACGGAGGACCGGGCTCCGCCTCGGTCTGGATGCACATCGGGTACACGGGACCGCGCTTCCTGAACATCGACGACGAGGGCTTCCCCGTGCGTCCCTACGGTTTCTCGGAGAACCCCCACTCGATCCTCGATGTCACGGACATCGTGTACATCGACCCGGTAAACACGGGGTACTCCCGGGCACTTCCCGGCGTGAGCACGGGCCAGTTCTTCGGAGTCCAGAACGACATCCGCTACCTTGCCGACTGGATCCGCCTCTTCGTGACCCGGCATGATCGATGGGCCTCGCCAAAGTTCCTGATCGGGGAGAGCTACGGGACGACCCGGGTTGCCGGACTCGCTCGACGTCTTCTCTCCTCGCACTGGATGTACGTGAATGGAGTCGTCCTCGTGTCTCCGACCTCGATGGGGGTCGACCGGGGCGGACCCGTGGGCGAGGCCCTCCTCCTGCCGCACTACGCGGCGACTGCCTGGTACCACGGTGCTCTCGCGCCCGACCTCCAGAGCGGCGACCTCTACGACTTTCTCGACGACGTCGAGGAGTTCACTGTCGAGGAGTACATCCCTGCCCTCACCCGAGGCGGGTTCCTGGCGCCGGAACGGCGCCGGGACATCGCGGAGCGCGTTGCGCGCTACTCCGGCACCAGCGTCGACTTCGTGCTGAACAACAACCTCGCGCTCCCGATCGGCCGGTGGCGCAAGGAGCTTCTGCGCCATGAAGGCTTCACGGTCGGCCGTCTCGACTCCCGTTACCGTGGAATCGACCGCGACGATGGCGGGATCAACTACGACTACGACCCCGCTCTGACCGCGTGGAACCACAGCTTCACCCCCGCCATCAATCTGTACCTCCGCGGGGAACTCCAGTACGAGACGGACCTGGAGTACAACATCTTCGGGTCGGTCAGCCCCTGGGAGCGCGCATCGGACAACACGGCCGAGGACCTGCGGCGGGCCATGGCCGAGAATCCCTTCCTCCATACAATGATCCAGGCCGGATACTACGATGGGGGCACGGACTACTTCGGAGCGAAGTACACGATGTGGCGCATGGATCCCTCCGGGAAGCTGCGTGATCGATTCCGCTTCGACACCTATCGGAGCGGGCACATGATGTACCTCCGCCAGGAAGACCTCGCCACCTCGAACGAGCACATTCGCGAGTTCATCCGAAACTCGATTCCGGCCGACGGGGTGCCGGCACGCTACTGACCGTGGCCGGGCCTGAAAGGCTGTTGAAGAAGTAGAGCAGCTCCCAACGGGGGCTGCTCTACTTCTTCAACGGCGTTCCAAGGGAGAACCGGATCCTCACCGGGGTCCGGAACTCCTCCATCCGGGGGCTGGGGCTGGCCCGATCCCTGCATGATCATCAGGGCATGAACACCTTGCAGGGGTGATCGGCCCCCTCTACCTTGACGAACTCCTCGACCGTTCCGGCCACGAACGAGCTTTCCGTGACTCGACCCTGTGATACGGCGGCTGCGGCATGATGCCGCCACGCCACGCCTGGTTCCCCTTCGGTCTGCGAGCACCCCTCGGGATCGTCGGTCCGGGGGTGACCCCCTCGCTCGACCCGCGCCGTGCTACCGCGGGCTCGGGGGGCAGTGCCGGGCCTCGCCGATTCATCGTGCCCGCCGGAAGACGACTCGACGACGGAGCATCTTCGCCGGAGGTGGTCGAGCTTCGGCGACTGCTGCGAGAGGGCGGGCTCATCCTCGGATCGGACCGGAGTTCGGTCTTCATCTTCGGCGAAGGAGAGGTGCCCACCCGACGGGTCGTCACCTTCCATCTCGAAGAGCGGCGATTCGAGGAAGGTTCGACCCACCCTGCCCGACTCCGCAGGGAGGTACTCTCCCTGCTCGAGTCGGTCTCCCGTGTCGAGGTCGTGGATCTGCAGGAGCAGGCCCCGCCCCCCGGGGCCATGCGGGACTACCTGGAGTCCGCAGGTGTTCGGGGTCTCCTGACCGTTCCTCTTCGTGCTACCGGTCCCGATGGCAGCGATGCCATTGCCGGCTTCCTGTCATTCGAGGTGACGGGAGGTCCGAGATCGTGGTCATCGAGCGACCGTACGCGTGCCCAGGAGGTGGCCCGGCGAATCGGGCACCTCCTCGTGCCGGACACCATGGCGCTCCTGCGCGGGGGTGACCGGAACCCAGGTCACGGTGCCGGGGAAGAGTTCCGCTCGGCAACCGACCTCCAGCCTGCGCAACGAAGACCGGCTGGTCGAGCAGCCCCCGACCTTCGGAGCGCCGTTCACGAGACGTCGACTCCCGACCCGGTCGCCGAGTCTCGAGCTCCGCGGTCCTCCGAAGTCGAGTCACCTGCCGTGGGTTCGCCAGCCGTCCGGGAGGCTTCGGCCGGAACGCTGCCGGCTCGGCGCACGCTTCACTCCCAGTTGCGAACGCTGCGCCCCTTCGAGGCTGCGGGCCTCGCGGGCTCGGAGTTCACCGACAACCTGCGCCTTCTGCTCGAGATTCAGGAGGGACTTCTGGACCTTGCAGAGACGGAGGGCTCGCAGACCGAGGCCGTCGCCATCGACACGCGTCTGCTTGGTGATCTGCGTGAGGTGTCGCGGAAAGCAAGGGAGGCACTCGAGGCGATCGCTGCCCGGCATCCCGGTGGCAACGTGGCAGGTCGAGAGACCTCGGTCGAGCTGGGACGCTTCATGTCCGAGCGGGTTCGGGCTTTTGCGGAACTCCTCGGCGTCGGCAGTGGCGTGCGTCTGCTCCTTTCCCCGTCGATCGAGGAGGTGTCGGTCGACATCGACCCCATGCTTCTCTCCCGGGCCATCGAGCACCTGGTTCGGAATGCGGGACAGTCGATCACTGGCGAAGGTCGAGTTCGCATCTCCTGGGAAAGGGCGCGACTCGAGGGAACACCGGGGACCGCCGAGCGCGGGGAAGGGACCGGGACTCCGCGGGAAGTTGCCAGAATCGAGGTCGACGACAACGGGAGGGGAATTGCTCGGGAAGCGCTCCCGTGGGTGTTCGAACCGGGCTTCTCCACGACCCCTGGCGAGGAGGGGGGAGACCGGGACGGACTCGGCCTCCCCTTCGTGCAGGCCGTCTGCGAGCTCTACGGAGGCTGGGTTGACCTGCACTCGGACGCCCGTGGAGGAACCCGGGTGACAATGCATTTTCCGCTGGCGTCCGATGACCCCGAATCGGCGCCTGTGACGGGAGGACCACCACCCATCCTGCTCCTCGCCGACGAACCCGTGGTTGCCCGCTACCTGAGCCGGGTCCTCGAGCCGGAGGGCCATCCGGTCCTCGCCCTGTCGACCATCGGAGAACTCGAGCGTCAGCTCGCCCTCCACGGGGTTCGTCCAGCGCTCGTGCTGATCGCCCGGACCGGTCCGGAGGCGGAGCTGCTCCCGAGGGGTCTGCCCATCCTTGCCCGGCTCCTTGACGAGGGACTTCCACTTCTCCGCGTCGCTCCTTCCGGACGAGGCAGGGAAGGATCCTTCGAGGGCCTCACGGTGGCTCCTGCAAGCCTTCTCATGGCGGTGCGCAATGCCATGGGAGAGCAGCGTGCCGTTCCGGCTTCCCGACCAGGACGGGACGAAGCTGCGGGCGAGGCAGCCCCGGAAGCCCCCCCCCGAACCTCGGGAGACTTCGAGCCCGGCGCCGAGCTGCCGCACTGAACCCGCGAGGGCTGTCGAAGCGCTGCGGGTTCGTGCGCTTCAACCCCGGCTGATCAGCCGGTTCAGGAGCACGACCGGCACGAGGCCCACGGCAATGATGAGGAGTGCCGGAAGGGCCGAGCGAGCCAGTTGCTCGTCGGATGCGAGCTGAAAGGCGGCGGTCGCGAGGGTGTCGAAGTCGAAGGGACGGAGGATGAGTGTCAGCGGAAGCTCCTTCAGGACGTCGACGAAGACGAGAAGCCCGGCCGAGGCCAGGATCCCCTTCAGCATGGGCAGGTCGACCCTGACGAGGGTCCGAAGGGGGGAGGCTCCGAGCGAACGGGAGGTCTCGTCGAGGTTTCCGCAGACCCGCTCGAAGCCCGAGTCGATCGGGTTCAGGGCGACGGCCAGAAAGCGAATCACGTACGCAAACAGAAGTGCCAGGACCGTTCCCGTGAGGACGAGTCCGAGCGCCTCACCCGTCAGGCTGGCCCATGCTCCTGAGATCCAGCGGTCGAGTTGGATGAAGGGAACCAGGATGCCCACCGCGATGACCGCTCCGGGAATCGAGTAGCCGAGCGAAGCGATGCGGGAGGTGAAGCGAAGGGTCGGCGTGGGGGTCAGACGCACCGCGTAGACGATGATGACGGCGGTGACCACGGTTGCGGCGGCGGCCGCCAGGGCGAGGCCGAACGAGTTCAGAACAAGGATGATGAAGGCGCGGTCCGCTATGTGGTGGGATGCCTCGACCCCCCAGGCGAGGAGCTGCAGGAGGGGGAGCACGAAGCCGAGAGCAAGTGGGATGGCACATGCTGTGAAGGCGAGAATCGCTCTTTGGCCCGAGAGCCTGTACCGCACGACGGGGCGAAAGCGGGCCGATCCATGGTCGAAGCGGGCCCGGCCCCGCTGCATGCGTTCGCCAAGGATCAGGATGAAGACGAAGAGGAGGAGGCAGGCCGAGAGGCGGATCGCCGCCGGCGCATCGCCGAGCGCGAACCAGGCACGGAAGATCCCCGTCGTGAAGGTCGACACCCCGAAGTACTTGACGGCCCCGTACTCGTTGAGGACCTCCATGAGGACGAGTGTCACGCCAGCAACGACGGCGGGGCGGGCGAGCGGCAGGCCAACGCGGAAGAAGGTCTCCCAGCTCCCTTTTCCCATGATCCGTGCCGTCTCCAGGATACCACCCGACTGCTTCATGAACGAGGCGCGGGTGATGAGGTAGACGTACGGGTACAGGACGAGCGACAGGATCACCATGGCGCCGCCGACCGACATCAGGCCCGTGCGCAGGGCCGCGGTCTGGACAGGATCCAGAAAGAGCTGCAGGGCGCTCTGGATCGGGCCTGTGTGCGAGAGGAGTTCCGCGTAGGCGAAGGCCGCGATGTACGTGGGGATCGCGAGGGGGAGGACGAGTCCCGTTTCGAGGATGCGCCGGCCGGGGAAATCGCAGGTCGAGACGAGCCAGGCGGTGCCCACGCCGATCACGAGGGTGAGGGTGCCGACGCCAAGGGCAAGCACTGCCGAATTGACCGTGTACTCCAGGAGCACGGTCGAGGCGAGATGCCGCCAGGTGTCGCTCGATTCGCCGAGGATCCCGACCAGGATCGAGACGATCGGGAGGAGTACCATCCCCACCGCGA
>SLDT01000199.1 GCA_007125125.1 Gemmatimonadota bacterium | reverse complement strand
GGGGGTGGGCGCGGGTGGGGGCTGTCGCCGTCCCTCTGCGAGCGCTTTCCCTCTGGGGAGTTCTCTTCTCCGTGGGAAGTTCTCTCCGGTGGGAAGTTCTCTCCGGCGGTGTGGTCCCGGAACGGCGAGCGGGGCGCGCGATCGGCACAGGTCAAGGGGCCGCGATCGGCACAGGTCAAGGGGCCGCGATCGGCGCAGGTCAAGGGGCCGCGCCCGGCGTGGGGTCGCCCTCGTGGGGACGAAGCGGTCCCGACTGTCATCGTGCTTTCAAAGGATCGCCGCAGGGTGCCCCGCCAGAACGGAGGGTCCCCCGATCCAGTCGACCTGTGCGCCCGAGAGTGGCCGTGGGCCCGGATCCAGGGCACCCCGCAGCGCCTGATACACATGTTTGGGGCGCACATGCGCCCCTCCTTTGGGAGGACGGTGCAGGCGGCAGCGCCGGGGTCGCGCGAAGGGGGTCCGGGGCGCCCGCTGCGCCGTGCCCCCAGCGACAGAAACTCCCCGACGACGCCCCCCCGACAAGAACTCCCCTACGACGGCGTGCGTTTTGCCCCCGCGGGGAGTTCTTCCCCGGAACCGGCAGAGTTCTCCCCGCGCCCGCACCTCCCCGGCGTGATCACGGGGAGAAGTCACTCGTTTTCGAACGAGTTCTCCCCACACGCCTGCAACGAACTCATTCGCAGGGGAGTTTTCCTCGTGCGCGGGCGAGGTGGCCATCGCGCGGGGGGAATCGGAGGATGTCGACGAGCGCTTGGGCGAACGCGCGGCCGGGCCTTAGCAGCCCCGCGAGTGGAACCAGACGGTGACTTCGCCGGTGGGTCCGTGCGCGGGGAGCCAGCCGCGTCCCACGACGCGGGGCTCGGGGCCCTCGCAGACCGAGTGGTTGAGCACGCTCACCTCGAGCCAGAGCTCCTCCCCGAGCCAGCGGTGCGCCTCGAGGGTGGCGCTCATTCCCTCCCAGTGCGTCGGATCGCTCCCGACCCGGTCGAGCTCCGCGGCCATCGCCGTGCGGCCGGGCTCGGGGGCGAGGGGGCCGTCCCACCCCTCGGTCATGTAGGCCAGCGCATCGGACAGCAGCTCCTCGAGAGGAAGGTACTCCGTGCGCTCCGTGGCCCGGAGCCAGGCCGAGCCCGAGGGCGTCCGGATGCGGAACCAGCCTTCTTCCCGTTCGAGGACGACGGCGCCGGGGAGCTCGTAGCCGAACTCGCGGGTGGGAAGGGGTGCGGATTCCGCAGCACCCACGGGATGGACCCCGACCCGGAGCCCCTCGCACCCGCCCTGCGGATGGTGGGTCCAGGGTCGGTCGACACGGATGAAGGCGATGGGGTCACCCGGGGCGGACGCATCGGCGGCGGGGCGCGCGAAGAGGGCGATCTCGCCCGGTTCGAAGTCCTGGCACGGTGCCTCGCCGAAGACCTCGGGGAGCGCGAGGAGCCCGAGGATCGGCTCGGTGTCCCCGAGGGCGAGGAGGTTCAGCGCGACGAGAGCGGGGATGAGGTGCGCGGACATGGATCGGTGCGGGTGGTCGCGGGGGAATGGATGATCGCGGGGGAACGGGTGATCGGGGCGACGGCAGTCGATGTGCGGGTGATCCGACAGTGGCGGATCGGGGGGTGGCTGTCCAGTGGGCGGCCGCTCAGAGGGCGGTCACTCAGGGCGCGGTGCCCGCGGCGCGGTCCAGCTTTCGCTCGCCCGGGGCGCGCGCGAACCGGTCCAGCTTCGTATAGATGACGGGGATGAGGAAGAGGGTGAAGACCGCGGCGACGAGCACGCCGCCGATCGTCACGACCGCCATCGGCACGCGGAAGGCCGCACCCTCGCCCGTGCCGAGTGCCTGGGGGATGAGGGCGACGGCGATCGCGACATTGCTCATGATGATGGGGCGCAGCCGGGCGGGTGCGGCCTCCAGGAGCGCCTCGATGATTGCGCTCCCCTCGCGGCGGAGCTGGGCCGCGTAGTCGAGGATGAGGATCGCGTTGTTCACGACGATCCCCACGAGCATGACGATCGCCATCATGCTGAAGAGGTTGAGCGACTGCCCGGCGAGGAAGAGCCCGAGCACCGCGCCCACGACGCCGAGGGGAAGGGCGAGCATGATCGTGAAGGGGTGCACGAAGGACTCGAGGATCATCGCGAGAACGATGTAGGTCAGGAGCACGGCGAGCAGGAGCGCCATGAGCATGCTCTGGAAGGCATCGCTGAAGAGCTCGAACTCGCCGCCCACCCGCCAGCCATAGTCGGGCGGGAGATCCTCGGCCTCGAGGGCGCGGTTGATCGCCGCCACCGCGCCGCCGAGGTCGGCCTCCCCGAGCTGGACTTCGAGCCGGATCGACCGCTGCCGGTCGGTGCGCTGGATCGAGGTGGGGGCGTCGGCCTCGGTCCAGCGGCCGAGGGAGGCAAGGGAGACGAGGCCGAGCGGGGTCCGCAGCTCGAGACGTTCGAGCTGTTCGGGGCGCTCGAGCGCCTCCGGAACGAGGAGCACGCGGATCTCGAGCTCCTGGCCGACCTCGCCGCGGTAGACGCCGGCGATCGAGCCGTCGAGGGAGGCCCGCACGGCGCTCCCGACCTGGCTCACATTGAGTCCGTACTCGACGAGGGCGTCCCGGTCGGGCCGGAAGACGAGCTCGCGGCGGGGCTGGTCGGCGGTGTTCACGACATCACCGAGCTCGGGGAGCGCCGAGAGGATCTCCTCGAAGCTGGCGGCCACCTCCTCGAGCACCGCGTAATCCGGGCCGGTCACGTCGAGCTCGATCGGTGCGGCTCCGCCGGGACCCTGGGCGGCGGGGTCGGTCGCGATCACCGCCACCTCGGTGTCGGGGAGGTCGGCGAGGAGGGCCCGGATCCGGCGGACTCCCTCCCCGGTGTCGGCGTCATCGGCGAAGGTGACGAGGAGCTCGGCTTCGGTCGCCCCCGCGGCCCCGATCGCCATCATCCCGCCACCGCCCCCCGCGATCGTCGTGAGGACCGACCCGACCCCCTCCAGTTCGAGGATCAGGCGCTCGGCCTCGGCCGCCACCCCCGAGGTGCGCTCGATCGAACTCCCGGCCGGGAGTTCGAGGGTGACGCGGGCCGCCCCCTCGTCGCCGCTCGGAATGAAATCGACCCCGACGAAGCCGATCGAGGAGGCCACGATGAGAAAGGAGGCCACGAGGGTGCCCCCGATCACGAACCATCCGTTGCGCGGGCGCCCGATGGCCCAGGAGAGCCCTCCGCGGTAGGCGGTCGCGACCCCATCGTACGCCGCGTCCCAGCGCGTCCAGAGGGGGGCGAGGAGGCTCCGCCCGCCCCGCTCCCCCGCATCGCCCTCGAGGAGGCGGGCCGCCAGGAGGGGGGCAAGGGTGAAGGAGATGAAGATCGAGAAGATCGTGGCGAAGACGACGGTGAGCCCGAAGGCGTAGAAGAACTGCCCCATGATCCCTTCCATGAAGGCGATCGGGACGAAGACCACGATGTTCGTGAGGGTGGAGGCGGCCACGGCGATGGCGATCTCCGCGGTGCCTTCCTCCGCTGCCTGCCCGGGCCCCTCGCCCCGGTCGAGGTGTCGGTAGATGTTCTCGAGTACGACGATGGTGTTCGTGACGAGGATCCCGACCGTGATCCCGAGCGCCATGAGGGTCATGACGTTGAGGGTGAACCCCGCGAGGTCCATGAGGAAGAAGGTCGAGACGACGGTGGCGGGCATCGCGATCGCGGCGATCACGGTGCTGCGCCAGGAGTGCAGGAAGAAGAAGAGGACGATCGCGGTCAGGAGGATCCCGATCAGCATGTTCAGGAGCACGTCGTTGACCGACGCCTGGATGAACTCGCTCTGGTCCTGGACGACGTCGAGCACCGCTCCCTCGGGGAGGAGCTCGTCCGAGATGCGCGCGAGCTCGGCGCGCACGCCGGCGGCGGTCTCGATCGTGTTGGCCCCGCTCGTCTGCTGGATGCTGATGCTGACCGCGGGCTCGGAGTCGAGACGGGCGACCTGGTCGAGGCGCTCGAAGCCGTCGACGATCGTCGCCACCTCGTCGAGGGCGATCCAGCTCCCGCCCGCCAGCGGGATCCGGAGCGACTCGAGCTCGCGGAGGCTCTCGTACTCGCCCACCACGCGGACGGGGATCGCGCGGGTCTCGGAGCGGAGCTGGCCGCCGGGGATCCGGAGGTTCTCGGCCTGGATGAGCCCGACGAGGTCGACGAGGGCGAGGTCGTAGGCCGAGAGGCGCTCGGGGTCGACGAGGACCTGGACCTCACGCTCCCGCCCCCCGACCACATCGACCTGAGCGACCCCTTCGACGCGCGAGAGGCGATCGCGAAGCTCCTCGTCGGCGAGGGCGTAGAGCGCGTCGACACCCTGCGGCCCTGCGAGGGCGATCTGCATGATCGGGAAGGCGCCGATGTCGAAGCTCTGGACCGAGGGTGACTCCGCCCCCGAGGGGAGGGCCCGCCGCACCCCCTCGATCTGGTCGCGCACATCCGTGGCCGCCTGGTCGACGCCCACCTCGAGGTCGAAGACCACGATCACGATCGAAAGGTCGTCCTGCGAAAAGGAACGCATCTCGTCGATCCCCGCGAGGCTCGAGAGCGCCTCCTCGATCGGTTCGGTGACCTGCACCTCGACCTCGGCCGGCCCCGCCCCCGGATAGGGGGTGATCACCGTGATGACCGGGAACTCAACCTCCGGAAAGAGCTCCATCCGGAGCGAGAGAAAGCTGAAGACCCCGAGGACGATGAAGACCGCCCCGAGCATCGTCGTGAGGACCGGTCGCTCGACCGCGAGCCGCGGGAAGAAGCGGAACATCTACCGCGCCTCCCCGTCGATCGAGACCACCCTTACGCGCGTGCCGTCTCCGAGGAGGGAGGCCCCCTCGACCACGACCCGCTCCCCGGCATCGACCCCCTCCAGGAGCTCGATCGTGGCGGCGCTTCGAAGTCCCGCCTCGACATCGCGGCGGTGCGCTCGGTCTTCGTCGTCGATCACCCAGACCCCCTCGTCGCGGAGCGCCTCGCGCGGAATCAGGAGGGCGTCGTCGCGCGCATCGACCAGCACTTCGACGCTTACGAAGCTCCCCGGCACGAGCCCCGCCCCCGCCCCGAAGGCGATCTCGACCTCGACGAGGCGCGTCACGGGATCGGCCTGGAGGGCGACCCGGCGCACCTCGCCCTCGACCTCCGTACCAGGCACCCGGGCCCGCTGTCCCGGGCGGATCGCCTGCGCCCGCGACGCGCTCACGCGCGACCGCACGACGAGCCCGGAGAGGTCCGCGATCCGGACGAAGGGATCGCCCGGGTCCGGCACGACGCCCGGACGCGCCATGACCTCCGTGACCGTCCCCGCGAGGGGGCTCGTCAGCTCGAGGGCGTCGCGCACCGTGGCCAGCTCCTCGCGCGCGAGCTCCTCGCGGACGAGCACGTCTTCCCACTCCTGCTCGCTGATCGCCCCCGCCTCGTGCAGGGGACGCATTCGCTCGACCGCCCGCTCCGCCTGGCGAAGCTGCGTCTCGACCTGCCGGAGGCGCGCGCGGGTCGACTCCCCGGCGACCTCGACGAGGAGCTGCCCCTCGGAGACCCGGTCGCCCTCCGCGACGAGCACCTGCGCCACCCGGTCGGCCGTCCGCGCCCGCACGACCGCATCGCGCACCCCTGAAACGGTCCCGGTGAATCCTTCCCAGAGCTCGATGCTCCCCCGCTCGGCCGTCACCACCGCCACCGGGATCCCCTGCTCCGCGCGCAGCTCCTCGACGGTGGGCGAGGGCTCCTCGGGAGTCCGCGCCTCCTGCACCCGGAGCACGGCCACCACCCCGACGAGGAGCACGATGCCCACGCCCACCCAGAACCCCCGTCGCTTCACGATGCTCACGATCTCTCCTCGTTCCCCTGAATTGCCCCCGGACCGCCTGCCACGGCCCGGATCATGGTTCGAACACCCGGATGCGCCCGCCCGCCGCGTACTCGAGGGCCGCGAGGGCGTTCAGCCAGCCCAGGCGCGCATCGGCCTCGTTCGTCCGTGCCTGTTCGAGGAGAAGCCGCGCATTCGACACCTCGATCAACCTCGCCAGGCCATTCTCGTAGCGAAGCTCCACGAGCTCGAGCGCCCGCTCCGCCTCCTCGACCGTCGCCCGGCGCGCGCGGATCCGGGCCCGCGCCCCCTCGTACTCGGCCCACGCCGACTCCGCCTCGAGAACGAGCCCCTCGCGAAGCTGCTCGCGCTGGAGCACCGCGCTCCTCACCCCCGAGCGCGACTCCTCGATCCCCGCCGAGGCCCGGAACCCGTCGAAGATCGGGATCGAGGCCCGCAGCCCGATCGACCAGTCCTCGCGCCACTCGCTCCCCCCCGGCACCCCCGAGGGGAAGATCCGGT
The DNA here is from genome assembly GCA_007125125.1 of Gemmatimonadota bacterium. Taxonomy (GTDB): domain Bacteria; phylum Gemmatimonadota; class Gemmatimonadetes; order Longimicrobiales; family Gaopeijiaceae; genus SLDT01. Next base: position 1,943 of record SLDT01000199.1, on the reverse strand, counting down.
CGGGAAAGGCCTGGAAGGAGAAGCTCGCCGCCGCCGAGAGGGTCGGCCGCCGCTCGGCTCGCGCCACCCGGATCAGCTCCTCCTGGATCCGCACCTGCTCGTCCGCCGCCCGCAGCGAGGGCCGCTCGAGCACCCCCTCGAGCACCGCCTCCCGGTCGATCTCGACCTCCGGGGCATCGAGGGGCGAGACCAGGTCGAGGGGCACGTCGGGCCCGAGGTCCAGAAGGCTCCGCAGCCTCAGCTCGGCCAGGCGCCGCGCGCTCCTTGCCTCGACCACCCCCGGCTCGCGGTTGTCCCGCTCGACCCGCGCCTGGAGCACCTCGAAGTCCGAGGCCACCCCCCGGTCGCGAAAGCGCTCGACCTGGGCCAGATGTGCCTCGGCCAGGGCCAGCGCCTCGTCCGCGATCTCCACCAGGAGCCCCGCATGGACCGTCATGAAGTAGGCCTGCCGCACCTCGCGCGTCATCTGCGCCTCGGCATCCGAGAGGGAATGGCGCGTGGCGGCGCGGGCGCGTTCCGCGATGTCGAGGCCCGCGCTCAGCCTTCCTCCCGTGTAGAGCGCCTGGTTCACCTGGAAGGAGGCGATCCATGTGTTCGGCTGGCCGAAGGGAAGGTCCCCGAAGAGGTCGGCCAGGTCGAAGCCACCCTCCTCGCCCTGGTCCGGATCGGGCGGGGGGCTCGAGCCGAGGTCGAAGACGGAGCGCAGCGTACGATCATAGTTCAGCGCCCCCGTCACCTGGGGGAAGGCACCCGCGCGCGCGCCTCGTATCTGGGCCTCGGCCAGCGTCATCGCCTCGCGTGCGAGCTCGACCGCCTCGTTCCGGTCGAGGGCCCGCTCCACCGCCGCGTCGAGGCTGAGCCGGAGCGTGTCCGCGGCAACCCCCTGCCCCGCGCCCTGCGAAGGGAGCACGACGAGCAGGAAGAAGGCCGCCAGGGGCCATCCATCCCGGAGCCTCACCTCACACCTCCCGCAGCTCGGCCGGGCCAGCCTTCCCAACCCCGGAAGACCGTGCCGCCTCGGAGGTGTGCGCTGCCCGCTGGCGGTGCCATCGCTCGAGCACCCCATCCATTTCGCCCAGGAGGAAGGCATACCAGTCGCGCATCTCCCGGAGGCGTCCTCCCGCGTCCGGGGCCGTGCCTTCGTCTCGTGCGAGTTCGGCGAGCGCCTTGTCGAAGGTCGCAAGGATGCGCATCATCCGGCCCTTCACCTGGCCCAGGATCCGGTCGGGCGCATCGGGCGCCACCCGGTAGAAGTCGCGCCGGTCGCCCCGCCGACTCACCCGCACGAGCATCCCGATCCGCTCCAGGAGGCGTGCATTCGTGCTCGCCGAGGTCTTGCTCACCTCGAGCGCGTCGCAGAGGTCGTCGAGGCTCTTCGGCTCGTCCTCGAGAAGGAGGAGGCCGAGGATGCGCCCGGCGATTCGGGGGAGCCCGTCCTCTTCGGTGCGAAGCCCCATCTCCTCGATGAAGTGGCGTCTGGCTGGATCCATGGCGGTGAGCCCTCCTCCCCCGGGGCGGTTCTCGTCGGTCGGATTCGTCCCGGTGCGGCTGCGGGCCTGGAGCTGCCCACGGCCACACGATTGAATCACTGTAGTACGTTCGGCACGTTCGGTCAAGACCGTATGTGAAGAATTTCACAAGGTCCGTGTGCTGTGTGGCGGACCGGTGGGTGTCACGATCACCCAGACCCCGCTCGCGCGTTTCCTTGGAAGGCTGCGGAAGAAGTAGAGCGGCCCCCGCGAAGGGGTCTTGCGGTCCTGGTCAAGGCGGAGCGCCGACAGCGATCGGGCACCCGGCGGAGCCGGGTCGGCATCGGTGAGGCGCTCCAACGCCGATCCAGGGCCACAAACCCCCTTCGCCCTTCGGGTTCTCCTGCGCTATGCTCGGCGGTCTCGCGGAACGACCACCCAAAGCGCTTACGCGCCAAAGAGCCGTTCCGCCCC
>SLDT01000259.1 GCA_007125125.1 Gemmatimonadota bacterium | reverse complement strand
GCTGCTGCGCCGCGGCGCCCGAGCCCTGTGCACCCCGGGTCGGAACCGCCGTTCGCGCCGGGTTCGTCCGGATGTCCGGAGCGGGCGCGGGCGCCGTGGCGGTCGTCGATCCCCGGGGCACCGCGGTTCGTGCGGGCTGGGCGGTTCCCGGGTGCTCCTTGTACCCCGTCGAGGGGCCCACCCAGCCGCGGGCCGGGGCGTGCGAGGGCGGGCCGTAGACAACCCGGTGCGGGCGCGGGTGCACGACGAAGAGCTGCGGCTGGTACACGTAGGCGGTGCGCCAGCGCGGGGGGCGCACCACGTAGCCCGGCGCCCAGGGGGAATAATGCCAGGGGTCATAGGCCCACCAGCCACCGCCCCAGACCCCGACGTGGACACTCCATCCCACCGCGACCACCGGGCGCACCGGCCTGGGCCGGACCCGAACCGGGGTCATTACCACGACGGGGGCCCACCCCCAATGCCACATCATCGGATCGCAGGGGTGGTGCCAACCGTAGTTCCACCAGTCATAGTAGAGGTCCCAGCACCCCGCGCCCATGTGCATCCCGTAGTCGAGCGCCGCGCCCTGGTGCACCGAGCTCGTCCGGTGGACGGGGACTGACGCCATCTCGTGGAAGAGGGCGCTTCCCGGCGCACGGTGGGCGAGCCCGACCGAAAAGCCGTCGAAGAGCTGCCCCGTACCCGAACTTCCCCAGGCGGTCACGGAGAAGGAGGTCTGCGCCTCGAGCTGCGGGCCGGAGAGAAGGAGGAGGGCAAGGAGGACGGAGGCCACCCCGAGGGGTGCCGAACGACCTCTTCGCCGGAGCAGGGGATGGGACGAAGCAGACATCGCAGGGCTCCTGGGCACCAGGCGTGGAACAAGTTCGCCCCTCTTGGTACAGCAGGAAGGATGCCAGGGTCCGGCGGGTGCACTTCCCGGGTACGGCGAAAACATAACGGAGATTCTGTTTTAGCCGGAAAAGCCCCGTTCTGCAAAGCCTTGCGGTTCGGTGTCCCCGCCGCGGAAAGATGGCGAGCGGGCGGGGCAGGCGCCCGATCGGCAAGGGCCGGGTGCCCGACGGAGAGGACAGTTCGGGGTCGGGAGGCGGGACACCCGGGACGCACCGCCTCCCCGATGGCTCAGCGCACGAACCCGTCGAGCCACCAGAGCCCGAAGAGGAGGAGGAAGGGGGAGGCGGTGAGGACGATCGCCCCGGCAATCTCGGCCGCACGGCTCCCCTTTGTCCCCGAAAAGCTGGGGAGCTTCGAGCTCCCGCCTTCATCCTTGTCGACTGTCATCCCTTGTCCGGAGCTCTCGAGGTGTATAGGCTTAGCATTCGCGCCCTGCATTCCCCGGAACACTCTTTCCGGGACAGGGTTCCTGCCGGAGACGAGAGGTCGCCGGCGACGTTTTCTTCTTTTCCCCACCCCTGGACTGCGACGGAACGTGACCGACGATCGATGGTTGGGCGTCCTGGAGGTTCTCTCCGGAGGCGCAGGGTTCGTGCGACGGAAGTCGGCCGGATATCTTCCGAGCACGGACGATGTGTACGTAAGTGGCAAGCTGATCTCCCGCTTCGGGCTTCGAACCGGGGACGAGATCTCGGGCCATGTCGGCGGCCGACCCAAGAATGGCAAGGCGCCCCCCCTTTCCCGGCTCGAGCTCGTGAATGGCCGTCCGCCCGAGGAGGCGAAGGGGCGGATGGACTTCGACCGGCTGAGCGCGATGCACCCGAACGAGCAGCTCAGGCTCGAGTGCGAGATCAATGCGCCCGGCGGGCCCGACTTCACGAACCGGGTCATCGACCTCTTCTGTCCGCTCGGGAAGGGGCAGCGGGCGATGATCGTGGCTCCGGCGAAGGCGGGGAAGACCACGGTCCTGCAGCGCGTCTCGGAAGGGATCACGCGGAACCATCCGGAGTGCACCCTCTTCCTCCTTCTCGTGGACGAACGACCGGAAGAAATCACGGAGATGGAGCGATGCGGCTTCGGCGAGGTCATCGCGTCATCCTTCGACTTCCCGGCTGATCGCCACATCGCCCTTGCCGAGATCACGATCGAGCGCGCGCGACGCAGGGTCGAGATGGGGCAGGACGTCGTCCTCATCCTGGACTCGATCACCCGTCTCGCCCGAGCCTTCAATACGGCCGAGGACGGGAGTGGGCGCACCCTCTCCGGGGGGCTCGACGCGAATGCGCTCGAGCGGCCGAAGCGGCTCCTCGGAAGTGCCCGTCGGATCGACCCGGCGCAGGGTGGCGGCTCCCTCACGATCGTTGCGACCGCCCTCGTCGACACCGGTTCACGGATGGACCAGGTGATCTTCGAGGAGTTCAAGGGAACGGGCAATTCCGAGATCGTGCTGAGCCGGGACCTCGCTGACCGACGGATCTTCCCGGCGATCGACCTCATGGCCTCGGCGACCCGCCGCGAGGAACTCCTCCTGAGCGAGGAAGCCCTCCTCCTGTCGCGCGCACTCCGCCGTCAGTTCGCGGGAACGAGTCCCTCGGACGCGATGACGGAGCTGCTCGGCGTCATGAAGCGCACCACGACGAACGAGGAACTCCTCAAGATGAGCCGGGCGCGGCTGTAGCCGGAAGAGCCGTCTCCTCCATCGCCGCGAGCACCCGGGTGCGGAGGGTTCGGAGCGCATCCTCGAGCTGGTTCCCCTGCAGCTCCTCCATCTGGCCGGCGACGTAGCCGAGCAGGGGGTTCCAGCCGAAATCGCCCTCTTCCCGCCAGACGACCCGGGTCGAGGCACCCTCGGGGAGGAGTTCGAGGCGCCCGGAGATCCGGATCGCGCCCCCCTCGACGGCGACCTCGTACGACACGCGGCGCCCCTCCTCGACGGCGGTGATCTCGAATTCGCCCTGCCCGTAGCGGGCATCGTCCCAACGGCGCCCGGATCCGGGTCCGGCCGGAGGACCGAAGAGCTCGACCCCGTCGTCAGGGGAGGGGGTCCACTCGCCCCATGCCTCGGCCCGCTCGAGCCAGGGAAGGATCGCCTCGGGCGGGGCCTCGATCACGATCGAGCGCTCCGTCTCCCAGCCGCTCGGGAGCAGGATCCCGATCACGGTGAAGGCGATCATGGCAAGGGCGAGCGCCCCGAAGACGAGGCCGATGATCCGGAAGGCTTTCAAGGGGCGCGGGGGGTAGGGGGACGGAAGAGAGCCGAGGCTGCCGAGAAAGCTCCGCCCGCACGGCGCCCCGTCAACCCCCGGCCAGCTCCCTCAGGAGGGGTTCGAGGACAGGCCAGACGCCGTCGGCCATCTGCCGGTGTCCCTCGGCCGTGGGGTGGATCCCATCGGGCTGGTTCAGCTCCGGGATGCCCGCCACCCCCTCGAGAAGAAAGGGCAGGAGGAGGGCGCCTCGCCGGGCCGCCACCTCCTCGAACGCCTTCCGGAACTGCTCCACGTACTCCGCCCCCATGTTGGGGGGGGCCTCCATCCGGACGAGGGCGAGGCGGGCGTCGGGCGCTGCCCGTGCGGTGCGCACGAAGATCGAGTCGAGATTCTCGGCCAACGCCTCGACGGGCAGTCCGCGCAAGCCGTCGTTCGCCCCGGTCTCCAGAATGAAGAGCTCGGGAGGAGAGGCACCCACGACCCAGTCGACCCGCCGGAGTGCCCCCGCGCTGGTCTCTCCCGAGAGCCCTGCATTCACGACCTCGATCCGAAGCCCGGCCCCATGCGCCTTTTCCCCGATCCGGGCGGGCCACGCCTCGCGTCCCGGATCATCGAGGCCGTAGCCCTCCGTGAGACTGGTGCCGAAGAACACGACGCGGGGTGCGGCGTCCCCTGAACTTTCGGGTCCCTGGGCGCGTATCACCGCCGGTCCGTCGAGGTCGGCGGTTTCTCCCTCCCGGGGGGAGGGCTCCCCGGATGGGGCACAGCCCGACAGGCCCCCGGCCGTTCCCCCCACGAGTCCCCAGAGCAGCAGGAGCAGCCAGGTGCGTGTCGAGGTCGAAGGCATCGAGAAGTCCTTTCGGAGTGGAGGGCGCACGCTGCGCGTTCTGGAGGGAGTGGATTTCGTGGTCGAGGCGGGGAGCCGCACCGCAATCGTCGGACCGTCCGGGAGCGGCAAGACGACCCTTCTCGGGATCCTTGCCGGTCTCGAGCAACCCGGTGGCGGAACGGTACGCATCGGTGGAACCGATCTCTTCGCTCTTACCGAAGATGGCCGGGCGGAGTTTCGGGCGCGCCACCTCGGCTTCGTCTTCCAGACCTTCCATCTCCTTCCCGCGCTCACCGCCCGCGAGAACGTGCAGGTCCCGCTCGAGCTCCTCCCTGCGTCGCTTCGCCCACCTCCGGCCGAGATCCGGGCGCGGGCCGAGGCCTACCTCGAGCGGGTCGGTCTCGGAGAGCGCGGCCATCATTACCCTCTCCAGCTCTCTGGAGGTGAACAGCAGCGGGTTGCGCTCGCTCGCGCCTTCGTGACCCGGCCCGCCCTCCTCTTTGCCGACGAGCCCACGGGAAACCTGGACCGGGAGACGGGGGCGCGCATCGTCGAGCTCCTGGAGGAGCTGAACCGGGAGGCGGGCACCACCCTCGTCCTCGTGACCCATGACGGAGGACTCGCCGCCTCGATGGACCGGGTCCTCACCTTCCGTGACGGGGTGCCCCGCCCGGAGGCGGCGTGATCGGCGAGCGCATCTCCGGGAGCTTCGCCCTCCGGATGGCCTTCCGGGAGGGGCGCGCGGGCGTTCGCCGCATCGGGGTCTTCATGCTTGCGGTCGCTCTCGGGGTGGCCGCCCTGACCGGACTCCGTTCCTTCCAGGCCGACGCGGAGGAGGCTGCACGCCTCGAGGCGCGCCAGCTCCTCGGGGGTGACCTCCGAGTCCAGTCCCAGACCCCCTTCTCCGAGGGGCTCGAGGCCACCCTCGACTCTCTTGCCGCGCGGGGCCACCAGGTCGCGCGCGGGGTCTCCCTTGGCACCGTCGTTTCGGCCCCCGGGGGTCCGGGCGGACGCCTCGTCCAGGTGAACGCCCTCGAGCCGGCCTTCCCCCTGACGGGCGAGCTCGAGGAGGAGCCGGCAGGGAGCTGGGAGCGCGCGGCCCGGGGCGAGGGGATCGTAGCGGGGTCCGATCTCATCCTGCGCGAGCTCGGCGTCGTGCCGGGCGACAGCCTCCGCGTCGGGAGCCTGCGCCTCCCCGTCCTCGGCACGGTACGCGGGCTTCCCCTCGACCCGGGCTTCCAGACCCTCGCCGGTCCCCCCCTCTTCATGGGGCTCGAGGCCCTCGAGGAGGCCGGGCTCCTCGGTTTCGGCAGCCTCGCCCAGTATCGGGCCTTCGTCGTCGCCGCGGAGGAGACCCGACCAGGCCAGCTCGCATTCGCGCTCCGGCGAGCCGCTCCTGATCGCGCCGTCTCGATTCGCACGGCTCGCCAGGAGGCAGAGGGGCTCGCGGCCGGCTTCCGCTATCTCTCGGGCTTCCTCGGGCTCGTCGGGCTCGCGGCCCTCCTCCTCGGGGGAATCGGCGTGGCGAGTGCGGTGCACGTCTACGTCCGCGAGAGGATCGCATCCGTCGCCGTGCTGCGCTGCCTGGGTGCCCGCCAGGGACCCGTCTTTGCCTCGTACCTTCTGCAGGCCGCTGCGCTCGGGGTGGCGGGCTCGCTCCTCGGCGCTGCTCTCGGGGTGGGCTCGCAGTTCCTCGTCCCCGTCGTGGCCAGCGGGGCCCTCCCCTTCGAGCTGAACCCCCGCCTTCGCGCAGGGCCGGTCCTCGCCGGGATCGGCACGGGCGTCTGGGTCTCGACGGCCTTCGCGCTCCTTCCACTCCTGCGAGTGCGCGAGATCCCGCCCCTGGCCGCCCTCCGCCTCGAGGTCGGGACCGAGCCCGCGGGAGGAAGGCTCCTGCGCCTCCTGGTCCTCGCCCTCCTCCTCGGAACCGTCCTGGCCCTCGCGGCCCTTCAGCTCGGCAGCCTTGCGGGCGGAGGAGGGGTGACCCTGGCGCTCACCCTCGTGCTCCTCCTCCTGGCCGGGATCGCGACGCTGCTGGTGCGGGGGCTGCGGCGGCTCGTCCCGGCGGGCGCGCCCTTTGCGCTCCGGCAGGGGCTCGCGGGGCTCCACCGCCCCGGGAACCAGACGATGCCCGTGCTCGTGGCGCTCGGCTTCGGTGCCTTCCTCATGGGTTCACTCGCGGTGGTCGAGGCAAACCTTCGCGACCGGGTCTCCCTCGACCTCGAGGGAGGACCAGCGGTGCTCCTCTTCGACATCCAGGCCGACCAGGTCGACCGGGTGCGGGAGCACCTGCGGGACGCCGGGGTGAGCGAGGACCCTCTCCCGATCATCCCGGCCCGCCTCGATTCCGTGCGCGGGGTACCCGTCTCGGAACTCCTCGAGGGGTGGGACGAGGACCGGCGGTGGGTGCTCCGGCGGCTCTATCGAAACACGGAGCGGGGTGAGCTTGACCTTCGGACGGAGCGGGTCACAGCGGGTCGCTGGTGGGACGATGCGGCGCCGGAGGGCGGGCCGGCCCGGATCTCGATCGAGGAGGGGCTTGCCGGCGACCTCGGGGTCGGGGTGGGCGACGAGATCGTCTGGGACGTGCAGGGGGTCCGGGTCCCGTCGGTGGTCGCGAGCCTGAGGGCCGTCGAGTGGGCGGCCTTCCAGCCGAACTTCTTCGTGGTATTCGAGCCGGGAGCCCTCGACGGGGCGCCGGCGAGCTGGGTCGCGCTCGCCCCCGTGGGCGACCCGGTCACCCGGGACGAACTCCGAGAGCGCATCGCGCGGGATGCGCCGAACGTCTCCTTTCTCGATGTCTCGGCGCTCCGGGACACCCTCGAGCGGGTTGCGCGACGGGTCGTGCTCCTCTTCCGGTCCCTTGCGGGCTTCGTCCTGGCGGGCGGGTTCCTCGTGCTCCTGGCCTCGCTCCTCACGACCCGCTACCTGCGGCGCCGCGAGGGAGCGATCCTGCGAACCCTGGGGGCGCGAGGCGCGACGGTGCGCGGGGCCAGCCTCGCGGAGTATGACCTCCTGGGGGTCGAGGCCGGGGGTGCCGGACTCCTCATTGGGGCGGGTGGGGGCACCCTGCTCCTCTGGTGGCGCTTCGATGGTGCAGGAGCCGTGCCCTGGGGGGTGCTCGGTGCGGTGTGGGCGGGGGTCGTGCTTCTCACGGTAGCGGCAGGCTGGCTTGTGACCGGCCCGGTTCTTCGCTCGGCACCCGTTCTCGTGCTGCGGGAGGGCGAAGGGGGCTGAGCTTCGGGCCGGGAAGGACGAGAGGACCCCGGGGAGCCTTCTTCCCGGGGTCCCTTCGGAGTGTGACCTCCCGGCTCGGCCGAGGGCTCAGGAGAGGGTGGCGACCCGGTCGAGGAGCTGGGCCCGCACCTCGCGGTCGAGGAGGGGCGAGCTCGAGAGGACCCGGACCTGCTCGACATGGTGCTCGACGAGGGTGGCGCTCCCGAGCCGCTTCGCCATCCAGGCAGCGTCAAGCCAGACGTGACCGGCCTTGATCACGTTGCCCTGTCGCGTCGCGAGTTCGGCCGCCGAGACGAGATCCCGGTGCGCCTGGCGGTCGCGTCCGGCGTAGTGGTTGAAGGAGGCGGCCTGCCTGAGGTTCTCGAACTTCCGGGTGTCGGTGTCGTCACGCAGGTCGGCTGCGGCCCGCAGGAGCTGCGCGGCCCGACCGAGCCTCGCATGGTCCTGCTGGAGCTCGGCCGCCAGCTGCTCGAGCTCCATGGCACGTTCGACGTTCGTGGACTGTGTGACCTCCTGCGCGGCCTGCTCGGCCGGGACGAGGTCGAGGCCGTGCGCCGCGGCGGCGTCGGGGGTGAAGCCCAGGGTCAGGGCGGGGGCCAGGGCGAGGGTCAGGGCGAGGGCGGGGATCGTAAGGCGCCGGGTGCGCCGGGCTGCGTTCGTCATCTCTCGTTCTCCAGGGTCCTGCTCGTGTACGGTGTTCCGGGTCGGGAATCGAGTTCCGGAGGGTGGGCCGCGGTTCCCACACCGCACACGACGGAGGCGTCCCGGAGAAAGTTTCAGCCGCCCCCGGCGCGGCTGTAGTCGACGAGCCGGCGAGCGGCCTCCTCGAGGGTCTCGAGGCGCTTGCAGAAGGCGAAACGGACGAGGGTGCGCCCGCGCTCCCCGCTGAAGAAGCTGCTCCCCGGGACGGGGACGACCCCCGGTTCGACCGCGAGCGACCGGCTGAAGGCGGTGTCGTCGAGCGCGGAGAGCTCCGAGAAGTCGGCGAGGATGTAGTAGGCGCCCTCGGGGACCGAGCAGGCGAAGCCCGCTGCCCGCAACCCGTCGAGGAGGGCCGAGCGCCGGGCCCGATAGTCATCGACGAGCTTCTCGTAGTAGTCGGGCTCGAGCGAGGTGAGGGCCCAGGCCCACGCCTCCTGGAGGGGGGCGG
>SLDT01000001.1 GCA_007125125.1 Gemmatimonadota bacterium | reverse complement strand
TCTGCTCCGCTGGAAGATCTCATGGCGCTCCTGCTGCATCGCAGCCAGGACCTCGGTGACCTCCCGCATCGTGGCTCGGTCCAGCCTCAGTTCCCGCGCGACTCGCTGTTCGAACTGGGCCATGATCTGCGCCTGCATCTGCTGGCGAGACTGTGCGTCCTGTTGCCCCTGCGCCCCACCTGACGACTGAGCCTCCAGCCCCGGCGAGAACGAGAGAACGAGCGCAATGGGGAGGAGAGCAAGAGGCCCGAAAATTCGAGAGGCGGGCCTGAGCACACGGTGTCCGGTCGAGGTCATCATGAGTCGATGTCCTGTAGAAGCGTGTAGAGCAACTCGTCGGGGAGAGCATCGAGGTGAGGCGCACCGGCGACCAGCCACTGCTCGCGCGGCTCCACTTCTGCGCCGTCGAGGAGTGAGGCAACAAGGCTCTCCACGGAAGGAGGCGCGGAGCCTTGCCAGAGCGAACCAATCCCCAGAGCCAGGATCAGGAGTGCCGCCGCGGAGAGCCCCCAGCCGGCTCGGGAGAGCTTGGGTCGACGTTCCACGACCAGTTTGGGCTGGACCGATGGGGCACTCGCCGGCCCCGAGGCTTCCTGCTCCAGACGCCTCAACACCCCGTCCGCGAAGCCCGGCCGAAGCACGGGTGCCCCGGCCCGGAGCGAGCGAACGAAGAGGAGCTCCTCCGCGCATGGCTCACACTCGTCGAAGTGTGCGAGAAGTGCGGGGCGCGGAAGCTCGAGATCGGAGGGAAAGTCGAGAAGCGGAACTGCATCTCTGGCTGTCGCACAATCGACCCCCGTCGACTCGGGCGCGCCATTCGGTCCCTTCATCTGTCCCTCATCCTTCCTGTTCATTGAGCCACTCCCGCAAACGGCGTATGCCGTGGTGGTAATTGACCCGCGCCGCACCCTCGGTCGAGTCCGTTGCCTCGGCCACCTCTCGGAAACTGAGTCCGTCGAAGATCCGAAGCGCGACGCTGAGCCTCTGTTTTTCCGGCAGGCGCTCCATCGCCTTCCGGACTCGTGCAACTTCCGTAGCACGTATCGCCGACCTTTCAGGATCGGCGGTCGGGTCTTCGATCGGGGGAGCATCATCCATCGACGACTCCCGCCGGCGTCCCGACTTTCGAAGGGCGCCTCGGGCCTCGTTGCGGGCGATCGCCAGGAGCCACGTCCGAAACGCGGAATCTCCTCGAAAGCTCGCGAGGCTCGAAAGAGCCCTCACGAAGGTGTCCTGGGCGCAGTCCGCCGCCTGGTCCGGGTCCCCCAGAATTCCCAGGAGGAATCGGAAGACCACACCTTCGTGCCGTCTGACCAGCAGTTCGACAGCAGCCCCATCGCCGTTCAGAGCCTGACCCACGAGAACTTCATCGCTGTGGGCTGTCTGGCCGAATTCCATGGTTCTGTGTCGTTCCGGAGAGTTGATGGCGAGTCGGCCGGGATCGTTAAACGCCCGCTTGATCCCCTGTCCCGCATCCGAGGCGGGAGGCTCGGGCATTCCTCACCTCAGCCGCCCAGCGCTTCGTTGACCTCGTCGCGAAAACCACGGGCTGGCTTGAAGACCGGCTGCACGCGCGCCGGAACGAGAACGGTCTCGCCACTTCGTGGATTTCTGGCCGTCCGCGGATTCCGCTCCTGCACCTTGAAGGTTCCGAAACCTCGGAGTTCGATGTGCTCCCCCCGAATCAGGGCATGCTTCATTGCCTCGAAGAGAGCGTCCACCACGAGCGCACAGTCACGCTTGGTCACACCCGGTCCGATCGCCTCGCTCACCTGGTCGACGAGGTCTGCCTTGGTCATATGCGTTCGTTCCTCTCCCGGACGATACTCCGGGCGTCGGGGCTGTGTGGAAGGCGGCCAGAATACCAGCAGAATCAGGGTGTCGCCGCAGCAACACCCCGCTCCAAACGCATCCGTTCGATGAATTCGTCGAAGAGGTAGCGCGAGTCATGCGGTCCGGGTGCCGACTCCGGATGGTACTGCACTGAGAAGACCGGAAGCGTTCGGTGCTCGATGCCCTCGACGGTTCCATCATAGAGGTTTCGATGCGTCACGCGGAGATCGGGGGCGCCGGGAACGGACTCGTCGTCCGCTCCTTCGACGGCAAATCCGTGGTTCTGCGAGGTGATCTCCACGGTCCCGCGATCGAGATGCTTCACGGGGTGGTTCGCTCCATGGTGACCGAAGGGGAGCTTGAAGGTGCGGGCGCCAAAGGTCCTGGCGATGAGTTGATGCCCGAGGCAGATCCCGAACACCGGAACGCGACGCTCGGCCAGGGCCCGGATCACCTCGATGGCAGCATCGACGGCGGCGGGATCTCCAGGTCCATTCGAGATGAAGAGTCCATCGGGATCCATGTTCAGAACCTGGTCGAGCGGTGTCTCCGCCGGGAGAACGGTCACCCTGCACCCTCGCTCGGCGAGCAGCCTTGGAGAGTGAGCCTTGACTCCAAAGTCGAAAGCCACGACGCGGAACGCCTCGTGACCAACCGCAGGTAGCGTGTATGCCTCGTTCGTGGAAACGCCGCAGGCGAGTTCGAGTCCCTCCATGGTCGGGTGGGCATGGATCTGCTCGAGCAGGACCCCCTCCGGCGTGCCGTCCGAGGCGATTCCACCTCGCATGGCCCCCCGATCACGAATGTGCAGGGTCAGAGCCCGGGTGTCGACCTCCGTGATCCCAACGATCCCATACTCCTCGAGATAGGACTCGAGCGAGCCTGTCGCCCGCCAGTTCGAGTGCCTTCGGGCTGCTTCCCGAACGATGAAACCGGCCACGGCCGGGGAACGAGACTCCCGGTCCTCCGGATTCACCCCGTAATTCCCCATCAGAGGGTAGGTCATCGTGACGAGCTGTCCCGTGTAGGAAGGGTCCGTCAAAACTTCCTGGTACCCCGTCATGGCGGTGTTGAAGACGACCTCTCCGAGGGCGGTTCCCCTCGAACCGAGGGCGACCCCTTCGAAGCGGCGACCATCTTCGAGGAGGAGGTAGGCTGGGCTGGTTGTCACTTGGGCCACGAAGCGTCAGGGGGCGAGGCGAATGGAGTCCCGGTGGGCCCTTTCGGACCCGAAGATCACTGCCGGAATGTAGAGGGCCTGCGAGGGCCGTCAAGCCGCGCCACTTCTTCAACACCCGTCCGCTGCGTAGCTTCCGGGTGCGATCGGGGCCGTCCCCGATTCCCTCGATCGGACATCTTCCATGCATCGCACCCTCCTGCATCCTCCGGATTCCATTGCCGAACCCCCATTCCCCCGCCAACGGATCGACCCCCTCTGCCCAACCTCTCGTCGTGGTCCATGCCGACGAGTCCTGTCTCGGCAACCAGTTCCGTGCCCGCGCGAATCCGGGAGGGGCGGCGGGACTCGTCGAGTTCTGGACGGGGTCGCAATGGCTCCGCCGGGACTACTGGATCTCCGAGCCGGACACCACGAATAACCGAATGGCTCTGCGGAGCGCGATCGAGGCACTACGCGGGTTGAGGCGACCCTGCCGGGTCCGCTTCGTCTCCGACTCACAGTACCTGGTGAAGGGTATGAAGGAGTGGCTCGCGGGGTGGAAGCGCCGGGGCTGGAAGCGTCGGGGGGGCCCGATCGAGAACCTCGAGCTCTGGCAGGAGCTCGACCGGGTTTCGGCCCGGCACGACGTGGAATGGGTCTGGGTACGAGGCCACGACGGGAATCCCCGCAACGAGTACGCGAACGATCTCGCCGTGAAGGCGGCGAAGGACCAGATCGACTCGGGGGGATTTCTCTCTTCGGGTTTTGAACGCTGGCTCGAAGAGCAACGCGAGTCGCGGCAGCGCTACTACGACTTCATCGAAGCGGCACCCCCGGAGGACTGATCGCCGATCAGCTCGCGGCCGAAGCTCCGAGCAAAGAGGGGCGCAGCGCGTCGGCACACATCCCCGATCGTGGGAGCCTCCCCGAGCAGGGAACGCATCGAGGTCACGGGGCGATCAGGGATACCGCAGGGGACGATCGAGGCAAACCAGCCCGGGTCCGGGTCCACATTGAGCGCGAACCCGTGCGACGTGATCCATCCCGATGAGACTCTGACTCCGATCGCGGCGATCTTGCCCCCGTCGGTCCATACCCCGGTGAGCCCCTCGGAACGGAAGGCCACGATTCCGTAACTGGAAAGGAGGTCGATCAGAAAGCCTTCGAGGTCGCGCAGGTACCTGTGCAGGTCCCGCCGGTCGGGCTTCAGGTCGAGGATCGGATATCCCACCAGCTGCCCCGGCCCGTGGTAGGTGACATCCCCACCCCTTCCCACCTCGTGGATCGAGCCACCTGCCCGCTCGATCTCCTCGTCCGTGCGGAGAACATGCCTGCGGTCACCGGCCGTTCCGAGGGTGATCACATGCGGGTGCTCAAGGAGCAGAAGTCGGTCACAGATCCTGCCCTCCCTGCGGGCGGCCACGAGTTCCTGCTGGCGCGCCTCGGCCTCGGGATAAGGCACGACCCCGAGCCGCTCCACCTCGAGTGGTCGGAGGATGCGGTCGGGGTCGTCCATCGCAATCTTTCCGTTCGGGCCCGGCCACCCTTCGTCCCGGTTGGCAGGGAACGAAGGGTGGCCGGCTGCCTCAGGCGTCGTCGGGGAAGGCCTCCATGACGTCCTTGAGACGGGCCAGGAAGCGGGCTGCATCGGCACCATCGACGATTCGGTGGTCGTAGCCGAGGGAGAAGATCGAACGCTTGCGGATCGCCATCGAGTCGGCTCCGGACTCGGGATCCTCGACGACGACGACACGCTTCTCGATCGCCCCGGTCCCCAGGATTCCGGCGGTGCCCTTCGGGATGATCGGGAGCCCCACCATCGTTCCGAGCACGCCGGGGTTCGTGATCGAGAAGGTCGCGCCCTGGATCTCGTCCGGCCCGAGCTTCCGAGAGCGAGCGCGCTCGGCGAGGTCGACCACCTTCTTCCCGATTCCGACGAGAGAGAGGTCATCGGCGTCCCGGATCACCGGCACGATGAGGCCGGGGTCGAGGTCCACGGCCACCCCGATGTTCACGTTGCCCCGATAGACGACGTTGTTGCCCGAGGCAGTGGCGTTGATGCTGGGGAACTCCCGGAGAGTCCTCGCCAGGGCCCAGACCACGAAAGCCGTGTAGCTGACCCGAACCCCCTGCTCGGACCATCGCTCGCGGGACGCCCGGCGAATCTGATCGATTCGCGTGAAGTCGATCTCGATGAAGGAGTGCACGTGCGGAGCGATTCGCTTTGCCACGACCATGTGTTCGGCCGTGAGGCGACGGATCTTGTCCATCGACTCGACACGATCTGCATCGCGGACCGGGAATTCCGGGTGCTGGACCTGCGAGTAGAACGTGGCCCAGAAATCCGAGGGCGCGGTGGCCATCGAGGGGGTGGGGGCCTGTCTGGGAGCAGGTCGCTCGGCCGGCGGCCCGGACGCCGCCTCGGGAGCGGGCTCGGGGGCAGCGTCGACCTCCTCGATGTGCGCGATGAGGTCCTGTTTCGTCACCCGGCCCGCATGGCCCGACCCCTTTACCGATCCGAGGTCGACCCCATGCTCCTCTGCCATGCGTCGGACAACCGGGGTCGAGCGGGTCCGCAGACGCTCCTCCTCGGAGTCAGGATCCGCGCTCCCGGACGCAGCAGCCACGGACCGCTCCTCCACGGAGGAGCTCTCCTGGGACTCCTTCGCCTCGGCCCCAGCCTCGGTCGCCTCGGTGGGGACGTCCGGTTCCGGCTCCTCTTCGCCAGCCGCCTGCGCCGGCGCTCCCCCCTCGGTGTCCAGGTAGGCCACGATCGTGCCGACCTCGACGGTCTCTCCCTCCTGCACCGCGATCTCCACGAGAGTACCGCTCTGCGGCGCGGGGATTTCCGCGTCCACCTTGTCGGTCGAGATCTCGAGGATCGGCTCGTCACGCTCGACGGCATCGCCGACCTGCTTGAGCCACTTCGAGACCGTGCCTTCGGCGATGGACTCACCCATCTGGGGCATGGGGACTTCGATGCGGGACACGTTGGTTCTCCGGGTTCGTTGAAAGGGTCTGGTTCGACTTGGCAACTAAAGAGTGTAAGCCGGGCTCAGTATCTGGCAAGGTATCGAGCCACCCGGTGGATCTCCGGACGGCCCGGCAGAATCGAGTCCTCGAGGGGCCCCGCGTAAGGAATCGGCGCATCGACACCAGTCACGCGCAAGATCGGCCCATCGAGCCACTCGAAGGCCTGCTCGCAAACGCGTGCCGCGATCTCGCCGGCGATTCCACCCGTCCGGGTATCCTCGTGGACCACGAGGAGCTTCCCCGTCCGACGCACCGACGCGATGATCGCCTCCTCGTCGAGAGGGGCCAGGGTGCGCAGGTCGAGGACCTCCACCGAGATCCCGTCGTCCCGCTCCAGGACGTCCGCAACCTCGATGCTCCGCGACACCATGGCCCCGTAGGTGACAAGGGTGAGATCGTCGCCAGGTCTCGCAGTGCGCGCCTTCCCGATCGGGACGAGGAGGTCTTCCGCCGGCAGCACCTCACGGAGACCCGGGTGTCGGTAAAGGCTCTTGTGCTCCTCGAAGATCACCGGGTCGTCATCACGGATCGCGCTCTTCAGAAGTCCCTTCGCATCCCGAGCCGTGGACGGATACACGATCTTCAGTCCGGGCGTGTGAAAGAAGGCCATCTCCACGTTCTGCGAATGGAAGGGGCCCGCGCGATTCCCTCCGCCAACCGGTCCCCGCACAACGAGGGGCTGTGGTCCGCTCCCACGGTACCGGGATGTGGCAATGTAATTCGTCAGGATGTTGTAGGCAGGCGAGACGAAGTCCATGAACTGCATCTCGACCACGGGACGCAAGCCGAGGTGCGCTGCCCCCGCAGCGGCCCCGGTGAAACCAGCCTCCGAGATGGGGGTGTCGATCACCCTGGAGGGTCCGAAGCGCTCGAGGAAACCGCGTGTCACCTTGAACGCGCCCCCGTAGAGCCCGATGTCCTCCCCGAGAAGAATGACGTCGGTGCTCCGCTCCATCTCTTCCCAGAGAGCCTCGGCGATCGCTTCCAGAAGGGTGACCGGTTCACCCCGGGAGGTTCGGGATACCTGCTCCGGGCGCGCGTCGCTCACGGTCTCCTGCTCCGGGGACGGGCGTCCGGGTCAGGGAAGGTCGGGGGGAATCGGC
Source organism: Gemmatimonadota bacterium (assembly GCA_007125125.1). Taxonomy (GTDB): domain Bacteria; phylum Gemmatimonadota; class Gemmatimonadetes; order Longimicrobiales; family Gaopeijiaceae; genus SLDT01. Next base: position 17,887 of record SLDT01000001.1, on the reverse strand, counting down.
TCGCCGTCCCCGGCACCTCCCGGAGGAGGTGCAGCATCGCCGGGCGTTCCCGGAATCACCGGGGTGGGCGCAGCGGGTGCCTGGAGGTCCTGCAGGATCGATCCGGGCTGCTGCTGGCGGGACGAGAGAATGGCGAGGATCAGGGCGAGGACCATGAAGGCCGCTCCGGCAGCCCAGGTCGCACGGACCAGAAAGGTCGCCGCCTGCCGACCACCGAGCACACCCTCGGTCGAGGTGACACCCCCTCCCATCGCAGCAAGCCCACCGCCCTTCCCGGCCTGCAGGAGGATGATGACCGTCAGGAAGATACCGTCGAGGATGAGGAGGGTCAGGAAGAAGCCAAACATGGATTGGGGCGCCGGGTTCGGGAACTCTGAATCAGCTGTGAAAAGTCGTGGGCCAGGCGAAGGGTGTCAACTGCCCGACTGCACGATCGCCGAAAAGGAGCGCGCGTCCAGCGATGCCCCCCCGACGAGAACGCCCCCGACCTCCGGAGCACCCATGAGTTCGGAGGCGTTCTCCGGCTTGACGGAGCCACCGTAGAGAATGGGCACGTCCAGGCCGTGTTCGCTTCCCAGCCGGTCGATGAGACAGCTGCGCAGGATCGCGTGCGCCTCCGACGCATCCCCGGGCGTCGCGGTCTCGCCGGTCCCGATGGCCCAGACCGGCTCATAGGCAAGGTAAAACCTCGAGCCGTCAAGGAGTCGGTCCGAGACACCCGCTGTCGTCAGAACATGGTCGAGTTGCCGAAGGATGACCTCCTCAAGCCTCCCGGCCCTGCGTTCTCCGAGCGTCTCGCCCACGCACAGTATGGGTGTCATTCCGGCGGCCAGGACTGCTGCTGTCTTGCGCGCCGTGTCATCGTGCGTCTCTCCGAAGAGGTGACGCCGCTCCGAGTGTCCCACCAGGGCGAACCCGGCACCCGAGGCGAGGGCGAGGGACGCCGAGATCTCGCCCGTGTAGGCCCCTCGCTCGGCGGGGTGCACGTTCTGGACGCCAAGCCCGACCCTGCTCGAGAGACCCCGCTCGGCCAGGGCGCCCCGAAGTGCGGCGAGGCTTGTGGCCGGCGGGAAGAGCAGCACTTCGGCCACTCCCTCGGCTTCGAGCTCGAGCTCTCGAGCGAACGCGACGGCGTCGGCCGGCCCATGGTTCATCTTCCAGTTCCCCGCCACGACTGCGGGGCGAGGTGACGCACCTGTCCCGCTCACGGAGCACCTCGCCCGTCAGCTGCACGCAGCACCTCAACCCCGGGCAGGGACTTTCCAGCCAGAAGATCGAGCGAGGCCCCACCACCAGTCGAAACATGGGACATTCGCTCGGCGACACCGGCGGCGATCGCGGCCGCAGCGGAGTCCCCCCCTCCCACGATCACGAGAGCGCCCCGGTCGCAAGCTTCTGCCATCGAGCGCGCCAGATCGAAGGTGCCCTCCCTGAAGGCCGGGAACTCGAACACACCCATCGGGCCATTCCACAGGATCGTGGATGACTCCCTGATTCGACGCACGAAGAGCTCGCGTGACTGGGGCCCGATGTCTCCAATCCTTTCGCCTGGAGAGACCTCGCTCCGGTCCCTCACCAGGGCCTCTGCACCCCGCGCAATCTCCTCGCTCACGACGCAGTCGATCGGGAGGACGATGCGGTCCCCTCCTCGCTCGAGCAGGTCATGGGCCAATTCGATCCTGTCGCCCTCGACCAGCGAGTCGCCGGTCTCGAGCCCCAGCGCCCTGAAGAAGGTGTTCGCCATGGCCCCCCCGATCAGAAGATGATCGACGCGTGGAAGGATTGCCTCGATCGCGTCAATCTTTCCCGAGATCTTCGCGCCACCCATCACCGCGGTGAAGGGGCGCGCCGGGTCGGCGAGTTTCGACTCCAGGGACTCGACCTCCCGCTCCATGAGATGACCCGCCAAGGCCAGCCCCCCCCGGGAGACCAGGACCTCGGCCGCCCCGACGTTCGAGGCATGCGCCCGGTGGGCCACCCCGAAGGCATCACCCACGAAGACATCCGCGAGATCGGCCAACGCCCGCGCAAGACCAGGATCGTTCTTCGTCTCGCCCGGCGAGAAGCGGATGTTCTCCAGAAGCGCCACTCCTCCGGCGGAGAGCTGCCTTGCCTCCTCCTCGAAGCCCGACTCTCCCGGGAGGTTCTGAAAGAGGTGGACATCCCGCTCGAGTCGCGCCGCCAGCCAGTCCGCGACCGGACGAAGCGAGAACTCCGGGTCACGCCCCTCCTTCGGGCGTCCCAGATGCGAGACGAGAAAGATGGTGGCACCGGCGTCGAGGAGAGCCCGAAGGGTGGGGATCGAAGCCTCGATCCGGGAGGAATCCGTGATCCCGCCCTCATCGTCGAGGGGGACATTGTAGTCAACCCGCACCAGTGCCCTCTTCCCCCGAAGACCATCGGAGGGGAGGGAGTCGAGCCCCCTTAGCGCGCTCGGCACCCCTCAGCCCCCGGTCCTGGCGGGCAGACGCTCGCCGATGTAGCGGGTCATGTCGACAATCCTCTGCGAGTAGCCCCACTCGTTGTCATACCAGGCCAGGACCTTCACGAGCCGTCCATCGATCACCGCCGTGCTCGCGAGGTCGACCACGGCCGAATGGGCATTCCCGATGTAGTCGCTCGAGACGAGCGGTTCGTCCGACACGTCGAGGATTCCCTTCATCGGACCGAGGGCCATCTCCCGGAAGATCTGGTTCACCTCCTCGACCGTGGTGTCCCGCTCGACCTCGGCTGTGAGATCGACGAGGGAGACGTTCGGGGTGGGGACGCGGATCGCCATCCCGTCGACCTTCCCCCTCAGCTCGGGAAGGACGAGGCCGGTCGCCCGTGCGGCCCCTGTCGTGGTCGGAATCATCGAGACCGCTGCTGCCCGCGCGCGCCGCAGGTCCTTGTGCGGGGCATCGAGCGTCGTCTGGTCGTTCGTGTACGCATGGGTCGTGGTCATGAGGCCACGCACGAAGCCGAGCCGGTCGAGAATCGCCTTCGCGACGGGCGCGAGGCAGTTCGTCGTGCACGAGGCGTTCGAGATCACGTCATGCGCATCGGGATCGTAGCTCGATTCGTTCACCCCGAGGACGACGGTCACGTCCTCGTTCTTCCCCGGCGCCGAAATGAGGACCTTTCGTGCGCCCGCCCGAAGGTGCGCTGCGGCCGCGTCCCGGCTTGTGAAGCGCCCCGTCGACTCGATCACGATGTCGATGTCGAGTTCACGCCAGGGCAGTTCGGCCGGGTCCCGCTCGCTGCAGACGCGGAGCTCCCGGCCATCGATCCGGAGCCCTCCCTCGACCGTCTCGACCCGCCCGGGGAAGGCCCGGTGCACCGAGTCGTACTTGAACAGATGGGCGAGGGTGGCATTGTCCGTGAGGTCGTTTACGGCCACGAACTCGAGATCATCGCGCCCGGACTCGAGGGCTGCTCGAACGACGAGGCGGCCGATGCGTCCAAAGCCATTCACCGCGACTCGAATCGACATGGAAATCTCCTCTGGAAGATGAATCCCGGAAGGCGGGAGAGGCGCCCCCCCTCCTCCTCCCCGGGGACCTGGAATCAGCGTGTGACCTTCGTCACCATCGGGAGCTCCACCCTCCGCATGGCGGCGAGGGCGTCCCGGACACCCCAAGGTAGAGTTCCAAGGCTGTGGGGTGAAGGGGGCGCTCTACTTCTTGAACAGCCTTCTAAGGCTCCGCGGAGCCGGGGAGAGCCCTCGCAAAGGTGAGGACTCCGACGCGCGCCGCCCCCGCGCCCAGCAGCACTCCGGCAGCCGCCGCCGAAGTCGCCCCGGTCGTGAGCACGTCGTCGACGAGGAGAATCGACCTCCCCCGAACGACCGCGCCCGCCCCTTCGACCGGAGCAAAGGCTTCGGCCACGTTCCGCGCTCGTTCGCTCCGGTGGAGGCTCACCTGGGTGCCCCCACCGTTCCGACGCTCGAGCGGGCGCGCGAGCTCGAGAGCCGTTCGGCGTTGGAGTGCTTCGGCCAGGAGCCCCGCCTGGTTGTATCCCCGATGCCGCTCCCGCTCGCGCGTCGTCGGGACAGGGACGAGAAGGGGATCCGGTCCGACACGTTCCAGGAGTCCCGGAAGCTCGCGCTCCATCCGGCGCGCAAGGACCGGCGCGAGTTCGGGCCAGCCCCCGTACTTCAGGCCGTGCACGAGAGTGTCGGCCGGCGGGGCGAGCACCACCGCGCTCGCCGCTCCGACGAGCTCCGATGGCCACTCCCCGCAGTCGGGGCACTCTCGTCCCGCGGGCACCCCCGTTCCCCGGGGGGTGCTGCACCTGGCACAGCGGGGGTAGGGCAAGGATCGGAGACGGGTGCCGCACCCTGCGCAGACCCGCCCCTCGTCCGTTGCGAGCGCACCCCCGCATCCCGCACAGGCCGGAGGGAGGAGCAGGTGCCCGACTCCACGGAGCCAACGCCCCCGTGCGCCCCTCACCCCCTGTCCTCTCGCTTCTGCGCGCCCGCTTCCCTCCTCTCAGTCGTACCCTCCCCCGGCCGCTCCCTCCGAAGCGCGGCCCGCATCACCGCGACGGGCGCTTCGCGGCCGGTCCATCGCTCGAACGCTGCGACTCCCTGCTGCAGGAGCATCTCGAGGCCGTCATCCGCGGGAACTCCGAGTCGATTCGCCTCCTGAACGAGCGGGGTCGCGCCCCTGGGCGCATAGACCAGGTCAAGCACCCCCCCCGCACCCGCGAGCTCCTTCGGGGAGATCGGCAGGGGGTCGTCGGGTTCGAGTCCAAGCCGTGTCGCATTCACGACGAGATCGAAACACCCGCCCTCCCCCTCCCCCTCGACGCGAACCCGGTCGTCTCCCATGCCCCGCGCAAGGGCCTCCGCGCGCGCCACCGTTCGGTTCCGCAGGCGTATCTCCTCCACCTCCAGCTCGAGGAGCCCCGCACAAGCCGCACGGGCCGCTCCTCCCGCCCCGATCACGAGAACCCGCCGAGGAACCATGTCTCCTCCCGTCAGACGAAGGAGAGCGCGCCGAAAGCCCTCCACATCCGTATTGTCGCCACGCACCCTCCCCTCCTCATTCCAGAAGGTGTTGCAGGCTCCGGTTCTCAAGACCGCGGGGCTCGGATCGTCCAGGGCAGCCACCGCTCTCTCCTTGTGTGGAAGGGTGACATTCCCCCCGCCTCCCGCCAGGGCGATCCCCCGCAGAAGCCCGGAAAACTCGCCCGCTCCGCACCGAAGGGCGACATAGACCGCATCGACCCCGGCCGCCTCGAGCGCGGCATTCTGGAAGGAGGGCGAAAGGGAGTGCCGGACTGGATCCCCGAGGAGCGCGAAGACCCGGGTCGAGGCCCTGGGCGGCTTCATGGCTCGATGACGACCGCCAGCCGGTCGAGCGCGCGCCTGACGAGGGACTCGAGTGCCTCGTAGGTCTCCTCGTACAGCTCGATCGGCCCCCCGAAGGGATCGGGCACCCCGGACTTCGTGTCCGGCCGGCCCTCTTCTCGCTCGACGAAGCGGGTCACGAGCTCGGCCCGGTCAGCTCCTCCAGCCGAATCAACCATCGCGAGGTGGCTCTCCGACATCGTCAGGACGAGGTCGACCTCGGCAAGAAGCTCGGGCGTGAGGGGCCTGCTGCGGTGCGACGAGAGATCGAGGCCGTGCCGTTCCCCGACGACGAGCGAACCCTGGCTGGCAGCCCCTCCGGGGAAGGCGGCCACACCGGCCGAGCCAACCTCGAGGGTTGTCCACCCTCTGCGCTCGGCCTCGCGCCGTGCGATCGCCTCGGCCAGCGGACTACGACAGGTGTTCCCGGTACAGACGAAGAGGAGGCGAAAGGGCTGCCCGGGGCCGCCCGGGGCCTCTTGCCCGGTCGACTTCGCATTCCTCATGCCGGCCCCCTCTCCCGGAGGAGGACCTCCGCGATTCGCAGGTCCTCGGGGTGAGTGACCTTGAGATTCCAGGGAGCTCCCTCGACCATTCTGACCTTGCCCCCGGAGCGCGCGAAGAGGGTTGCGTCGTCCGTCGCGTCAGCGCCCTCCTCGATCGCTGCCTGGTACGCAGCAAGGAGCGCCTCTCTCGGGAAGGCCTGCGGGGTCTGAGCCCTCCAGATCGAGGCGCGATCCGGAGTCGCGAGAATGCGCCCGCTCCCATCCACCTCCTTGAGCGTGTCGACGGAGGGCCACCCGGCAACGGCCCCCTCGCCCGACCGGGCGACGCGAACACAACGATCAATGATCTCTCGGGTCACGAAGGGACGCGCGGCGTCGTGGACGAGGATGATCCCGGCTTCGGGATCGAGGACCGAGAGCGCCGCCCGGACCGAGTGGAGCCGGGTCGCCCCCCCTGCGACCAGACGGATCCTCGGGTCGAGGTCACGGAGCCAGTTCGGAGGTGCTCCGACGTCTTCCGCAGCGAGGGCGATCCCGATCGACGTCACATCGGGGTGCGAGAGAAAGGGCTCGATGGAGTGCTGCAGGAGAGGTCGCCCCCCGAGTTCGAGCCAGGCTTTCTTCGTGCCACCCATCCTCGTGCCCGACCCGGCCGCCGGAATCGCCACGCCGACCCCATCTTCAGAAGGGAGCATCGATCTCCTCCTCGCGTGCGTACCCGCCCGTGCCGGGGGGGAAGGCCTCGCGGGGCTCGGGCGCCACCTCGTCGAAGCGGGTGTATGCCTTGTGGAAATAGAGGGAGACGGTGCCGGTAGGTCCGTTCCGCTGCTTTCCGATGATGAGCTCGGCCTTTCCCTCGAGGGAGTTCCCTTCCTCGTCGCGTCCGTCCGAGCTGTAGTACTCGGGGCGGTAGAGGAACATCACGATGTCGGCGTCCTGCTCGATCGAGCCCGAGTCGCGAAGGTCGGAGAGCTGGGGCCGATGGTCCGTGCGCTGTTCCGGTCCTCGCGAGAGCTGGGAGAGGGCAACGACAGGTACGTCGAGCTCGCGTGCGAGCCCCTTCAGCCCCCGCGAGATCTGGCTGACCTCCTGCTGGCGGCTCTCCTGCCGGCCCGATCCCCCCATGAGCTGGAGGTAGTCGATCACGAGGAGCCCAAGCCCGCCTTCGGCCTTCAGGCGCCGGGCCTTGGCGCGCATTTCGAGTACGGTGCCCCCGGGCGAGTCGTCGATCCAGATGGGCGCGGTGTTCAGCTTGGCCCCGGCCGTGCCGATCCGACGATAGTCCGACGACGAGAGGCGTCCGGTGCGCAGCTTCTGGGCATCGACGCGGGCCTCCGCGCAGAGGAGCCTCTGGACGAGCTGCTGCTTGGACATCTCGAGGGAGAAGATTGCGACGGGCACCTTGTGATCGATTGCAGCGTTCTGCGCGACGTTCAGGACCCAGGAGGTCTTCCCCATCGACGGGCGGGCCGCAACGATGATGAGGTCGCCGCTCTGCAGTCCAGTCGTCATTCCGTCGAGGGTCGGGAAGCCCGAGGGCACCCCGGTGAGCCCCCCATCGCTCTTCTGGAGCTTTTCGATGTGCTCGAATGCCTCCCAGAGCAGGTCCTTGATCCAGACAAACCCGCCCCGGTCGTGGCTCTCGGCGACCTGGAAGATGCGCTGTTCGGCGAGGTCGACGATCTCCTCGACGGTGCGCTCCCCGGGCTCGTACACGTCCCGGATCGTCGTGCTCGACACCTCGACCAGACGGCGCAGGAGCGCCTTGTCGCGCACGATCCGGGCATGGTACTGAATGTTTGCCGCGGTTGGGACGGCGTCGAGGAGTTCGGCCAGGTAGGCCATCCCCCCGGCACGCTCGAGCTCGCCCGTCGAGGAGAGGTGGTCCCCGAGGGTGACGACGTCGATCCCGACCTTCTTCTCGTGGAGGTAGCGCATTCCCCGGAAGAGCGTCCGGTGGTCTTCCGTGAAGAACATCGAGTCGTCGACCGTGTCCTCGATCCGTAGCATGGCTTCGGGGTCGAGGAGGAGGCCGGCGAGCACCGAGACCTCGGCCTGCCGCGAGAAGGGGGGCTCGCGGTCGAATCGCGTGGAGGGGGTGTCGAGGGCCGTATTCGGAGCGTTCACGACGGGCGTGGACAAGGGTGGCGTCGGGGACTGACCGTTCTCCACGGGGCCCTCATCCGGCATCGAGGACCTCCCGCAGGAGCTGCAGGTCGTGCCAGGTCGGCCGAATCCAGCCCGAGTTGCGCAGGAGCGCAGCCGGATGGTAGGTCACGACAAGGGGCGTTCCATGGTAACTGTAAACTTCACCCCGCAGCGCCCCGAGCGCCATGTCTCGACCGGACAGGAGCTGGCCCGAAAAGGTCCCCACCGCCAGAATCGCCTCCGGGCGCACGAGGTCGATCTGCCGTCGGAGCCAGGGTGCGCAGCTGCGCACCTCGGACGGGGTGGGATTCCGGTTCCCGGGAGGGCGGCACTTGAGCACGTTGCAGATGTAGACGGAGTCCCTTCGCGAGAGCCCGATCGTCGCGAGGAGGAGGTCGAGGAGCTTCCCGGCCGGCCCCACGAAGGGAAGTCCCGTGCGGTCTTCCGTGGCCCCCGGCGCCTCCCCCACGACCATGAGCCGCGCATCGGGGGCTCCGTCCGAGAAGACCACCTGCGTGCGCCCATCCGCGAGGCCGCATCGAGTACACGCCAGCGCCGCGGCGCGGAGCTCGTCGTAGTCCATGGGGGGCTGGAAGGCACCCACCTCGTCCGGCGCATCGGGGGCGTCCTTCGCCCTGGCCACGCCACTTTCCCGCGACGCAGTCACCGCCTCCGCGAATCGCCCCCCTTCCCCTTCGCCCGCTGCCGAGTGCACCGCGGGCTGCACCCCCGTCCCTCGCCCTCCCGGCCCGGGTGAGCTCGCCGCGATCGCAGCCTCGCGAGCGAGCTCGAGCAGCTCACCCGCCTCGAACCGCTCCGAGACGAGGGGGCCAACCCCGAGCTCCCGACGCTGCCGGAGGAGCCGAGCGACTTCAGCCGGGCCCGTCATCCGGCGTCGTACCCGCTCGGACCCGGGCTACCTCCGCCGGCGGTCGGCGGGAGGTGCGGGGCGACGCGGTCAAGGAGGAGCCTTGCGATCTCCGGCTTCGGTGCCAGGGAGAGCTCCTCGGAGAAGCCCCCGGGACCGAGGAGGAGGATCCGGTTTGTCTCGGCCTCGAAGCCGACACCCGGCTCCCCTGCCGGGTTCGCCGCGATGAAGGTGAACCCCTTTTCCCGGAGCTTTGCCGCAGCCCGCTCCCGGAGCTCGGCCGTCTCGAGTGCGAAGCCGAGGGTGGCCGCCCCCGGCGGGAGTTCGGGGCGGAGCTCTCGCGCGACATCCGGGTTCTCGGCAAGCGCGACCGGGGCCGATCCATCTCCCTCCCGCCGGCTCAGCTTGCGGTCGAGCGGCGTTTCGGGGCGGAAGTCCGCAACGGCAGCCGCATAGATCACGAGATCGACCCCGTCGAGGCGGTCCCGGGCGGCCGCGAGCATTTCGCGCGCGCTCTCGACCCGCGTCACCTCCACTCCTCTCGGATCGGGGAGCGCGACGGGACCGCTCACGAGCCGCACCTCGGCCCCCCGGAGCCAGGCCTCGCGGGCGAGCGCCCACCCCATCCGGCCGGAGGAGCGGTTCCCGAGATATCGCACCGGGTCGAGTGCCTCCCGTGTGGGCCCCGCCGTAACAAGTACCCGCCTTCCTTCCCACACCGGATCTCGACCAAGCAGGCGGCCCACCTCCCATGAGAGCTCCTCGGGCTCGAGCATCCGGCCCGGCCCCTCGCCTTCTCCCACTGCGAGGGGTCCGACCCCCGGGCCGGCTACGGTGCACCCGATCATCGACTCGAGTCGCTCGATGTTGGCCCGGGTCATGGCATGGTCCCACATTCGGTCGTTCATCGCGGGGGCGACGATCAGGGGTGCCCGAGAGACGAGCAGGATCGTCGTCAGGAGGTCATCGGCCCGCCCCGCCGCGGCCCGGGCGATGAAGTCGGCGGTCGCGGGAGCAACAAGAACGAGATCGGCCTCGGCCCCGAGCCGAATGTGCCGGGCAGACCCCTCGACGGACCAGAGGGACGAAAGGACTGGTCGACCCGTGACGGCCTGGAGGGAGAGGGGGGTGACGAAGCGGCTCGCTGCCTCCGTGAGAACCGCATCGACCTCGGCCCCGAGACGGGTCAGGTCACGGGCGAGCTGGACGGACTTGTAGGCGGCGATCCCTCCCGTGATCCCGAGAACGATCCTCCGCCCCTGCCAGGGGGGCCTTGCCTCCAGTGGGCGGACGCCCAGAGCTCAGTCCTCGCGCCGGCGACGCCCGACGAGCCGGAACTCGATCTGTCCCGAGGTCAGCGCCTCGAGCGAACGGGTCGTCAGCTTCTTCTCCTCGCCCATCGGCTTGAGGTCGCGAGGGAGGGAATTCAACTCTCGTGTATACTTCGCCGCGACGAGCACTCCGAGGTACTTGCTTCCGGTGTGCCGTGCGACGTTCTTCGGTGTGAAGACCTGCATCTCGCCCCCTTCGTTGGACTGAATTCGTTCCGACGGCCGATGCCGCCGGACGGTCCTACCCCGCCGGGAACCCGGAGGCTCCCCTGCTCTCCACAAGTGCATCGATGTCGGCCCTCAGGGCCTCCACGACGCCTTCCAGCTCCCGTACTCGTCCGGGACGGTGGCTCTCGGCTTCGACGATCGCGCGCACCCGCACCACCGAGCGCTCGAGGTCGTCGTTCACCACAATGTAGTCGAAGTGCCGCGCCTCTTCGAGTTCCTGCCTCCCGGCTCTCAGGCGACGGAGCACCTCCTGAAGTTCCTCCGTGCCCCGCGCCGTGAGCCGCTTCCAGAGCGCATCGGCCGAAGGCGGGAACACGAAGACGAGCACCGCCCCGGGGATGCGCTTCCGGATCTGGCGAGCACCCTGGACATCAATGTCGAGGACGACGTGCTCCCCCCTCGCCTCGGCCTCCTCGAGGTTCCTCCTTGGCGTCCCGTAGAGGTTCCCGTGAACCTCGGCCCATTCCACGAGGGCATCCGCTTCGATCATGGCCCGGAACGCCTCCCGAGTCACGAACTCGTAGTCGACACCGTCAATCTCTCCCGCCCGGGGCCGTCTCGTTGTCGCCGACACCGAAAAGACGAAGTGATCGTGGCGCTCGACGAGTTCGTGCGCGATCGTCGTCTTCCCGGTTCCGCTCGGCGCGGCGAGGATCAATGGACAGGGACGATAGGGCAGGCCGGTGATCACTCCACGTTCTCCAACTGCTCGCGAAGCCGCTCGATCTCTTCCTTCAGGGTGACGACGTGGCGCGCAATCTCGGCATCGTTCGCCTTCGAACCGATCGTGTTCGCCTCGCGCAGGATCTCCTGTGAGATGAACCCGAAGCGCTTCCCCACACCCTCCCGGCTCCCCCCCCTGAGCGTCTCACGGAAGAGCGCCAGATGCGCGTCGAAGCGCGTGAGTTCCTCGTGGATGTCCCAGCGCTCGGCAAGGTGGGCAACCTCGCGTGCAATTCGCTCCTCGTCCGGGACCTGACTCCCCTCGAGGAGGTCGGCGATGGCCTGCCTGAGCCTGTCGCGCTCGGCGATCAGACGCTCCGGCGCTCGCACCCGGATCTTCTCGATTGCGCTTTCCATGAGGGCGAGACGACCCTCGAGGTCGTCGGCGAGTCGGGCTCCTTCGGCCTCCCGCATCGCTACGACGGCATCCGCGGCCTCGCCGACCACCTCCCCGAGCAATGCAGGGTCGACATCGGGGAGGTCACTGCCGCGGGCCGGTGGTTGAAACACATCTCGAAAGGCGGCAAGGGTTCCCACGTCGATCGACCCTCCCACTCCCAGTTCATTCTGCATCGCGCGGAGTGCATCCCGGTAGCCCCGGGCCCGCTCCAGGTCGATCGGCACCCCTCCGTCCGCGACCTCGGACGCGCGCTCGACCGAAACGTGCACCGTGGCATGTCCCCGGGCGAGGCGGCTGCGCAAGGCCTCTTCGATGACCCCCTGCAACCGTTCCATCCCTCCCGGGGTCCGAAGCTGAAGGTTCAGAAACCGGTGGTTCACGGTCCGGATCTCGACCCGCAATCGACCCCAGGGGGTCGTTCGCTCGGCATCGCCGTAGCCGGTCATGCTCCGGAGGGGGACGGGGGCATTCATCAGCCGGGAAGGTTAACCCCCACGGGCGCGGCACTCAAGGGTGGCCCGGACCCCTCCCCCTCGCGCGCCCCCTCGGGTCGGCGGTCGGTCGTTAGTTCCAGAGCGTCCACCGGATCCCGTACACCGCCCGTGTCTGGGGAAGCCTTCGCTCCGGGAAGTCGAGGTTGTCTTCGCGGACCGCGAAGTTCTCCCAGTCCACGAAGATCCGCATCGAGACCACCCGGATCTGGAGCCGCCCGTGCCAGCTCTGGAAGAAGGGCACCTCGAGGAGGGGCTCCGTCTCGCCGGGCCCCGCCCGCAGGGGCACCGCCATCCCGTCGCGCCCCCGCACCCCGATGTCGGTCCAGACCTCGAGGTTCCGGGTCTCGAAGAAGACGTTGTGGTACCGGAAGCCCGCCTGCCAGGTGCGGGTCGGGGCATAGCTCCACTCCGGCCGCTCCTGCCAGAACTGGGTCTCGCCGGCCAGCGTCAGCCCCTCGAGGACCCGGTCCAGGGGGAGCGAGGCGGTGAACTCGACCCCGCTGCGCCGCCCCCCCGCGAGGACCTCCCCCCCCCGGTCGAAGGGGAGCTCCATCGGCCGCAGCGAGTCCGGACTCACGCTGAGGAAGGCGGCCCCGAGATGGAGCGCACCCCGCCGGAACTCCGCCCCCGCCCTCAGCCCGTCCATCGTCGAGAAGCCCGGGGGGAAGCGCTCCTCGGCGTCCTCCTCCCCGGGGGGGTCATCCTCCTCCCCGGGGTCGTCCGGATCGTCGTCCGGATCGTCGTCCGGATCCGGCTCGGGGGGTCGGTTGCGCACGAAGAGGGGGAGCGCACGCTCCCCGCCCTGGGCTTCGGCGTAGAGGGAGACCCCGAGGAGGGGGGCGCTCCAGACGCGCCCGTGCAGACTCGTCCCGGAGCGGCCGTCCCAGCGCTGGAGGGAGAGCTCGGCACTCGCGCCCCCCAGGCCGTCGAGGAGCCCTCCCCCGCGCAGGGCGAGGGCCGAGGTCGGCCAGCCGTCGCCCCGGTGCAGCCGGGCCTCGGTCTCGCCCCACCAGGCTCCCCGGTCCAGGACGAGGCGGGCGCCGATCTGCCCGCGCGCCTGCGCGGTGATCAGGGTGTCGGCCCCCTCCCCGCTCCGCTCCTCGTTCGTCCCGAGGCTCGAGCGATGGTAGAAGAGGTCCGCGAGGATCCCGGACTCGAAGAGCCGGCGGGCCCGCACGTTCAGGTCGGTCCGCGTCACGTCGACGGGTGCGTAGAGCTCCTCGGGGCGCCGGGAAGTCATCCGCCGGAGCTCGACCGCTACGGAGCCGAGCTCCCCCACCTCGAAGGTCTGGCGCGCCATCCCTCCAAAGGAGGCCCCCGGCTCGTTCCGGCGCGGCCCCTCGGTGTCGAGCCGGTCGAGGGCGACGATGAGGCTCCCCCCGAGCGCCGTGGGGTGGACGAAGGTCCCCCGGAAGAGGTTCGTCTGGAGGTCGCCCGTCCCGACCTCGACGAGGGTCCAGGGGCGCGGATCGGCGACCTGAAGCCCCAGGAGATCGATCCGGATCTCGCCCGGTCGGCGCTCGACCCGCACCCGCTCGAGCCCGGTCAGCCCGATCCGGGCGAGGTCGGGGACGCCCCCGTCGAGGGGGGCAAGCTCGGCCCCGTCGCTGAACACCCGGATCCGCCCCGGTCCGAGCCCCGGGGCATGCACGATCGACGGATTCCCGATGTCACCGCCGCGCAGAGCGATGACCCCCGGGATCTCGTGCAGGAGATCAAGCAGGGAGAGGGCCCGGGTTGCCTGCAGCCCCTCGCGATCCCACTCCCAGACCGCCGTCTCCCATCCGGGGGGAACGGGGGTCGGAAGGGGATGCAGGTTCACGAAGCCGGGATCGTCGGGGGGCGGGACGATTGTGTCGGCCGGGGGCGTGGGGAGGGTGTCGACGACGGTGACGTCCTGCGTCAGGGCCCCGGGCGCAAGGAGCCCGAGGAGGACGAGGGCGAGCAGGGAGTGGCGAAGAAGGGGCATCGGGCGAGGTCAGCCGGCCCTCCCCCGGACCCACTCGAGGAGGAGGCGCGTCGGGAAGCCGAAGGCCCCCTTCGAGCGCCGATAGGGAAGCTCCGATTCCCCGTAGGCCGTCCCCGCGATGTCGAGGTGGGCCCAGGAGGTCTCGCCGGTGAACTCGGAGAGGAACCAGGCGGCGGTGATCGTGCCGGCAGGCCTTCCTCCTACATTGCGGAGGTCGGCGAAGGTGCTCTCGAGCTGCTTCCGGTAGGGCTTCCAGAGGGGGAGGGGCCAGCACCGCTCGGACGCGCGATCCCCTGCGGTCCGGAGCTCCTCGACGAGCGCCTCGTCGGTTCCGAGGACGGCCGCGGCATGGTGCCCGAGGGCGACGACGCAGGCACCGGTGAGGGTCGCGCAGTCGACGACGGCCGCGGGCCGGTGGTGGTCGATGACCCAGGAGAGGGCATCGGCCAGGATGAGCCGCCCCTCGGCGTCCGTGTTGATGATCTCGATCGTCTTCCCCGAGCGGGCGCGCACGATGTCACCCGGCTTGTTCGCGGAACCATTGATGAGGTTCTCCGACGAGGGGCCGACGCCCACCACGTTGACCGGGAGCCCGAGGGCGCCGATCGCATGCATCGCGCCGAGCACGGCAGCCCCGCCGGACATGTCGAACTTCATGTCTTCCATCCCGCTCGCGGGCTTGATCGAGATCCCTCCGCTGTCGAAGGTGAGCCCCTTCCCGACGAGGGCGAGGGGACGCTCCCCCTCTTTCCCTCCCCGGTGCTCGAGCACGATCAGCCGCGGCTCCTCGTCCGACCCGCGCGCGACCGAGAGGAGGGCACCCATCTCCTCGGCCTCCATCTCGGCCGGGCCGAGGATCGTGGCCCCGAGCCCGAAGCGGTCGGCGAGGCCAAGGGCAACCTCGGCGAGGTGCGAGGGGGTGGCGACGTTCCCGGGGCGGCTCTGGAGGTCGCGCGCGAGGTTCTGCCCCTCGGCGAAGGCGCTCCCGACGCGGCGGGCCTCCTCGAGGGCGGGATCGTCGGCCTCGACGAGGAGCGCTCCCTCCATCACCCGGACCGGATCGCGCTCGTCCTGGCCGGTCGCGGGAGAGTGGAGTTCGCGGAAGTTCCAGGCAGCGAGGACGAGCCCCTCGGCGGCGGCCTGGACCGCGGCCTTCGGGGCGAGCCCGTCGGGGAGATCCTGCGGGAGGGCGAGGCTCACCCCGGTGATTCGGAGCGACTCGGCCCGGCGAACCGTGCGACCGGCGAGGCGGCGCATGAGGTCGGCCTCGGCATCGTCGCGCTTCCCTGCTCCGAGGAGGAGGAGACGCTGCGGGCCGGCTTCAAGCCCCTCGCCGCCCCGGACGTACAGAAGGAGCTCCTGCTCTTCTCGTCCCTCGAAGTCCCTGCTCTCGAGCGCCCGTTCGAGAAGCCCCCCGGTGAGCCTGTCGAGGGCCGGGTGCCTTCTTCCTGGAAGCGCGTCATCGCGGAAGAGGGGGATCGCGAGGAGAGGCGTCGTGTGCTCCGAGTGGGTGTCGCGCGATAGGCGTGTCTGCATGAGGTCGACCGGGAGGTCCGAGTGAGGAAGGTTCGGGGTTGGCGCTGTCAGCGCGAGACCCAACCTGGCCGGGGGCTTCGACAGCACAAGAAGTTAGGAGAGGGGCGGGGTGGCGGGCAAGAAGCCCGGAGGGCAGGGTCGATTCCGCAAGGAGAGGCAACGCATCCGGCCCGGCCGCGTCACGGTGGAGCTGCCCGGCACTCGAGCGCTGGACCCGTGTAGTGGCGACTCGTCAGCCCCTCCGACGTCACTTCGGCGTCCGACAGGGGCAGGAGTGAACCTCGACAGTGAGGATGGACGGATGGAACGGCTCGATGGTCGAACAACCCTCGTCACCGGAGGGGGCGGCGGACTTGGCCGCCTCGTCGTGAAGCGTTTCGTCGAGGCAGGCGCCTCGGTGCACGTGCCGGTCTTCGAAGGAGAGCGGGAGGCGCTCGAGGAGGTCCTTGGGGATGGCATCGCAGCCGTCCACCTCCGCGAGGGGGTCGACCTGACGGACGCGGTGAAGGTGGCCGAGCTCTTCGGAACCATCGAAGCCGAGGCTGGCGAGGGAGTCGAGATCCTCCTGAACCTTGCGGGAGGCTTCTCGGCGGCCCCCATCGAAGAAACGGACCCGGGGAGCTGGCAGCGGTTGATCCAGATGAACGCCACCACCGTCTTTCTCTGCTCGCGGGCGGCCTTCGGTGGAATGCGGTCTCGGGGCTTCGGGCGCATTGTGAATGTGAGCGCCCTTCCAGCCCTGGAGGGAGGCGGGGCCGGGATGGCAGCCTACGCAGCCTCGAAGGCCGCCGTACTCCAGCTCACACGGAGCCTCGCCAAGGAGGGCGCGGCCCTCGGCGTGACAGTGAACGCGGTACTTCCCTCGATCATCGACACCCCCGGGAATCGCGCCGCGATGCCCGAGGCGGATCGGTCCCGCTGGGTCCCACCCTTCCGAATCGCCGAAGTCATGCATTTTCTCGCTTCGGATGCCGGTGGGATCGTGAATGGAGCGGCGCTCCCCCTGACCCTGGGAGAACCCTGAGCCAAGGCCCGGGCGCGCGGGACGGCGCTCGCGCCCCGGGGTTGACACTCGGAGCCCCCTGGATTGAGATTCGTTCTCAATCTCACTGCTCTTCGCGCCTCCCCCGGGTCCAGCCATGCGTCCCACCCGTTGCACGCGTTCGTCTTCGTCGCTCTCGCTCCTCGTCCGGATTGCAGGCGTGAGCATGGTCCCCTTTCTGGTCGCGGGCTGTGGCACCGCCGACGGGGACGTGGTGAATGTCTACTCGCACAGGCACTACGACACGGATCAGGCGCTCTTCGACCGGTTCGAGGAAGAAACGGGAGTCCGCGTGCGCGTCGTGAGTGCCCCTGCCGACGAGCTGATCGCCCGCCTCCAGCGGGAGGGCCCCGCCTCGCCGGCCGACCTCCTGATCACGGTCGATGCCGGACGTCTGCACCGCGCCCGGGAACTGGGGCTCCTGCAGTCCATCGGCGAGGAGCCGGTGTACCGCACGGTTCCGCAGCGCTTCCGTGATCCCGAAGGCACCTGGGTCGCTCTGACACGCAGGGCCCGAATCCTGGCCTACGCCATCGATCGGGTGGACCCGACCGAGCTCTCTACCTACGAGGCGCTGACCGACCCGAAGTGGGAGGGCCGGCTCCTCGTGCGCAGCTCCGAGAACATCTACAACGTTTCTCACCTCGCCTCGATCGTTGCCGCTCTCGGCGAGGCCGAAGCCGAGCACTGGGCAGCGGGGGTCGTGCAGAACCTCGCCCGCTCGCCCCAGGGGAACGACACGGACCAGATCCGGGATGTCGCCGCCGGGGTCGGGGACGTGGCCCTTGTGAACACCTACTACGTCGGCCGGCTCCTGAACGCCGAGGACGAGGCATCCCGAGCGCTGGCAAGCCGGGTCGGGGTATTCTTCCCGAACGCGGACGACCGGGGGGCGCACGTGAACATCTCCGGTGCAGGGATCACCCGCCATGCACCGAACCGCGACAACGCTCTGCTCCTCCTCGAGTTCCTCCTCGGCCAGGAAGCCCAGTCGGCCTTCGCCGAGGCGAACTTCGAATACCCCGTCCGAGATGGGGTCGCGTGGGCGCCGACGCTCGAGGGATGGGGTGAGTTCCGGGAAGACGCACTCCCCCTCTACCGTCTCGGCGAGTTGAACAACGCCGCGGTTCGAATCTTCGACCGCGTCGGATGGCGTTAGACACCCCACCGCCGCCCCCCCTCCCTCCCGCGGCGCCGGGGCGCTCGTCCCTCCGGCCCGCGCAGTGGGCGGGCTCGGTTACGGGCCGCTGGCGTGAGCGATTCGGACCCCGTCCACCGAGAGGCGGGCTGACCCCCTGGACCCTCCTCAT
>SLDT01000154.1 GCA_007125125.1 Gemmatimonadota bacterium | reverse complement strand
TGTCCTTCGGGGGCCGGGTGGGCTGCGTGCGGGCCCCGCTCCGGCGATAACGTCTGCTCACATTTGCCCGCGGCTGCAGGTGCAGACGTTGACCCCCATATTCGGGGGTTAACGTCTGCAGTTGGCTCTCCCAGCGAACTTGGGCAGACGTTGTCGCCGATCCCCCGCGGCCGGCGGCGTTGCGCCAGCACACGCACGGCTACCCACGCGGCAACCCCCGGCCGCACGCCCACCCCCACCCCGGAAGACGACCACTGGAAGAAGTTCGGGATCACCCAGCCCGCCGTCTCCCAGCACCTCAGGGTGCTCCGCGAATCGGGCTTCGTGAGCGTGCGTCCCGAGGGCACCCGGCGGCTCTATTCCGTCGAGCCCGCGCCCCTCCGCGAGGTCGACCTCTGGCTCGACCGCTTCCGCGCCCACTGGGAGGAGCGCCTCGATGCCCTGGCCACCGAAGTCGCCCGGGGCAAGCGGGAGCGACGGGGCGGGAGCGCCCGGGGGGCGACCGGCCAGGAGTAGGCGGGAGGCGAGCCGTCGGGGCTCTGCGGCTGAGGGCGACGAGGGGCCGTCCGAGGTCCGGAAGCGAGCCGTCCTGCTTCGACCTGCTCTACATCGCGCCCCCCCCTCACCCCCTACTCCACCCGCACCGCGCCGGGTGAGGGCTCGATGCTGCGGCCTCGGTGGGCGACGAGGGTGCGGGTGAAGGCGGCGCCGAAGAAGACGATGAGCGAGGAGTAGTAGACCCACAGCAGGAGCACGACGAGCGCTCCGGCCGCCCCGTACAGCGATGCCGGACCCGCCGTCGTGAGGTAGAGCGAGATGAGGTACTGCCCCCCGATGAAGAGGGCCCCCGTCATGAGCCCCCCCAGCCAGGTGTCGCGCCACGCCACCCGCGCATCGGGCAGCACCTGGAAGAGCAGAGCAAAGAGGACGCTCGCAAGCGCGAGCGAGATCACGACGTCGGCCGCCGCGGCCACCCCCAGCGGGATCGCCACGAGCTCCTCCCCGAAGCGCATGAGCGCCTGCAGCGCCATCGACACCGCGAACGACACGAGCAGCAGGAACCCGAAGATCAGGACCATCCCGAAGGAGACGAGCCGGCTCAGGGCGAACACCACGACCCCCTTCCTCGAGGGCCGCGGCGCCACCCCCCAGAACCGGTTGAGCGCCGCCTGGAGCTGTGCGAACACCGTCGTCGCCCCGAAGAGGAGGGCCCCGATCCCGAGCACCGTCGGCAGGATCCCCGCCTCCGCGATCCGGCTCCGCCGCACCGCCACCTCGAGCACCTCGGCCGTCTCGCTCCCGAGCACATCGCTCACCTGCGCGGCGATCTCTCCCCGCACCGCCTCCTCCCCGAACACCGCCCCCGTGATCGTCACCACGATGATCAGGAGGGGCGCCACCGAGAAGAGGGTGTAGAAGGCGAGCGCCCCCGCGAGCTGGAAGGCATCCTTCGAGGCCCAGAGCGCCCCGGCCTCCCGCAGGACCCGCCACGCCGCCCGCGCCCGCGCCCTCACGGCGCCCCCTGCCCAGGAAGCGGGAGTTCCGAAACCGTCGCGCCAGAGGCAGGGAGGAAGGCCGGCAACGCTCTACAGGGTGAAAGGAGCCAGAACGACGTCCGGCCCCGCAGCACCCTCCCCGGCGGTCGAGGGCAGTCAGCGATGCCTTCTCCTCGGGGCCGGCCCGTCGGCTAGCTGCGAGCAGGACGACCCCCACCCCGGCTCGCAGGATTCCGGGGAACCCGCTCGGGCATACCGGGGGCGAGGTCGGTGTCAGCCCTGCTCGGTCAGGGTGCGGTAGAGTTCGTCGCGGTTGGCGAGATCGAGCTTCGGGACGCCCATGGCATACGTGGGAAGGGGCGGCACGGCTCGCGCTGCCTTGAGGGCGGCGAGTCCGCGGCGCAGGGTCTCCTCGACGACGGCTGCAAGGGGCTCGCCCTGCTCGGCGGCGCGGCGCTCGAGCTCGCGCACGAGTTCATCCGGGAGGCTCACGGTGGTTCGAGTGTTCATGCCTACGATCATATCGTATGCGTGCGAGTCTGGCAAAGTGTCAGTCGGCTCTCGCAGCGAACGTGGGCAGACGTTTTCGCCGCGGGGTGACGTCCGCGGGCCTGGCTACCTCCACTGGCCCAGTCGTCTGCATCTGCCCAGCCACCTCCAACCACCCAGCCACCCACATCAGAAGGATGGCGCGCAAGGCGCGCCCCAGATACGTGTCCCTTCGATCCCGCAGTGAGGGACGCGAAAGGGCGGCGCACAACGCCGCTCCACCTCTCGTGGGGGTGCGGCCGGGTGGAGCGGTGGATTCGCGAGGCGCGGGCGCGGTCGAATCGCAGGCGAGCGCGCGGGTTGGGCCGCGGGCCCTCCCGACGCGCTCCGGGGGCGGCCTCAAGTCTTCACCGAGGGATGCACGACAAGAGTCGTGAAGGATTGTGGTCGGGAAACGAACCACAGGTCTTCACGCTCCCCGGCAACGAATCAGGCCGTGAAGAGTTCGTGTCCGAAAGTGGGGTACAAGTCTTCACTCTCGCCGATTCCCGCGCTCGCTGAAGACTTGTGGTCGCATGGAAGCCAGCCGCCCCCCGCCGCACCAGCCAGCCGACCAGATCCCGGGACCGGACCCGAAGGGAGCGCCACCGGGCGGGCGCTATCCCGCCCTTCGTGGCCCTTCCGCTCCAAGTCCACGAACCACCAACTCGTCCAGCCTGACCTTCTGGCTGGCGTTGTCGATGTCGATGCCCACGAGGTTCCCATCGTCGTCGTAGTCGAGGACGATCCCGGTGGACACCTCTCGACTCTCGACACTGCTTTTCTCGGAGAGCTCGACGTAGAGCGAATCCGTGTCTGGATGATAGCTCAGTCTCATGGTCGGAACCCCCGGTCCGGAAAGGCGTTGTGGATCGTTGTCCTGTCGGCGAGAGTGACCACGCGGAGGTAGCGGCCACCCAACTCCGCGATCGGAGCCCAATACCGCCAGCGGTTCTCCTCCTGCTTCTCCGATCGGACAGGATGTTCGATTACCCGGATGCACCACTCGCGTTTCAGGTATGGCCGCTTCCTCAGGACCTCGTCCTCGAAGTACCTCGTGTACCGGTATTCGGGCATGACGCACTCAGGTTGTGGATGGACACCGGCCTGACCCTCCCGCACGGTCCCCGCACGATACCCCGGTGCCCGCGCCCGCACAATGCGGCCCGCACCCTGGGCGCGAAGAGCCACGCCCGGCAACCCCGTTCGGACCTCACCCCGGCCCTTCGAGAGCGTATCGGATGAGGCTCTGGATCCCGACTTCGTCACGCTCGACGACCCAGACCCTCCTGCCGGCGTCGAGCGCCCTCGGTGCCCCGCCATCGAACGACACCCAGCCGGTGAACTCCCCGCTCGGGCCGAGGAGCAGATGCCGGCCCGCATGGTCCCCGGCACGAGCGCTCAAGCCGACCAGGACCCACCCATCATCGCCCACGAGCACCCGTGCAAGCGGAGGATGGATGCTCGCCGGCCGGGCCTCCTGCTGCACCCTGCGTGCCAGATCCGCCGAGACCCGCTCGGCCGCTTCGATCATCCGGTCGACGGCCTCCCGAGCCTCGGCACGCGGGATCTCCTCGGCCCGCAGGGGCAGCTCGGCCCCGGTCACCGTGCCCCCTTCCAGATCGTAGCTCGACACCGAGAGCGTCCACTCGGGCGACTCGCGCAGGACGGGCTGCGCAACGACCAGCCTGCGTCCCCCCGGCGCCACCCCGAAAGCCGAGCTCAGCGGCCAGCGAACCCCGACCGCGTGCACCTCGTCGGGCGAGCGAATCATCACGTCCAAGGGCGGATCACGGTACTGCGCGACGACACCCGTGATCCTCCCCTCCGGGAGGGCCCGAACATGGGTCGCGAGCGTATCGAAGGGGGTCGGGACGGGTCCCCCACGCCGCGAGCGAAGAACCAGATGGAGGGAGCCATCGGGAAGGATGCCCTCGACGCTCGAGACGAGAAACTCCCGCGCATACTCGGCGAGGGCCGGAACCTCCACGCTGAGCTCCGCGGTGCTGACCGGCACCGTCTGCGGGCGGAAGGGCCCCCCGCTCACCTCCGTCAGGGTGACCCTCCGCAGCCGGGGGTCCCACACCCAGAGTGTGTCGCCGAACCATCCCACTGCGCGCAGCGACTCGAACTCCCCCGGATCCTCACCCTTTCTCCCGAGCCGGTCGACCTCCCGCCCTGTCGCGTCCATGACCAGCACCGCCCCATCCTGCTCCTGGACGAAGGCCACGTTGCCGGACGAGTGAGGCGCGACGGCTCCAATCCCGACCAGGTCGGCCTTGTGCCCGTCGATGCGAAGCTCCTCGGACAGGCGGAGCTCCGGCAGCGAAGTCGGCAGGGGGCTCGACTCCTCGCCCCCCTCGGCGCAGGCAGTCACCAGGATCACAGCGATGAGGCCGGCACGTACCGAACCCGCCGCCCTGCCAACTGCCGGGGCCAGGGGCGCAGCGACGCCCCCGCGGAGTGCGACCGGGGCATCCCGAAGCCTCATCATCCCCAGGCCACCTCGTGCAGGACCACCGGGCCCGGGTACGCCGAGAGAAACCCCCTCGGGTCCGATGCCGCGAACTCGCGCGTATCGAGGGGCTCCAAGCTCACGTAGGCGTGGTCCGGGAAGGTCGCCCTGCACAGGGTCGTCTTGCCGGACTGACGGGGGCCGGTCACCGCCACCACCGGCATGGAGGCCGCAGCCTCCCGCAGCACAGGAGAAAGGGTGCGGGGGATCATGCACCGATTGTAAGTCTCACTTACAATCCGTGCCACATCTTCGAGCCCCCTCCCCACTCAGGAGGAAGGGCAACCGGCCCGAAAACAGAATCGAGATTCTGTTTTTCTGCCCCCTACCGGGCTCCGGCCGGGCCCATCGGCCGCTGCACCCGAGGGTAGACATCGCCCCAAGGAGGCCGGTTCTTGCGCGGCAGTGGTTCGGGGCGTACCCTGCGACCGGCGCTTCGGTGCGAGCGGCGGGTTCGCTGGAGTCGCCGCAACTTGATTGTGCAGGGCGAGAGCCTGACACGGGCTCAACGGGCCCCACGTCGGGCGAGGAGAGAGCATGGCGAGCGGAGGAAAGTGGAGGGCCCGGGCGTCTTTCAGGACGCAGGCGCTGACGTTTCTGCTGGTGCTGCTCGCATGTCATCCCGGTGAGGTTGTTTCGCAGGACATCCGCGCGTTCTTCCTCGAGCTCCCGGGGCAGCACATGAATGATCTCTCGCTCGACGCGAGGGAAGAACTGCTCTCGGTCGGCAGGTTCTATCCCGCCGGTGATACCGGGCCGGAGGTCGTCGTGTATCACGCACGAGTGGAGCATGAGCGCTTCATGACGGTCGACATGACCTTCGAGAGCGACCACACAGGTTTCAACCTGTTCGAGCTGAAGGCATGGCCGAGGAGCGAGGGAGGAAGCCTGTACGGCGTGTCACGGATCGCGGGCTCACGCTGGATCTTCGACCAGGCCGACCTCAGTTTCTTCACGATGGAGGCCGGTCAGCTCCGGCCGGAGAACGTGGACGTCCCGGAGCGCCTTGAACTGAGGGACTTCGCAGAACCTGGCACCCCGGACAGTGTGATGGGTCTCTTTTCGTCCTATGTGATCAGCGTGCATCTTGATCCGGAGGAATCGGACCTGCTCTGGGTCCTTGCCACCCCGGATGGCAGGTATCCCGACTGGCTCAGGGGCAACGCCATCCGCTACCGCTGGAACGGGACGGACTTCGATGAGGGCGAGATGACCGAGACCCGTCCACGATAGGAGGGTGTCCACCAAACCGGGTCAACTCCAGGCTCTGGGTTCAGTTCACCGTCCCGGACGAAAGCCCGATCCACGTCGCACACGTATACGACACCGAGAGTCGCCTGAGCCATGTGGCGGTCTGGCCGGAGGAGATCAACCTCCTCGGGGGATACAGGCTGCCGTACCAGGCCATCCAGGGCGACCATGCATGGGGGACCACGCGCGATGCGCCCGACGGCATCACTCTGGTGCGGCTCGCGTTCAGACCCCTCTACCCGGGCTATCCGCACGAGGAATGGATCGGGGGATGGCCCTGAGTCGCTTCGGCGCACGGGGGCGCCGAGCAGGCCCTCAGTCCTGAGCGGCAGGGGCTTCGCCGCCGGCGGCCAGGCCCTCGATCCCGGAGAGGACGAGCCCGACCAGGTGACGGAAGCTCTCCTCGACGGACTCGGGGATGCCGAAGCCGCCCTTAAGCTCGAGCTCCATGAACCCGTGGAGGGCGCTCCGGAAGGCGCGCGTGACGTGGATCAGCTCTCCCTCGGGCACTCCCGCCTCGAGGAGTGCGCCGAGCACCGGTTCGAGCACCGCGCCGAGCGCCGCGTAGAGCTCCGGGTCCTCGTCGGGCTCGACCGCGCGCTGGGCCGCCGCGTAGAGTCCGGGGTGGTCGCGGGCGAAGGCGCGGTAGGCGTGGGCGAGGGCCTCGAGGGCCTCGAGCCCCGTGCGGTCCGCGGCAGCCGCGACGAAGGCGAGCCGGAGCGCCTCGGCCGCCTCGAAGGCGAGCCGCCTGCGAAGGCCGTCGAGCCCGTCGACATGCGAGTAGAGCGAGGGCGAGCGAACCGAGAGCCGCTCGGCCACCGCGGCGAGGGTGACCGCCTCGAGCCCGTCCGCGTCCGCCAGTTCGCGGGCAGCCGCGACGACGTCGTCGGGCGTGAGTCCTCGCTTTCGTGCCATCGTGCTCCGTGGGTGGTTGTGTGGGGCTCCGTTCGTGCGCGCGGCGTGCTCGTACCGCGCTCCCCGCGCGTCCCCGTCGTGCTCCCCTCCCGGTCGTGCGGGGTCATGCAGGTGACTAAGGCCGTTAGCCATGGGACCAGCCAAGGTGCCGGATGGAGGGGGGGACGTCAAGGGGGGGTGCAGGAGGTGGAGCGGCGCGGCGCGCCGCCCTTTTCCATCCCATGCGGCAGAATCGCAGGAGAACGGATCAGGGGCGCGCGCCTCCGCGCGCGCCATCCTTCGGCACAAGCCCTGGCGACACGTCCTACTTGCTCGGACCCTCCGGTGGTCGCTGCTGCGCCGGGCGATGCGCCAACCGATCCTGGCGACGCAAACGTCTGCGTCCGTGCATGGCGCGACATCGAAGGCAGACGTTTGGGCCGGAAATCGACGCAAACGTCGATCTCCGATGCATCCGCCCGACATCG
Organism: Gemmatimonadota bacterium; assembly: GCA_007125125.1. GTDB lineage: Bacteria > Gemmatimonadota > Gemmatimonadetes > Longimicrobiales > Gaopeijiaceae > SLDT01. The sequence goes on along the minus strand of SLDT01000154.1, from coordinate 17,873 downwards.
AAAGCAGACGTTTTCGGCGAAATCCGACGGAAATGTCTGCGTCCGTTCACCGGACCTGCACGGACGCAGACGTTTGCGTCGCGCATGAGAAATGGAGCGGCGCTCCGCGCCGCCCTCATCCATCCCACGCATCGCGGGACATCGCAGGAAGGCAAGCAAGGCGCACACGCCCCCGCGCGACTCCTGCACACGGCCATCACCGAATCAAGGCAAGCACTCTTCCTCGTGGGCCGGGCCCTCGCTCAACGCGCCGCCCCCACCACGGCACCAAGCAGATCAAGGTACTCCGATGCGATCACGCGGCGGTCGAAGTGGCGGTGAACGAAAGGGGGCCCCGCGTTCCCGAGCCGCTGACGCAGGTCGGCGTCTCGAACGACTTGATCAAGTGCGGCGAGAAGACTCTCGGCACACTCCGGCTCGAAGGCGACGCCGGCACCGGACAGCTCGGCAAGCCGCCGGGCCTCCCCCTCGACCCCGATCAGGACTGGACGCCCCAGTGCCATGGCCTCCAGCATCCGGGTGGGTATCACATCGCGAAACACGGGAGAGCGTCGGAGGTGAACAACGGCCGCATCTGAAGATGCAAGCAGTCGTAGCGCGTCGTGACGGGGCAACCGGCCCAGGAGCCGTACATTCGACAGCCCACGGGCCGCCTTCGCGACGCGGTCCGCGTCGGCGCCCGCTCCGGCAACCACGAAGGCAACACGCTCCGACGCCAATTGGCGCGCAGCCTCGATCAGGACTTCGGCGCCATGCGCCAGACCGAGCGTCCCAACCCATGCCACGATGAAGCTCTCGTCGAGGCCAAGCCCCCGTCGCACGGCGGCTCGTTCCTCGGACGTGACGAGTGGCAAGGAGCCTGCGTCCACCCCGTTCGTCAGGACCGAGACCTTCGACGCGGGCACTCCCCGCTCCTGCAATCGTGCCCGAAAGGGCTCGGTCACCACAACGACATGACTCGCGCCGGCGTAGAGAAAACGCTCGAGACGTGCGAGCAGGCGAACTGGCAATGCGTCGGGGAGCGCACCAACCGCCACGATCGAGTCCGGCCAGAGGTCACGGACTTCGAGGATGAAGGGAACCGCAAGCCGCCGTGCGATCCTGTAACCCGCGAGCCCTGCCAGGAGTTGCGGCGAAGTCGCGATCACCACATCGGGCCGAGAACTCAGTCTTCGCGCCCCCACGACGGAAGACACGAGGAACGAGACGTAAGCCAGGCTCCGTCGGCCCGTGCCTCGATTGGCGGCCAGAACCACGGGCACCCTCAGCGTCCGGATCCCGTCCCGCTCCTCGCGCGTCAGCCGGTTGCGATACCCGTCGTGAATGCGGCCCTCCGGAAAGTTGGGGACGGCCGTCAAGACCTCCACCTCGTGACCGGCAGCCGCCCACAACCGAGCATGCTCGAACCCCCGGATCGCCGGCGCATTGACCTCCGGTGGAAAGTAGTTCGTCACCAGGAGAATCCGAAGCGCCCTGCCCTGCTGCAGCGTCATGTCGGCCTCCGCAACTCGGCCACGATGAGCACTCGGAAGGTTGCAAGCCCGGGCACACCGTTCACCATCCTCTCCCAAGCCCACCCGAGAAGGTACGTCGGCGGCGAGAAGCGCAGGTATTCCGGCCTGCCTTCGAGGAGCTCGATCCTGACCCGGTCAAAGCCGGCGCGGGCCGCAAGCGCCCGAATCACCGCAGGTCGGTTCGCCGCGTACCGGGTCTTGAAGGTGTCTTCGTCAGCCCGCCCCCTGCGCCGATTCACCCAGCGATGAAACTCCATCGGGGTCAGTTGGGCGAGAAGAGGCACATAGTGGAACCGATTCGGCGTCTTGAACAGGAATCGCCCTCCTGGCCGCAGAACGCGGAACACCTCGGCGAACACCGCCTCCGGCGCATCGAGATGCTCGACCACGTTGTTCGCCACGACCAGGTCGAAGAATGCAGGCTCGAATGGGAGCGCGTCCCCCGATCCCACCTGACCCTCGTCCAGATGCGGGTTGTCGAGCACCCGCGGGTCCGGGTCGACACCCACCACGTGCGCCCCGTCTCCACGCGGCACGAGTGCGTCATGGATCCCGGCTCCCGCGCCAAGGTCGAGCACACGAACACCGTGCCCTTGCGCTCGTGCCCGCGCCTCCGCGAGGGCGGCCCCCACAACGGCTCTGAAGTGGGCGTCATCCCAGCGCGGCCCCTGCGACGGATAGAGCACGCGGTCCATTCTCTCGATCCAGCTCACGAGGCCACCCCCCTTCGCGACAGTACCCGAAGGCAGCTGTCGAACTCCACCGGCACCGCCCCTTTGCGCCACAGGACGAGCACTCGGCTTGGCACCCGCAGTCCGAACTCGGGAGCGACCCAGCGGTCTTCCATGCGAAGCCTTCCTCCCTGCGTTCGGAACTCGACGCGCACACCCTCGCACTCCAGCTCAGCGCTTTGCCCCAAGAGACGCACCTCGACCCCGGGCGCCAGGGGAAAGACCGCCTCGACCATGTGCGTACCGTTACCCGTCACCTGATCCACGATGCGCACTTGCTGCAACCCATCGTCAACGACGATCTCGCGACGGTGGAGAAGCCGGTCTCCATGGATCGCCCCCCACGGGTAGACGCCTCGAAAGGCGCTTTGGCCGAGCCTTGCCTCCCACCCAACCTCGCGCGGCTCCGCTCGCCGTGCCACACGGAACGCGTGCCAGCACTCGAACTGGTCACCCCCGTCGATGCTCACCGTCGCGTGGGCCGGGGTCGAGCGCAGGAAGTCCCGCTCGGCACCGACTTCGTAGGTCGAGACGCCAGGATCGACGACGAAGCGGACGCCGTCGACAGCCAGTTCGAACGAGAACACGTCTGCATGTGCATGAGCCATCAAGTGGCGAGGGCCCCCCGGCCCGGCATCCCACACGAGGTGCAGGCGCGGACCCCTGTGCACGAAGATACCAGTAGAAGGAAAGTGGTTTCCCCCATCGGGCAGATCACCGCAGGCCTCCTCCACCCAGCGGAGCAGCAAGGCGGGGTGGGGCGCCACCCCGAAGGCGCTGTCGTTCAGGAGGGGAATCTCGCCGTCGGGCAGGCACCATGCCGCGAGGGCTCCAGCCATCCGCCGGGCATATCCCTCGAGGAAGGCACGGTCCTCGGCCGCCTCTCCGGTGGCAGCCAGCGCGTGGATGCAGTCGGCCAGTCCCTCGAGGACCAGAGCGTGGTACATGGGACTTCGCTCTTCATGGCCCCCGTCCGGGAGAATCTGGCTCGGGAGCTCGGCCCGATAGATCCCGAGCCCGTTCGCGAGCCACGCGTGGGCCTCGGGGACATCGCGGAACACGAGACCCGCGAGGACGAGAGCCCGCGCGTTGTCCAGCAGGTGGTTCCCCATCACGTGCCGCTCCACGCACCGATGGAGGAAGGCCGCCTGGAGCTGCAGGCTGCTCGCCACGACAGGGTCCGAGCCGAGCCCCCACCTCAGGAGCGCGGCAATGCGCCGCGAGGTTGGGTGTGGGTGCCACGCCGGTCCCGGCCGGGGCTGGTTCCCGGCAACCCACTCCCGTGCGACCTCGGGACGCAGTTCGGCGGGCAAGCGGGCGATCCACTCGAGACCATGCAGGCGGAACCGCCAGAGAAGGGGCATATCGGGCGCCAGCCAGCCGGGCGGCCACCCGACCCTGCGGGGATCATTCAGCAAGGTCAGAGCACCGGGATCGGCCAGATCGGGCTCCGGGCCCGGGGGGAAGCCAGCCGGCCACGGCGCCGCCGTCTCGGACGCGCCGGGTGCGAGGGCCACCGCCGCCGAAAGCGCTCGACGCCAGCGGAACCAGAAGACGAGCCGTCCCGTTACCTGGCGGGGTCGCAAGGTAAGCACTGTGCGCAGGAGGCGAATCACCGGGCTACCCTCCTCCTGCACCGGCCGGCCGAGGGCCCCTGGCCGGCGGGGTGGCCGGACGAGCCCATGCGAGCCAGATTCTCAGACATGAGCCAGCACCTCCCCAGCGACCCGGACTTCTTCCGGACATGCGAGCACACCGGCGTGCACCCGCGCGGTGACAACTTCCGGTTCTACCTCTCCCAACTCTTCGCGAACACGATCTTCGATGGGGCCCGAGTCCTCGATGTGGGAGGGGGGCGGGGTGGCCTCACACTCTTTGCCGCCTACCGGGGGGCGCGAGTCGCGGTTTGCCTTGAGCCAGAGGCCGAAGGGTCCGGTCCGGAGATGCGCAGCACCTTTCTCCGTGCACGGGACGCGCTCCGGCTCGGGGGCCGGGCGGAGCTCCGAAGTGACACCCTGCAGGACTTTCGGTGGGATGGTGAACCCTTCGACCTGATTCTCCTCCACAACAGCGTGAACCACCTGGACGAGGAAGCAGCCTCGACGCTCCACCGCGACCCCGCGGCCGCCGAGCGCTACAGGGCGATCTTCCGGCAGCTCGGCGGGCTCGCAACACCCGAAGCGCGGCTCCTCCTCGCCGACTGTGATCGTTACTCCCTTTGGCGGTTTCTTCCCGGCTTGCGCTCTCCTGTCGCACCGACGATCGAGTGGGACAAGCATCAGACACCGCAGCGGTGGGCCGCACTCGCCCGAAGCGGCGGATTCGAATGGGAGCGGCTCATCTGGACGAGCTTCAACCGGCTGGGCCGGCCGGGTCGGTGGTTTCTCGGCAACCGGCTGGCCGCCTTCATGCTCGTCAACCACTTCGGCCTCTGGCTTCGAAAGCCGCCTCGGCACGACTGAGCACCCGGACGATCGCCTCGACGAGTGTATCCACCTCCCCCGTGGGATAGGTCTCCACGCCGGCGGGCCTCGAAGCCGAGTCCGACGCGACGACCGCCACACCCTGATGGAGGGCTTCGCGCACACTCACGCTATCTCCATCCGTGGTCGTGGTGCGCAGGTAGAGATCGACCTTCGGAAGAAGGTCCCACAGGGGAACACCTCCGGTCAGGAGCATCGCGCCGGGAGCCCGGGCGAGTGCGCTGCGGGCCCGCTCTGCGAAGGCGCCCCCCCGGCTCGCGTCCCCGACGAGGAAGAGAAAACGCACGTCGCTACGAAGTGCGGCAATCCGGGCCGCAGCCTCGGCCACATGGAGCGCGCCGTACAGATCGGCCCCATTGTCCTCGACCAGCGCCCATGCACTCCACGCCACGATCCGAACACCCGGGTCCTCGAGCCACTCCGAGCAGCGAGCTGCGAACTCGGCCGGAAGCCCGGCCCGCAAGAGCGTCGGCCTGATGGATGCCCCCCGAGGGGTTTCGTCGCTCGGGGGCGGCAGGAAGGGGACGAAGAGGGAGATCCGCTCGCGCCTCACGCCGAGCGCGTGCAGTCGATTGCGCACCTCCGGGCTGACGGCGCGCACTCCCATGGCCCGGTTCATCACATAGCGCAGGACCAAGGCCGTTGGGGAGCCTGCACGCACCCCGCGCGTGCGATTGTGATCGTGAATCCAGCTTCGGCCGAGGGCACCCGTCATTGCCGTTACCGCGAGGAGACCCGGGTGCGTCGTGTGAAGGTGGTACTCCTCGCCCCTCCGAAAGAGCATGCGCCATGCAAGGCGAGGAAGCGCAGCGGGAGCGATCACCTCGACCGGGATGTCGGCCCGCCCGGACCAGTGCTGGGCCAGGCGGTCAACGAAGACCGACACACCTCCCGGCGGGGGGGGCCGACGTCCGACGAGAACCACGCCCTGCGCCGCGGTCGGCAGGGGAAGCGCAGCCGCAGACCCCTCCGGTAACCGGCGCGACCGGGGTAGACGGGAGCGTTTCGGGCTGGCCACTCCTCGACCGGGAACCAGTGCTTCGGCGTAGGCATCGACCACCCGATCCACCGAGAGCTCCGGAGGGAGCTCGTAGGGAACACCGGGCCGGGGCGGCCTCCCGAGTACGCGGTCGATCGCGGCGGCGAGGGCGAGCGCCCCTCCCGGCTCCACGAGCTCGTGCTCGAAGGGATACGCGTCGAGGACTTCCTCGGGCCCGTGCGGGCAGCTGGTCGCAACGATTCGACACCCCGCTCGCATCGCCTCGAGGAGCGCGTTCGGCATTCCTTCGTAGCGGGAGCTCAGTATGAAGAGATCGCAGCGATCCAGGTACGCAGCGACCGCCGGCTCGAAGCCTGGGAGGATCACCCTTCCCTCGAGCCCGAGGCGCCGAACCTGTGCCTCGAGAGCGGCCCTCGCCGGGCCTTCTCCCAGGATCACGAGGGTGTGGGTGCGCACCGCCGCCGACGCGGCAAAGGCATCGAGCAGGAGGTCGAACCCCTTCTCGGCCCCGAGCCTGCCGACCGCGAGCACAAAGGGCCCTGCGGGGAAGGAGGGCTCCGGTGCCTTCGGCCCGTCCCCGTGGTCGACCACCTCCCGTCCGGTCGACTCCCGGCCCGAACCGATCGAGGGAACGGCCGGGTTCGGAATCACCCTGACTCGATCCGGCCGCAGCCCGCACCGCACCACTACCTCGTCTCTCACCCCTTCCGACACTGCGAGCACGAGGTCGGCCCGGCGGTACGCGAACCGGGTGAGCTGGTCCCTGAGGAGCCGCTCCGCGAGGGGAATGCCGCGAACCCGCTCCACGACGGAGGTGGCCTCGCGCACGACCAGTCTCGGCCCATGTCCGGGCCATCGGCTGCGTCCCGCTGCCGCAGCGAGGAGGGCGAGGCTTGCCGGCTCGGGCGAAGCGAGCGCGGCGTCAGGTCCGTTGCGACGAAGCATTGCCCGGAGTGCCGGAATCGCGGCACGCATGCGTCCCCCGGGCAGGGTCTCGAGGGTGCACCCGGCGGGAACGACGTCGCGCCACTCGCCCGACGGCCTTGGGGTGGCGACGGTCACCTTCCACCCGCGGTCGGCAAGCCCCCCGGCCACGACGAGGAGCACCTTCTCCGCGCCGCCTCCGCCGAGTGAGGGCAGGAAGAAGACCACGGACGGCTGCCCTTCCCGTGTCATGCGAGCCCGCCCTCCGCGATCCGACGACCCGAAGCGGTCCCGTCTCCCGCGGCTGGAGCTGGCACGGACACCCCATCCGACGCGGCCTCGAGGACCCCGTATTCGCATACTACGAAGTAGTCCCGAACCATCGGGATCGCGGTCAGGACATCCGAAGCGAGGGCGAGCGGGCGTCGTCGCCAACCCCTCCGGAGCTGGGGGTTCACGTGTCGAGCCCGAAAGCGGAGCCCTGCCTCTCGCAGGCTCCGCCGGTATACCCCGTAACGGAGCTGGTTCATCCCGCCCTGGATCTCGGCGTACCTGCGTGCCGGGTCGGAAGGGCGGAAGCGCTCCCGGCGCACCTCCAACATCGCCTCTTCCGAAAAGAGAAGCCCGGACCAAGGAACCGGAACCCGGAAGAAGGCCCGCATGTGATCTCCAAACGGCGAGTGGAAGGGCTCGATGCTCACACAGGCCAGCCCGCCCGGCGCAAGCGTGCCCGCCAGCCAGCGAAGAAAGCGGGCCGGCTCGCGAATGTGCTCCATCGCGCCCAGGACAACGATGACGTCGAACTTTCGGCCCGGGTCCCACGCGTGGATGTCGGCATGCACGAACGTCGGGACCCTTCCCGGGGGCAGGCCTTCGGCCAGCCCCCTCGCCATCCGGATGTTGTGGGCGACGAGATCGACCGCGGTCACGTCTCGCACGCCCGCGCGGGCAAGCCCGAGAGAGAGGCGGCCCATTCCGCAGCCGACGTCGAGGTACGAGAGGCCGGGATCAACCGGGAAGTCTCCGCCGAAGAGGAGTGTTCGCACCCGCTCCAGATAGCTCGACGCGGCCTCGAGGTCAAAGGTCGGGGCTCGGGCCTCCCGATCGAGGTCGTCCTGCGACTTCCTGTTCCGGTCGTGGGTCAGGAGTCGGAGGAGACGGGCGTCCATGCGCCGTCCGAGCATTCGGCCTCCGTGGCCATCGGGGAGAGGGACTGTCCGGGCTCCGGTGCGCCGTCCGCTCGGACGCCGGTGGCGACCTCGGGTGCGGATCGCGCCGGAACGAGGAGTGCGAGCGTGTAGCCGAACAGGAGCCAGTGGGTCTTGTTGTAATAGGTCACCGCTCCCACCCCGTTCAGGGCAAGGATCCCGGCAAGGAACAGCGCACCCCCCGCGGCCCATCCCGGGACCGACCCTCTCCGGAGGGCACGCCAGCCCCTGACGGCAATGAACCCGAGCACCCCGTAGAAGAGGATGACCCCGACCATGCCGGTGTTCGCGAGGATCTCCACGGGATTCGAGTGCGTGTACGTGCGTCGGGGCGAGACGAACTGGAAGGCGTCGAATCCCCAGCCCGTCACGGGTCGAACCTGCCAGAGTGCGAAACCTTCCTGGACGAGACTCCAGCGATCGGCGAGGCTTCGCTCCGGCGAGACCAGCTCCCGTCCTGTCACAAAGCGGACCACGTTCTGAAGCCGAGCCACGAGCGGGCTCTCGGCAACGCGCGGCGCCACCGCGGCCGCCACGGCCATGGCACAGACACTGCCCCAGAAGGCCCTCCGGCTCTGTCGCCGCACCAGATGCCAGCCAAGATAGGCGAGGGTTGCAAGGAGTGCCGCCCCGGAGGTCAGCACGCCCTGCCTGGAGCCGGTCGCGACGAGGTTCAGCAGCACCGTGGCAAGCTGAAGGAGCACGAGCCCCATGACATGGAGCCCCGGATATCCTCCCTCGAGGGATGACCTCGACACGCTGCGCATGATCTGGACCGTGCAGAGGGCCGAGGCCACCCCGAGCGCCAGTCCGAGGTCATTCGCCTGTCCGAGCCCGCTTCCGAAGCGACCCGTCAACTCCCCCGAGGCCACCGCGATGGTCAGGAGAAGGAGGGTGAGCATGATCCCTCCGTGGAATCCCAGCTCGATCGATCGGAACCGGCCCGAGCGTGCGAGCACCTGAAGGGTCAGGAAGCCCAGGACGACCACCTGGAGAAAGGTCCAGAGCCGAATCATCTGGGCCGTGAGGAACCTCGACTCGACCCCGGATCCGGTCGCTGCAAGGGTTGCAAGGACACCCCATGCCACGAAGACGAGGACCAGGGCGAACTCGCGCGGCCAAGTCAGCGTCCATCTCGAGTCAGCGAGAACCGATCCGCCCACGACGATCACGAGAAGATACCCGAAGGCATTCTCGAGCTGAGTCCAGACTGGGTCACCGGACACCGTGAAGAGCGCCAGGACGTAGAGAAGAAGCACGACCTCCGACGCGCGCCACCGGCCCTGAGCAGCTTCCGGGGTCATGCCTCCTCCACGGCATCCCCTCCGAGGGAGACCACCAGCCGACCGACCTCGAGGACCTCGTCAATCGGAATGGGCGGCTCGCCCTCGCGTCGCACCGCTGCTCGGAAGGCCTCGACCAGTTCGAGGTGGCCCTTCTGTGGCCGCATCGCAGCGCGGGGGAAGGTCGCCCGGCCGCCCCACCATGCCCGCATGCGCCGCCAGTTCACGATGCGGAAGCCCCTCGAGCCCCAGACCCCCTCTAACCGCTCCTTTGGGAGCTGGCTCGGACCCCCGCGGATGTACTGGATCGAAGCGACGGAACCGTCGACGAAGCTCATCTCAAGAAAGGCCGAGTGCCCGTCGGAGCCAATTGGCGTCGCCCGCAGCTCTGTCGCCGGGACTCCGACGAGGTGCCGAGCGAGATCGATGAAGTGGCAGGCCTCGCCAACGAGTGTCCCACCGCCCCGGGTCCGTTCGAGGAGCCAGTGGCCCGGTGCGATCCGTCCCGCGTTCACCGTCATGACAAGGGCCAGTGGCTCGGCGCGCCCCTCGAGGGCCAGACTCACGGCCCGGGTCATCGGAGCAAATCGACGGTTGTAGCCGACGCAGAGCACGCGATCCGGGCACCGGGCCATCGCCGCCTCGACCTTCTTCACACCCTTGCGCGTGAGCGCCAGGGGCTTCTCGACGAAGACATCCTTTCCGGCGTCAAGGGCCGCAACCACGAGGTCTGCGTGGGTGTCATGGGGTGTGGCGATCACCACGGTGTCGATCTCCGGGCACCCGAGCACGGCCTCGGCCTCGGCCGCTGCGTGCTCGAACCCGTGCTTCCGCCCCGCGAGGGCCGCCGACGTACCACCGCTCGAGACGACCGTGTGAAGGGTGAATCCTGCACGAGCGAAGGCGGGCATGAGCACACGCGAGCCGAAGTTACCCGCACCGAGGAACCCGACCACACCTCGACCCGCAGCCGGGACGGTTGTTCGGGACTGGTGGTTGTGGCCCGGCTCCGGCTGCGGACTCGGGTCGGAGTCCGCTTCGAGGGCGGGTGGCGCCACGCAAGAGTCGGCACGCGCGAGTCCGGGGCGCCGCTGGGAGGCTTCTGCCCTCCTGCCTTCGTCCGGCCCGCGGGCCGGATACTCCAGGACGATGCCGAGGGATGGAGCATCTCCGGCAAGCAGGTCGTAGGCTGTGGCTGCCTCCTCGAGAGGAAGGCGTCGACCAATGAGGCAGCCGACGTCGAGACGTCCATCGGCCATGAGCCCGAGGACCGCGGCAAAGTTGCGGCCCTCGGTCCAACGCACATACGCGAGGGGGTAGTCGTGCCCGGCCTCTTCGTGGAGGGGATCGTAGCGGCCGGGACCGTAGCTGCACGAAACCTGAAAGGAGACTTCCTTCGCGTAGAGGTCGTTGCGGTCGAACTCGACGGGCGCGGTCCCGACGAGCACCAGGCTGCCTCGCTTCCTGCTCATCCTCGCGGCTGCGCGCAGGGGCTCGCTCGAGGTAGTGCTGAGCGTGAGGAGCACGGCGTCGGCGCCCACACCTCCCGTGCGATGCTCCACTGCCCGGGCAAGCTCATCCGGGGTGCCCCCGGTGATCGCGTCGGCTCCGAGGTCTCGTGCGAGTGCGAGGCGGTCCGGCTCGAGGTCGATGCCGATCACCCTGCACCCGTTCGCCCGCGCGATCTGGACGGTCAGGAGCCCGATGAGGCCAAGCCCGTAGACGACCACCGTCTCGCCGAGCGAGAGAGACGCGAGACGCACGGCGTGCAGGCCGATCGCCCCGAGCGGGGCGAAGGCGGCCGCCTCGAAGGAGACGCCGTCGGGGATGCCGGCCGCCAGGGTCGGCGAGACCCGGACTAGCTCGGCGTGCCCCCCGTTCGTCGCGACCCTGTCACCCGCTCGGAAGCCCTGGACTGCCTCGCCCACTGCCACGACGACGCCCGCGTTGCAGTAGCCCATCGGAACGGGCTCGGCGAGGCGGGACCGGACCGCCTCCACAGCGGCGATGACTCCATCGGAGCGAGCCTTTTCCACGACCTGGCGAACTCTGTCCGGATGCCGGCGTGCCTTGGTCAGGAGTCCCGCCCGGCCGAACTCGACGAGCATGCGCTCCGTACCCGCCGAGATGACCGAGGCCCTGGTCTCCACGAGGAGGGAGCGGGCGGTGAGCGCGGGCGCGGGGACCTGGAGGACCTCGGTGCGGCCCGAGTGGAGGGACTGGACGACCTTGTGAATCGGCCTCATCCTGCAAGCTCTCGAATGCCGGGGGCGTCGCCCCCCTGGAGGCTGGGCCCCGATTGCCCCTCGGGCATCGGGGGCACCTGCCAGAGATTGGGGGCAAGAAGCCGACGCTCGAGCCCGAGGCTGTGGCAGAGCTCCGCGAGACGGATGCCACGCATCTCCGGGATGTGGCTCGTGGTCACGAGCAGGATCCGGGCTCCGCTCTGCTCCACGGCAAGGGGCAGGGCCTCCAGGCCGCCGAACACGGGCAGCCCTCGCACGATTCGGCCCTCGAGGGATGGATCGTCGTCCAGGAATCCCACTGGGCGCAGGTCGCATTGCGGGTCGCGCAGGATCGCCTCGAGGGCGGAGACCCCGCGGCGACCCGCGCCAAAGAGGAGAACCGCCGGACCCCGACGTTCGACGCGAGCGTGAGAAAGGTCGAGAACTCGGAAGGACAACCTCGGTCCAACGACGAGGAGCGAAGCCATCAGGGCAAAGGTGGGCACCCAGAGAACCCCGGACGACGTCCCGCCCGAGAGAATTCGGACCGTCCAGGCGACGAAGAGGGCCGAGAGGAGGACGAATCCGGCGGCCCGGGCCGCCTCGAGGACCCCTGCCTGCCGGAAGGAGCGACGATAGAACCCGCTGACGGCGAGGACCATGACGAGAGCAGCCCCGACCCCCGCAACCCAGGGAAGGCTCGCCTCCGGACCGACCGGCCCGACGAGATGATGGACGGCAAGCCAGGCGATCGCGACGACACTGAAGTCGTGCAGGCCCCGCACCCGGGAATCCCGCAGCCACGCGGCCTGCACGAGGGGGAGCAGGAGCCCCCTTCGCAGGAGGTCCAGCTCCACATAGAGGAGCCGGACCGCCAGGAGGACGACTGCGAGGATCAAGCTCACCGTGATCCACAGGGCCCAACCCGGCTCCACGGCGGCCGCGACCGCGAGCACCGAGAGGAGCAGACCCGCGTAGAGGAGCACGCGGACGGTATCTCGTGGGTCCTTGCGCAGATCGAGGAGCCTGTGGTGCAGGTGGGCGCGGTCGGCCGCAAAGACCCCCGCGCTGCTCTGACGCACGATCCGGAAGCCGGGCCGCCCATCGAGTTCGGTACGCTCGACGGCAAGGGGGTGCAGGACACGGCGCACCACGGTGAGGGTCACATCGGCGAGGGGCACCCCAAGCGCGATGCCCACCGGGAGGAAGGCCCAGGCGCCAGCATGCTCCGCAGCCAGCACGCCGAGGATGCCGAGCAGAAACCCCACCGGGAGCGCGCCGGCGTCGCCCATGAAGAGCCGGGCGGGGTGGCGGTTGTGGACGAGGAACCCCCCGAGGGCTCCGCAGAGAGCGGCGAGCGCGACGGCAGCAGCGCCATTCCCGAGGAGAAGCGCGATGGCAGAGAGCGCCGCCGCCGCCAGCCCTCCGAGCCCGGCGGCGAGCCCGTCGAGTCCATCGATGAAGTTGTAGGCGTTCGCGATCGTCAGGACCCAGAACACGCTGAATCCGAACGAGATCAGCCATAGCTCGCCGGGAACGATCCAGAACCCGAAGTCGATCTGCGGCCCGCCACCCAGAAGCACGAACGCCCCGCAGATGACGACAGCCTCCATCGCGAGCTTCGGTCGCCACGAGAGACCCTTCAGGTCATCCAGCACTCCGAGGAAGAGAAGGGCAAGAGCGGCACCCCCGACCACTGCGACCGCACGCACGCCTTCCGCCTCTTCGGCAAAGGGGCCGAAGAGTAGCCCGAGCACCGCGGCGAGCGTCGCACCGATCACGATCGCGACGCCCCCGAGGATCGGGGTCGGGCCGGGGTGCCGATGGCGCCCTCCGGGCGGAGCGACTGCCCCGAGTCGGATTGCCGCACGGCGCACGGGAAGAGCCAGAAGTGCGACGGCAGTGGCGGCGCCGAAGGCTACGGCGAAGAGAAGTGCCGGGTGGAGCGGCAAGCATTCCTCCGTCTCGGTTGGGCCCACGAACATTGGGGAATGGCCGAACAGCCGGTCGGCTCGTTCCCGAGTTGGATCTGCGCACCTTACGGCGTGCCCGCGCTCCCGGCAAGGGCAGCTTGACGGAAGCGCCGCCGAAGCCCAAGCTCCCGACCTGCGCCAGACCCCATCGGCCGAGGGCGCCGAGGGACACGGATCGTTCCGTCCTGCACCGGAGACAATTGGGTCGTGAGGGTCCTCTTCGTCAGCTACTACGCGCCTCCCCACGCCAGCCCGCGCAGCATTCGGATTGCGCGCGCGGGCAGGGCGCTCCTCCGGGCAGGAGACGAGCTGCACATCCTGAGCGCCGATCTCGGCGGCTCGGAGGACGGACTTCTGGCGCAGCTCTCCGGAGCCCTCTTCTACCGAGTCGAACCGGGCCCCCTCGAACGTCGCAGTCGCAGAGGCCAGGGTGGCCGAGGAGGGGGCACCTCCCCGGAGGCACCCGAGACCGGGGAAACGCGGGCTCTCCTGTCGAAGGCGGGCTCCGCGGAACGCGCACGCCGCATTGCCGAGACCCTCCTGGTGCCGGACCTCCGGGCGGAGTGGATCCCGAAGGCGCTCCTCCGGGCGCGCACGCTCCCCCGGCCCGACCTCGTCGTCTCCTTTTCGCCGCTCTTCTCGAGCGTGGTCCTGGGCGATCTATTGTCCCGGTGGTTTCGCGCCCCACATGTCATCGACTATGGCGATCCGTGGTCCTACCGCCCCGGGTACCCGTTCGGGCCGTGGCGACATCGGGTCGATCGCGCCCTTGAGGGTCGGATCGTCGGCCGAGCTGCGGGGATCATCGTCACGACCGAAGCGCAGCGCGAGGCAACGCGGCGCGTGTTCAATCGGGGTCCGGACGCCGTGTGCCTCTCGAACGGATACGACCCCTCCGACTACCCTCCCCCGGACCCAGCCCCTGGGCAGGCCCTCCGATACCTCGGGTCCATCTACGGCCCGAGGCTCCCGCTCGGAGGATTCAGCGAAGCGCTGCAAGGACACCCGCATTGGCCCCTGCTCGAACTCTATGGCGTGATCGAGGGGGGGCTGCTCGCCGACTCCGCGTCCTGGCTTGATCCTCGGGGCCTGGTCGACTTTCCGACTTCGATCGCCCTCATGCGAGAAGCCGGTGCACTCTTCGTGGTCGGAAACCGCCAGGCACTTCAGATGCCCTCGAAAGTCTTCAGCTACATGGGCTCCGGACGTCCGATCCTGGCCCTTGTCGAGGGCCCCGATGACCCGATGACCCGGCTTGGCCTGGGCGATCAGCTCGTCTGGACACGACCCGATACCCGGAGCGTCAGCCGGGCACTCGACCAGCTTCACGAACGCATCCACGAGCGGTTCGTTCCGCCTCAGGAGTGGTCATGGACGCAGATCGGCCCCCGCTACCGGCGGGCCCTCGAGGCCTTCCTCCCCGAAGGCTGAGCGCAGGGACACGGGGCCGAGCTCGACTCTGCGCTGGGGGTTCAGGGACGGACGAAGAGGGCGTAGATCCAGCTCGGCCGCTCCTTCGCGACGAGCCTTGCCGCTCGTGTCATCGCGGCGGGAATCCGCGCGAGCAGTCGCTTCGGCAGCGAGAGGTGGGGCCGCTCGAGGGGGGCCCCACAACCTACGCAGGGCTCCTCCTGCTCCCAGGCCCCGTGGGGGTAGCCAAGACGGGCCTCGAGCCAGCGGGCGGGTCGCGGCTGTACGTTGCGGTGCCTGCCGAAGGTGCCGACCTCGAGCGGTTCGAGGCCGCGGAACCCATTCTCCACCGATTCGATCGTGAAGCGGCTCAGGTGGCCCCATGGGGGATTCACGGTGCCGCAGCGCCCACATCGGGTCGCCCCCACCGCAAGGTCCTGCTCGAAGGGTACGGTGACAAGGAGCCGACACCGGGTGACCCGCTCGAGCTCGGATCGGGCGCGCTCGAGCAGGTCCTCGGGAAGGTGCTCGAGAACCTCGGTGCAGAGCACCGTGTCGAAGGTCCGGTCCCGAAAGGGGAGTGCGGTCACGTCGCCCCCGACGACGCTCACGTCGTGCAGTCCGAGGTTCCGCGGGCAGATGTCGAGCGCGGTCACTCGGGAACCCGCCCGGAGCAGTTCGTGGGTCACGCGGCCATCCCGCGCTCCCACTTCGAGCACCTCTCCAGGCTCGTCCCCCGCCAGGGTGACGATTCGCCTGATCCGATCTCGCTCATCGGCAGAGAGGTGCGACGGCCCCGGTTCGGGACCGCGCACCCCGGTGTCATCGGCCATGATCCGCGCCTCGAAGCATCATGTGATTGCCGGCCCCCTCCGACGCCACGCCTCGGCCTGAAGAACCCGCCAGAGGATCACCTCGTTCGGCCACCCTGCCAGGAACTCCCGCCAGCGCGCTCGGACCGGACCCGTGTGCCACCACCCGGCCCCGTCGAGGGTCGGTCCGAGGAGGTCTTCGGCCCAGGGGCGCCAGGGACCTCGCAGCCAGTCGGCGAGCGGGACGGCAAACCCCCGCTTCGGCCGATCCCACAGGGGGCTGGGCACGTGCTTGGCGAGAAGGTCACGGAGGGCGCGCTTCCCTGTTCCGCCGTCCCATGTCCACTCCGCGTCGAAGGTGCTGGCGAGCCGGACGACCTCCATGTCAAGGAGGGGGGCTCGGAGCTCGAGCCCTGCTGCCATCCCTGCACGATCTGTCTTCACGAGGATGTCGTTCGGGAGAAAGTCCATCCGGTCGAGCGTCATGAGGGCGCGCACGGGATGGCCAGGAACCCGCGGAAGCGGCGGATCGAGCACCCCGGACGACCCCATCACGTAGAGGTCCGGATGCGCCGTACTCGACACGCACCGCGCATAGAGCTCCGCGAGCCCGGGCGAGGTGATTTGCCGGACACGTCGAAAGGTGCGGCTCGGGTGTGTCCCCATGACCCGATAAGGCGCTCGCTCCGAACCCCGCTCGAAGCGTCGCCCCACCGCAGCGCCGGCTCGCCGGATTCCTCGGGGAACGCGGCGGGCCAGGTCGTACGCCTCGAGAGCCCGCCCATAGTGAGCGTACCCTCCGAAGAACTCATCGCCACCGTCACCGCCGACTGCCACTGTCACGTGTCTTCGTGCCTCCCGGCTGATCAGCCAGGTCGGAACGAACGAGGCGTCCCCGAAGGGCTCGTCCTGAAGCTTGGCAATCTCCTCTGCAAGTGAACGAACGGCCAACCGGTCAAGGACCAGCGTCGTGTGATCGGTCCCGAGATGGCGTGCGATGGCCAGGGCATCATCGGACTCGTCGAAGCCCTCTCCCTCGACCGCAACGGTGAAGCTCCGCACCCGCTCCGCACGCTCGACCATCAGGGCAGCGATGAGCGTCGAGTCGATGCCGCCCGAGAGGAGAACCCCCACGGGGACGTCGGCCCGGGCACGGAGTGCAACCGCATCGCCCAATGCGCCCTCGAGAGCATCGAGCGACTCCTCGTAGGTGGCTGCAGCCGTCTCCGATGCTGCCGCCTCGACGGACCACCAGCGCCCCCTCGTGACCTTGCCCTCCGCTTCGATACGGACCCAGCTACCGGGAGCCACCTGCTCGACTCCATCAAGGATCGTCTTCGGCTGTCGCACGTAGCCCCGGGCCACGATGCAGGCGAGGCTCTCGCGGTCGAGCCGGGTACGGCATGCCGGGTCGGCCTGAAGCGCGCGAAGCTCGGAGGCGGCGAGCAGCTCCCGTGAACCGGCTTGTAAATAGAGTGGTTTCTGGCCGAGCCGATCTCTCACGAGCCAGAGAACTCGCTCGTGGGTGTCGAAGGCCGCAAAGGCGAACATCCCGCGAAGCGCGGGAAGAGATCCCTCGACGCCCCTCTTCTCGATCAATGCAGCGAGCACCTCCGTGTCGGAGTGGCCACGCCAGTGCTCCCCTGCCAGGCTCCGTCGAAGTTCTTCGTGGTTGTAGACCTCTCCATTGAAGGCGAGGACCCAGCGCCCCGAAGGAGAATGCATCGGCTGGCTCCCCGCCTCCGAGAGGTCGCGCACGGCCAGACGTCGATGGCCAAGGGCGATGCCCGCCGCCGGCTCGATCCAGAGTCCCTCGCCATCCGGCCCTCGGTGCTCGAGGGTCCTCGTCATGCGGGCCACTCGCGCCTGCAGGTCGTCACGGGTCGTACCTGCGCTTCGGTCCCAGAACAGGGTGAATCCGCACATGAAGCGATCGCGTGATAGAGGGTGGACGCGCGTGGTCGACGTCGTGGCGAGCCCGACAAACCAGGTCGAGTCCTCGTTCTACCCCCCGAGTGCGAAGCCGTCAAGGTGGGGCGGTCTTGTTTCGATTTGAAACAACGCGCGCCAGGCAGCCCCGAGGCATCAGTGCGCCGGCCGTCGGCGAGCTGGCCAGCCGACCGGTCCTGGCGACGCAAACGTCTGCGTCCGTGCATGGCGCGACATCGAAGGCAGACGTTTGGGGCGGAAATCGACGGAAACGTCGATCTCCGATGCACCCGCCCGACATCGAAAGCAGACGTTTTCGGCGAAATCCGACGGAAATGTCTGCGTCCGTTCACCGGACCTGCACGGACGCAGACGTTTGCG
>SLDT01000179.1 GCA_007125125.1 Gemmatimonadota bacterium | reverse complement strand
GAAGGAGACCTGCTGGAAGTACTCGTTGAACATCAGGTTGCGATTCAGCCGGTCGAAATTGAAGAGGTGCTGCATCGCGAGCCGCACGTTCCGGTCGCGGAAGACCGGCGCCTCCAGATTCATGTGCAGCCCGTAGATCCCGGAGGGCGTCTCCGTGAACACCCGCGCCCGCCGGATCCAGCCATTGCGCACCGCCGGGAAGTTGTAGTCCTCGTTCCACCGCCTGGCCGAGTTCTCCGTGATCAGGTCGAGCTCCCCGCGCCGCATCCAGTCGAGCTGCCGCTCAAGCGGGAGAACGCGCAGATGGATCCGATCGAAGTTCCAGAGCCCCTGGAAGTAGTGCTTCCCGTCACCCCACCAGTCGTCGACCCTCTCGAAGGTCACGGATTCCCCGCGCGCCCGGTCGCTGACCACGTAGGGTCCGATCGCGACCTGCGGCTCGTTCGTCGTCCGCGTCACCCAGTCCTCGTCGAGCTCGATCGCGTGCGAAGGTGAGGGCCAGATCCCTGCGTAGTCCGAGAGGGGGCGCCAGCTCTCCCGCGTTCCCACGATCCGCAGCGTATGGTCGTCGATTTTGTCGATCGACTCGTAGAACCGCTCGGCATAGCTGTTGTAGAAGGGATCGATGATGTACTCGGAGCGCATCATCTCGAGGGTGAAGACGTAGTCGTCGGCCGTGATCGGGGTCCCGTCGCTCCACCGCGCGTCCGGGTCGAGCCGGACGTAGATCGTGCGCTGGTCGTCCTGCACCGACCAGTGCGTCGCCATCCAGGGAATGAAGTTGTCCGTCACCGGATGCCGGGCAATCAGCCCGAAGTTCATCGTGAAGAGCCGGTTCCACCCCGCGAAGGCATCGTTCGAGTTCGGCCCCATCAGGCGGAAGGTCAACGGGTACTGGCCGAGCCCCACGTTCAGCGTCCCTCCGCGCAGCGCCTCGGCCGAGCCGATCGGCGGGTCGTCCCAGTTCGTCGTCCATTCGATGTCGGGAGGAAGACTCACCCGCCCGTCGGCCGCCCCCGCGGCGCCCTCCCCCTCGGCACCTCCGGCCTCGGCGCCCCCGTCGGCGGGGGTGCCCGGGGTGTCTTCCTCCTGTGCGGGGTCGGGGGTGCCGGCAGCGGGGGATTCGGCCGCGGCGGCGGCGGCGGCGGCCTCGGCCTCCGCCCCTTCCGTGTCGGGGGTGCAGGCGGCGGGCGCGAGCGCGAAGGCGAGGAAGGCCACGGCCCGGAGGGCCCGGGCTTGGATGCGGCGTCGGGGGGCGGGTGTCCTACTCATAGCGGGCGTACTGCTTGGGGTCGAAGGCTTCGCGGACCGACTCGCCGATGAAGACGACGAGGACGAGGGTGAAGGTGAGTGCGCCGAAGGGTGCCAGGGTGAGCCAGAGCTTGTCCCGGTTCTCGGCCATGAGCGCCTGGTCGATCAGCTCGCCCCAGCTCGGAGTCGGGGCCGGGAGCCCGTAGCCGAGGTAGTCGAGGCCGGTGAGGGCGAAGATCGCGCCCACCACCGCGAAGGGGGTGAAGGTGACGAGGGGGGTGAGGCAATTCGGGAGGAGGTGGCGGAACATGATGCGCAGGTGCGAGGCCCCGTAGGAGCGGGCCGCGAGGCAGTACTCGCGGGTCTTCTCGCGGTACATCTCGGTGCGCATGTAGAAGGTGATCCCGATCCACTGGAAGATCGCCATGATCCCCAGGAGCATCCAGAACGAGGGTTGGAAGAGCGCGGCCATGATGATGACCACGTAGAGGAAGGGCACCGCGATCAGGACCTCGAGGACGCGCTGGCTCAGGATGTCGAAGCGGCCCCCGAGGTAGCCCTGCAGGCTTCCCACGAAGGTCCCGATCACCTGGCCGAAGACGACGAGGAAGAAGGCGAAGAAGATCGAGATGCGAAAGCCGTAGAGGAGGCGCGAGGCGACGTCGCGTCCCTGGGAGTCCGTGCCGAGCCAGTGGCGGCGGCGGATGTCCGGACCCGTCGGGGGGACCTCGCCAAGCCCCGCGACCCCGGGGAAGGTGCCGGCCATCGCGAGCCCCGGGACGGTGCCGGTCGGCGAGAGGTCGGGGTCGTCGAGGACCGCCGCGAGCTCCCCGGTCTCGATCACCTCGGCGAGCTCGTCCAGGCCGTCGCGCCGCGCCATCAGGACCGCGCGCGTGGTGTCGCCCATGACGAGGGCCGCCTCGATGTCGTTCAGGATCTCGTTGTACCAGAAGTCGCTCTCGTACGGATCCCAGGGAATCGGGGGCATCACGACGAAGTTGCGCCGGTTCGGATAGCGCTCCTCGAGGGCGGCCAGGGCGGCGGGGTCGTCCCCCACCTGCTCGCGCCCGGCCCGGAAGAGGGCGCGCTCGAGGCGCCACTCGCGCTGCAGGCGCAGGTACTCCGTCTCGAGGTCGGCCATCCCCCAGGCGGGTGGCGGCTCCTGTCCGAAGACCGCCATCTCGTAGAACTCGAAGGTCGGGAAGTAGGCCCGCCCGTCGTGCCAGACCAGGAGGGCGCGGCTCTCGGCCAGGTAGGGAGCGAAGATCGAGAGGATCACCGCGACCCCGAGGATCAGGAAGGAGTAGTACCCGCGCTTGATGCGCCGGAAGCGCTCGAGGCGCCGGCGCGTGATCGGGTCGAGGCGGAAGCGGCGGGCCATCGGCTACTCGAAGCGCACGCGCGGGTCCACGAAGGCCACCGCGAGGTCGGAGACGATGTTGCCCACCATGAGGATCACGCTCGAGATCACGAGAAAGCCGAGCACGATGGGGAAGTCGCGCGCCTGGATCGCCTCGAAGGCGAGCAGCCCCACCCCCTGGATGTTGAAGACCCGTTCGATCAGGAAGCTCCCCGTCAGGAAGATCCCGAGGAGGCTCCCCACCGTCGTCGCCATCGGGATCAGGGAGTTGCGGAGCGCATGCACGAAGATCGCGCGCCGCCAGGTGAGCCCCTTCGCGAGCGCCGTCTTCACGTAGTCGGCGCTCATGTTCTCGATCAGGCTGTTCTTCATGAGCATCGTCGCCACCGCGAAGGAGCCCGCCAGGTAGGCGATGAGGGGCAGGATCGAGTGCCAGACGATGTCGATGAGCTGCTGGAAGAGTGGGAGCTCCGAGGCCCCCGGCGACTGGAAACCCCCGAGGGGGAAGATCTCGAAGCGGACCGCAAGGAGGTTGCTCAGCACCGCCCCCAGCGCGAAGCCCGGGATCGCGTAGCCGATGAAGATGAGGATCGAGGTCGTGTTGTCGATCGTCGTGCGGTGCCGGATCGCCTTCAGGATCCCGAGGGGGATGCAGATCCCGTACGTGAAGAAGGCGGTGATGAGCCCGTAGTAGATCGAGACCGGGAGGCGGTCCGCGATCACCGTGATCACCGGCTCGTTGTAGCGGAACGACATCCCCAGGTCGAGGCGGAGGGCGTCGGCGAGCCAGGTCGCGTACGCCACCGGAATCGGCTTGTCGAAGCCGTAGTACTCGTTCAGGCGGGCGAGCTGCTCTTCGGGGATGTCGAGCTGGACGCGGGCATCCCCGACCCCCGCCAGCTCACCGGCATCGCCCGCCCCGACCAGCGCCATGCGGAGCTGGTCGATCTGCCCGCCCGGCACGAACTGGATGAGCACGAAGGTGACGAGCGTGATCCCGAGAAAGGTCGGAATCATGAGAAGGGACCGACGGATCACGTAGTCGCGCAGCGCCTCTCCTCTCGATTTCATCGCCTCTTCTCCCGGGCCGACCGAAGGACCCTCTTGAGGGGAACTCTACTGGGGGATGTCGCAGGGGGTGGATCCTCGGGGAGAGTACGTCGCCGCCCCCTGCCGCGCAACGTCCGGTGACACCCCCATCTTCGTCACGGTTGTGCGAATCGACGAAGAAGCCTATCACTCAACCATGCACCGTTTCGCTCCCCTCTCCTGCGTCCTCGTCGCCACCGTCATGGCGGGGCTCCCCGGCACGGCGGTGCCCGCCGCGGGCCAGGGGATCGACTTCGGCCTCACGGCCGGCGTCTCGAACTCCGAGTACTGGGTGAGCGAGCACGGGCAGGGGGCACTCTTCGGGGAGCGGGCGGGCCCCGTCTTCGGCGTCTCGATGCGACGGGAGCTCCTCCCTGCCCGCCTCGGAAACCTCATCTTCCAGTTCGAGGCCACCTACGTCGAGCGCGGCTTCGACTGGGTCAACCCGGGGCCCGGCGGCGGATGGGAGGCGCGGCAGCCACCGGTCCAGATGACGATCGGCGCCGTCGAATTTCCCTTTCTTGTCGGATGGAGCTACCAGCTCCCCCGGCTCAACCTGGGCCCCGTGCTCCTCATCGGCGCGGCGCCGAACTTCGAGGTCTACTGCCAGGGCACGGGCCGCCTCTGGCCTCGACCCTGGTGGAGGCGGTCCTCGGAAGATTCCCTCGTCCCGGCCGACTGCTCGCGCCTGCGCCAGAACCAGTCCGATCTCTCGACGGTGCGCGGTGCCGGGCTCACCTGGAGCCATGACCGCCTCACGATCTCGGTCGAGGCCCGCACCTCGCGGGGCCGTGTCTACGAGGAAGCGCGCCCTGACTGGTCGGTTGAGCGCTCGGGTTCGTGGTGGCTCACCGACCGCTCCCTTCGCATCATCCTCTTCAGCCGCTTCTGAGTTCGGGACGGGAGCGCGGCCCGCTCCCCGCGGAAACAAATTCCCCACCCCGGCGGTTCAGCAGGGTACGCACGCGCCGGCCACCCCGGCCCGCCTCCCCGGAACCCGCGCCCCCGCCCGGCATGAAGCCCTCCAGAATCGCCGTCGCCCTCCTCGTCCTCGCCGGGATCGCGGCCTTCTTCGTCCTCGATCTGGGCCAGTACCTCAGCTTCGAGTTCCTGCGCGAGCAGCAGGCCGCGATCGACCGCTTCTACCGGGAGAACCCCGCCACGACGATCGGCGCCTACTTCGCGGTCTACGTCCTCGTCACCGCGCTCTCCCTCCCCGGCGCCGCGGTCATGACCCTCGCCGGGGGCGCCCTCTTCGGCCTTGTCGTCGGAACCGTCGTCGTCTCCTTCGCCTCGACGATCGGCGCCACCCTCGCCTTCCTGGTCGCGCGCTTCCTCTTCCGGGACACGGTCCAGCGCCGCTTCGGCCGCCACCTGAAGGCCATCAACGCCGGAATCGAGCGCGACGGCGCCCTCTACCTCTTCTTCCTGCGGCTCGTCCCCGCCTTTCCCTTCTTCGTCATCAACCTCGT
The DNA here is from genome assembly GCA_007125125.1 of Gemmatimonadota bacterium. GTDB lineage: Bacteria > Gemmatimonadota > Gemmatimonadetes > Longimicrobiales > Gaopeijiaceae > SLDT01. The sequence goes on along the minus strand of SLDT01000179.1, from coordinate 3,348 downwards.
CATGGGGCTCACCCCCATGAAGACCCTCACCTTCTTCCTCGTCAGCCAGGTCGGGATGCTCCCCGGCACCATCGTCTACGTGAACGCCGGCACCCAGCTCGCGCAGATCGAGGCCCCCGGCGACATCCTCTCGCCCGGGCTCATCGGTGCCTTCGCCCTCCTCGGCGCCTTTCCCCTCCTCGCCCGCTGGATCCAGCGCGCCATCCAACGGAGGAAGGCACTCCGGGGCTGGCCCCGTCCGAAGCGCTTCGACCGCAACCTCATCGTGATCGGGGCCGGCTCCGCGGGCCTCGTCACCTCCTACATCGCCGCCGCCGTGCGCGCGAAGGTCACCCTCATCGAGAAGGGCGACATGGGCGGCGACTGCCTGAACACCGGCTGCGTGCCCTCGAAGGCCCTCATCCGCTCGGCCGGCTACCTCCACGCCATCTCGCGGCACGAGGCCTTCGGGGTGCGCCATGCCGAGGCCACCTTCGACTTCGCCGAGGTCATGGAGCGCGTCCAGCGCGTCATCGCCACGATCGAACCCCACGACTCCGTCGAGCGCTACGAGGGGCTCGGCGTCGAGGTCATCCAGGGCGAGGCCCGCCTCACCGGCCCCTGGTCGGTCGAGGTGGAGGGCCGCACCCTCACCGCCCGCCACATCGTCCTCGCCACCGGCGCCCGTCCCTCCGTGCCCCCCATCCCCGGCCTCGACGAGGTCGGCTACCTCACCTCCGACACCATCTGGGAGCTGCGCGAGAACCCGGGCCGCCTCCTCGTGCTCGGCGGGGGCCCCATCGGCTGCGAGCTCTCGCAGGCCTTCCACCGGCTTGGCGCTGAGGTCACCCTCGTCGAGATGGCCGACCGCATCCTCGGCATCGAGGACGAGGACGCCTCCGACCATCTCCGGCGCCAGTTCGAGGCCGAGGGCATCCGCGTCCTGACCGGCCATCGGGCGGTCGCCTTCGAGCGGGAGGGCGACGCGAAGGTGGCCCTGCTCGAAGCGGAAGAAGGCACCACGCGCCTTTCCTTCGACCGGGTGCTCGTCGCCGTCGGGCGCCAGGCCCGCACCGAGGGGATCGGGCTGGAGCAGGTGGGGGTGAGGGTGGAGGAGGGGCGGATCTGGCGGGATCCCTTCCTCCGGACGAGCGTGCCCACGATCCATGCGGTGGGCGACTGCGCGACCCGCCATCAGTTCACGCACGCCGCCTCGCACGAGGCCTGGCATGCGGCGGTGAACACCCTCTTCGCCAACCCTTTCAAGCGGTTCCGGGTCGACTACTCCGCGCTCCCGCACTCGACCTACACCGAGCCGGAGGTGGCGCGAGTGGGGCTGAGCGAGGCCGAGGCGCGCGAGCGGGGGATCGAGGTCGAGGTCACGAAGTACGACCTGTCGGGGCAGGATCGCGCGATCACGGAGGAGGGCGCGGTCGGGTTCGTGAAGGTGCTGACCCGCCCGGGGAAGGACCGGATTCTCGGGGCCACGATCGTCGGGGAGCATGCGGGCGAGATGATCACCGAGTTCACCCTCGCGATGAAGCACGGGATCGGGCTGAACGGGATTCTCGGGACGATTCACCCCTACCCCACCCTGATGGAGGCGAACAAGGCGGTGGCCGGCGCCTGGAAGCGGGCGAATGCCCCCGAGGGGGTGCTCCGGCTCGTCGAGCGCTGGCACCGCTGGCGGGCGGGGTGAGTCCCGCCGGGGCGCGCGTGCGGGCTTCCTCCGAGGGGGGTTCCCCTCGGGGCCTTCCTCCATCATCTTCGGCCACACGAACATCCCTCTCACCGGAGTGGCCATTGGACAGGAAGAAGGTCGTCCTCGCCTACAGCGGGGGCCTCGACACGGCGTGCATCCTCAAGGTACTGACCCAGCGCGGCTACGACGTGATCGCCTACGTGGCGAACGTCGGGCAGCAGGAAGACTTCGACGACGTCGCCAGGCGCGCGATCGAGACGGGGGCGAGCGCGGTCCATGTCGAGGACCTGAGACGGGAGTTCGTGACCGACTTCATCTTCCCGGCGATCGCGGGGAATGCGATCTACGAGAACCGCTACCTCCTCGGGACCGCGCTCGCACGCCCGGTCATCGCGAAGCGCCAGGTCGAGATCGCCCTCGAGGAGGGTGCCGGGGCGGTGGCGCACGGGGCCACGGGCAAGGGGAACGACCAGGTCCGCTTCGAGCTCGCCTTTGCGGCGCTCGCCCCGCGTCTCGAGGTGATCGCGCCCTGGAAGGAGCCCGACTTCCTCGAGCGCTTCCAGGGGAGGCGCGACCTCCTCGACTACGCGCGGGAGCACCGGATCCCCGTCGAAGCCTCGGTCGAGAAGCCCTACTCGAGCGACGAGAATCTGATGCATCGCTCGTACGAGGCAGGCTCGCTCGAGGATCCCTCCGTCGCCCCCGACGAGGAGATGTTCAAGCTCACCCGCGGGCTCGCCGACACCCCGGACACCCCCACGCACATCGAGATCGAGTTCCGTGACGCGTCGCCCGTGCGCGTGCGGAACCTCGACGACGGAACCGAGCTCACGGATCCCGTCGAGCTCTTCGACTACCTGAACGAGGTCGGCGGGAAGCACGGGATCGGGCGAGTCGACATGGTCGAGAACCGCTTCGTCGGGATCAAGTCGCGCGGGGTGTACGAGACCCCCGGGGGCACCGTTCTGCACCACGCGCTGAGGGACCTCGAGGGGCTCGCCATGGACCGCGAGGTGCTCCGGCTGCGCGACATGCTCTCGCCCCGGTTCGCCGAGATCATCTACAACGGGTTCTGGTTCTCGCCCGAGATGGACTTCATCCAGGCCGCCTTCCGGCAGTCCGAACAGCTCATCGACGGGACCGTGCGGCTCGAGCTCTTCCGGGGGCACGCCACCCCGAAGGGGCGCACCTCCCCGACCGCGCTCTACGACCAGGACCTCTCCTCGATGGATGTCTCCGGGGGGTACGATCAGCAGGACGCCGCCGGCTTCATCCGGATCAGCGGGCTCCGGCTCCGGGCGCACAAGCTGATCCTGCGCAAGACGGGCGAGGCGACCGACGAGACCCCGCCCCTCGAGCACGGGGTGATCCCCACCGACGGGGGCGACTGAGGACGGTGACCGAGGTGCTCCCCGCCTCGGCGGAGGCGGTCGAGCGGGCCGCACGCCTGCTGCGGGCGGGGCAGGTCGTGGCCATCCCCACCGAGACCGTCTACGGGCTGGCCGGCTCGGCCTTCGACGAGGAGGCGCTGACGCGGATCTTCGCGGTCAAGGAGCGCCCCACCTTCGATCCCCTCATCGTGCACCTGGCCGCGCCCGACCCGGAGGAAGGCACCCCGGCCCCCCCCGCCCCCGAGGCCCCGTCCGCTGCCGGCACCCCGGCCCCCG
>SLDT01000240.1 GCA_007125125.1 Gemmatimonadota bacterium | reverse complement strand
GCTACCCGAGGCGTTCGCCACGGGCCGGGCTGCACAAAAATTGTGCAATGATGACGGTCGATGCACAAAACTTGTGAATCGACCTGAGGGGCGATCAGGGGAGGGGGAGACGGGCGGGGTCGGATAGCCTGTCGGCGAGATGGTCGCCCAGGCGCAGGGCAAGCTGGACGATCGTGTACGTCGGGTTCGCGTGCCCACCCGTCGCGAAGACGCTGCTCCCTCCGAGGTAGAGGTTCTCGAAGCCGTGGACCCGGCAGTCGGCGTCGACGACGCCTTCGGCGGGGTTCGCGCTCATCCGCGTCGTGCACATTTGGTGGTGGCCCGCGACCTCGTCCTCGTCCAGCCCGGGAAGGGGCGCCCCCTCGTCGAGGACCCATGGATCGAGCCGGGCCCGTCCGAGGTCCGAGTGGGCGAGCGCCTCCGCGACCAGGCGTGCCCCGCGACGGATCGTGTGGAGGTCCCGGTCCGCGAGCCGCCAGTCGAGCCGGAGGCGTCGCTGGCCGAAGGGGTCCCGGTTCTCTGCGAGCGTCACGCGGGAGTCCGGGTTGAGCTCCTGCTCGGTGACGATCTGCAGGCGCACGTCCCGGCAGTCGAGCTCCCGTCCCCCGCGCAGCGCCTCTGCGAGACGCATGCTCCACTCGGCTTCGGAGTTGCAGACGGCCCGGGCGAGGCGGCTCCGGCCGACCGATCCGTCGTGCCGGGCCGGGAGGAGTGAGATGAAGCGCATCGCGAAGTTGAGGACCCCCTCGCCCAGGAGGAGGTCGTCGTCCGGACTCACGAAGCGCATGTGGGCAAAGGGCCGTCGCAGCACGGCCTCCCCGACGTGGAAGTGCGGATGCTCATTGAAGTACCGCCCGACCTGGTCGCGGTCGTTCCCGAGTCCCTCCTGGTGTGCCCCTCGCGAGTTGAGCAGGAAGCGGGGGTTCTCGAGTCCACCGAGGCAGAGGACAAAGGCCCTCGCGCGCGCCTCGGCACGCCATTCGTCCTCGGGATGCGCGAGCCGGATGCGGCGCACGGCGTCGCCCCGCTCGTTCGGGAGTGCCTCGAGGGCACTCGCCCGGATCACGAGATCGATCTCCTGCGAGGCACGCAGCTCCTCGACGTACTTCGCGTTGAAGCGGGTGACGGGGGTGCTCCAGCGGAAGGCGACCGGGTGGAAACCCTCGAGGCGCCCTTCGACCGGAGAGGGCACCGGATCGGGCTCCGGTCCGAGGTCAAGGATCCGTTCCGTCTCTGCTGCGTAGGGGTCGAGCGCGTCGCGGTCGATCGGCCAGCCGCTCAGCGGGTGATCGGGGCGCGGACGGAAGTCCCGGGCATCGAGGGGTCGGCACCAGCCATTCCAATGGTTCGAGCTCCCCCCGAGTGCCCTCAGCCGCGTCTCGTCGAGTCCGAAGTACTCCCGCCCCACACTCTCGCCCTCATAGAACACCTGGCTCTCGAAGTGCGGTGCAGTGCCACCCCCCTCCAGGAGGAGGACCCGAAACCCTTGGCCCGCGACGCGTCGGGCAAGGGAGATCCCGGCGGGCCCCGCCCCGCAGATCGCAAGGTCCCAACTCCGCTCCGCGAACCAGTCAGGGGTGAGATTGCGGGCGTCGTAAAGCATGGCCTCGACCGCAACCTCGACTCAGGCCGGTCGATCGAGGTCGGAGGCCCGGAGCACCCAGCCATCCCGAATCACGAGCTCGGGCATCGGAACCGACTCGACTCGGTCATCGCGCCCGACCCGGGCCCCGACCGGGATCAGGGCCAGGGGAAGGGCCACTCCCCCGGCAAGCCGGAGGAATGCACGTCGGGCCATCACCTCGCCTCCGTAGGAAAGGCGCATCGCCCCCCTTCGTCCGGAGAGGGGAGAACTCAACCCAGCCTCCCATGGCACTTCTTGTACTTCTTGCCGCTCCCGCAGGGGCAGGGGTCGTTCCGGCCCGGGCCATCCTCGACCGTGACGGGTTCCTGTGTGGCCTGAGCTCCCTCGGCAGGCCGATTCGTCTGCATGCGAGCGGGGTCCGGCTCCTCTCCGGCAGCCCTGGCTGCGGTGGCGATGCCCACGGGGTCGATTCGCGCACCCCCTCGCCCCACCCGCCGCTGCGCGCCTCGGGCCGCGGCCGCGGCCGCACCGGTGTCGCTCCCGTCGGTCGGACCACTGTACGAAAGGCGCTGGGGCTGTTGCTGCTGCGGCTGGGGCTGCCCGATCTGCGCACGGAAGTAGAAGCCCGTCAGGGTGCGTCGAACGTCCCTCATGAGGTCCACGAACATGTCGTAGGCCTCCTTCTTGTACTCGATGAGCGGGTCCTTCTGCCCCCAGCCACGGAAGGCGATCGACGCCTTCAGGGAGTCCAGGTCGTACAGGTGGTCCTTCCACTTGTCGTCGATCACGGAGAGCATGAGCCAGCTCTGCAGCCGCTCCACGTGCTCCCCGAAGCCCTCGGTCTTGCGTTCGAACTGCTCCCGGGCCGCAGGAATCACCGCCTCGAGCACCTCTTCGCGGTCCACGAAGTCGAACTCGTCCTCGGCCTTCTCCGGGAGACTGTCGACGAGAACGAAGAGGTCCATCAGGAGTCGGCGCCGGAGGTTGTGGAGCTCCCAGAGCTCGTGGTGCACCTCCTCCGGCGTGTGCTCCTCGACCAGCTCCGTCACCGCGGTCTGCACCATCTCCCAGATTTCGCCGCGCAGCTCCTCTCCGCCCTCCAGGGCGAAGAGCCGGAGGTCGTAGATCACCTCCCGCTGCTGGTTCATGACGTCGTCGTAGTCCAGGAGCTTCTTGCGGGCTTCGAAGTTGTTCCCCTCGACTCGCTTCTGTGCCCGCTCGATCGACTTCGTGACCAGCCCGTGCGTGATGACCTCGCCCTCCTCGGCCCCCCACCGCTCCATCGCCTTCGCGATCCGCTCGGAGCCGAAGAGCCGCATGAGGTCGTCCTCGAGGGAGAGGAAGAACTGCGACGCCCCCGGGTCACCCTGCCGGCCCGCCCGTCCTCGGAGCTGCCGGTCGATTCGGCGCGACTCGTGCCGCTCCGAGCCGAGGATGTGGAGCCCCCCGCACTCGATCACGAAGTCGTCGGGCTTCTTCGTCAGGTCGGCCCACAGCCCGGGATCGATCGGGGCGAGTGCCTCGAGGTCGAGGCCCCGCTCCTTTGCCCATCCCACCGTGCGCGCCTCCGTCACCCCTTGTCCGAGCTTGATGTCGGTCCCGCGCCCCGCCATGTTCGTCGCGATCGTGACCGCCCCGGGCTGCCCGGCCGCCGCAACGATGTCGGCCTCCCTGGCATGCTGCTTGGCGTTCAGGACCTCGTGCGGGATGCCGCGGCGCTTGAGCATGCGGGAGAGCGTCTCGGAGACGTCGACATTCGTCGTACCGAGGAGGACCGGGAGCTCCATCCGGTGAAAGCGCTCGATCTCGTCGAGAAGGGCGTTGTACTTCTCGCGCTTCGTCTTGAAGATGAGGTCGTCCCGGTCGTCCCTGACCACCGGTCGGTTCGTCGGAATCACGAGCACGTCGAGTCCGTAGATCTGATGGAACTCGTTCTCCTCGGTCTCGGCCGTCCCCGTCATTCCGGCGAGCTTGTCGTACATCCGGAAGTAGTTCTGGATCGTGACCGTCGCGAGCGTCTGCGTCTCACCTCGGACCTCGACCCCTTCCTTGGCCTCCACCGCCTGGTGCAGCCCATCGCTCCATCGCCGGCCGGGCATCTGGCGCCCTGTGAACTCGTCCACGATCACCACGGCCCCGTCATCACCGATGATGTACTGCTCGTCCCGCTGGAAGAGCGCATATGCCTTCAGCAGCTGGTGAATCACATGCATGCGCTCGCTCTTCCCGGCGTACTCCGCCTCCAGCTCCTGCATTCGCTCCTGGCGCTCCGCGTCCGTGAGCGATTCGTCTTCCTCGAGGTCGCCCATCGCCTCGGAGAGGTCCGGGATCAGGAAGGCATCGGGGTCGTCGGGCGAGAGTTCGTCGATCCCGCGATCGGAGAGGTGCACGTTGTGCCCCTTCTCGTCCATCGCGAAGAGGAGCATCTCGTCCGTCTCGTGCAGCCGCTTCTCCCGCATGAGGTCCGCCTCGGCCTTCTGCACGAGGTTCTGGACCGACGGGTCGTCCGCGAAGAGTTTCAGGAGACGTCGGTTCTTCGGTGTCCCCCGCTTCACGGCAAGGAGGTTGAGGGCTGCCGTCCACTCGTCCCCTGACTCGAGTGCTTCCTCGGCCTCCGCGATCAGCTCGGAGACGATCTTGAGCTGCTTCTTGTAGAGTGCGGAGACCAGGGGATTGTGCTTCTTGTAGACCGTGTGGGTGTCGCGCGAGACCGGCCCGCTGATGATCAGGGGGGTGCGCGCCTCGTCGATCAGAATCGAGTCCACCTCGTCGATGATCGCAAAGAAGTGCTGCCGCTGCACCCGCCGCTCGAGCGAGTGCACCATGTTGTCCCGCAGGTAGTCGAAACCGAATTCGTTGTTCGTGCCATACGTGATGTCGGCTCCGTAGGCGGCTCGTCGCTCCTCTGTTCCGGGATCGTGCCGGTCGATCACACCCACCTCCATGCCGAGGTAGTTGTAGATCGCGCTCATCCACTCCGCGTCGCGCTGGGCGAGGTAGGTGTTCACCGTGACGAGGTGTGCCCCACGCCCCGCCAGCGCGTTCAGGTAGAGGGGCATCGTGGCCGAGAGGGTCTTGCCCTCCCCCGTCTGCATCTCGGCCGCCGTGCCCCGGTGCAGCGCGATCCCACCCACGAGCTGCACGTCATAGGGGACCATGTTCCACTCGAGCGGCTGCCCCATGACCATGTGCTCGGTTCCGAGAAGCCGTCGACAGGTCTCCTTCACGACCGCGAATGCCTCCGGGAGGAGTTCGTCCAGCGCACCCGAGATCGTGGCCGAGAGGTCGTCTTCCAGCCCCTGGATCTGGATCGAGATCCGCTCCCGCTCGCCGGGATCCACCTCCCGTGCCCGGGTGCGACGCAGTTCGGCGATCTCCGCCTGGATCGGTTCGGTTTGCTCGCGAATCCAGCTGCGGAACTCCTCCGTCTTACCCCGGAGCTCCTCCTCCGAGATCTCCTTCAACTCCTCGAAGATCCCATTGATCTCGTCCACGAGGGGCTGGACCTTCCGCACTTCGCGCGCATGCTGGTCGCCGAGCAGCTTCTTCAGAAAGTTCTTCATGGTACTCAGTGGTACAACCGCTCTTCGGCGATGAGCCGACGAACGGATTCAGGAACCAGGAAGCGGACCGAGCGCCCATCGCGCACGCGCCGCCGTAGATCGGTGGAAGAGATGTCGAGGCGGGTGACCGGAACCGCGATGTGCGGAAGGCTGCCCGCCACCCCTTCGAGTCCCGCGGGCGCCTCCCCCGCCCTCCCCATCACGACAATCCGTGCGAGTTCGGCAATCCGCCGCGGCGCCTTCCACGACAGGATGCTCCGCCACTGGTCGACGCCCATGAGGAGGAAGAGCTCCGCGTCGGGCCGCTGCTCCCGCAGGACGCCGAGGGTATCGACCGTCCAGGAGGGGCCCTCCCGTTCGACCTCGAGGGGGAGCACCTCGAACCGGGGGTCTTCGGCGACGGCCTCCCTCACCATCCGAAGCCGAAGCGTCGCCGGGGTTTCGACACCCGACTCCTTGTGAGGCGGACTCCCTGCGGGCACGAGCACGACCCGGTCCAGCTCGAGCTCCTCGAGCACATCCTGCGCGACCGCAAGGTGACCGAGGTGAAGGGGATCGAAGGTTCCCCCGAAGACGCCGAGGCGCAGCCTCCCACCGGTCGAGTCAGCCTCCGTCACCGTCGGCTCTCAGCTCCCGGGCCGCGTCCGATTCGGGGTAGAGGAAGAGGAGCCGATTTCGGGTCTCCTCCGCCTCCTCCTGCCAACCGATCGCCCGGTAGGACCGATACATCGCCAGAAAACCCCGCGGAGCCCAGACGGTCTCGGGGTAGAAGTCCACGAGGTCCTGGAAGATGATGAGGGCAGAGTCGTGGAAGCCTCGGCTCTGGTAGAACCGCCCCTCGCGATACTCCCTCTCGGCGAGGCGCTCCACCATGGCGGCACGGATCGAGTCCGCCTCCGTCGCAATGTTCAACCCCTGGAAGTCATTTCGGGTCTGGCGGCACTGGTCTCTCGCGAGGCGGGTGTACTCCTGGTCGCGCGGAGGGATGGGCGCAAGGCGCGCATAGCTCCGGCACATTCCAATCGAGGCCTGGGCCGCCTGGTCGTGGTTCGGATGCCGGTCGAGGAAGCGTTCGAACTCGGACGCCGCCGAGATGTACTCTCCCCGTGCGAAGTGGGCCCGGGCAAGGTTCAGCCGGGCATCGGCCGCCTGCGGGAAGTTCGGACTCGTCAGCAGGAGCCTCTCGAAGGCATCAATCGCCTCTGCCCAGTCTTCCTCGAGGAAGGCCTGCAGGCCGAGCACATAGACCTCCTCCGGCTCGAGCCCCACGAACGGCTGCGTGGATGCGCAGGCTCCGAGAACGAGGAGCGGTCCGAAAAGGAGGAAGGCACGCAGGCGCCTTGCCAGGGACCGGGAGCCCATCCGGCTCCGGGTCCTTCCTCCCCCGCGCGGGCCTTCCCCCGCCGGGTCTTCGGGTCGTCGTGACATCATCCCCTGTCGTCTCCGTGAACAGAATCGGTGCAGCCGTTAACTCTCGCCAAACCTCCCGGGGGACGCAAGCTGCCGGACATCCGGCCTCAGGCCCCGTAGAAGGAGCGGATGGCCTCTACCACGCGCATCTGAGCCTCCTCTCCGAGCTCCGGATAGATCGGAAGGGAGAGAACCTCCCGGCAGGCCTGCTCCGCAACCGGAAGCTCCCCCTCCCTCCCGCCCAGCGAGGCGAAACAGGGCTGCAGGTGAAGGGGCACGGGGTAGTACACGCCAGTCCCGATTCCCTTCCCTGCGAGGAACTCCCTCAGTTCATCCCGGCGTGCGGCCCGAATCGTGTACTGGTTGAAGACGTGTCGGTTGCCCGGCAGGGTCTCCGGAAGGGTCACACCCTCCACACCGGCGAGTTCGCCGTGGTAGCGGCATGCGTTCTCCGCTCGGCGCATCGTCCACGCCTCGAGGTGGGGCAGCTTCACGCGCAGGACTGCCGCCTGGAGGGCGTCCAGACGTGAGTTCGTCCCGACCATCTCGTGGTGGTACATCTGTCGCCCCCCGTGGACGCGGAGCTTCCGGATCGTCTCGGCCATCGCCTCGGACCGCGTGGTCACGAGGCCACCGTCCCCGAAGCCCCCGAGGTTCTTCGTCGGGAAGAAGGAGAAGGCGCCCACATCACCGACGGTGCCGGCCATCCCGGGCGCACCAGGCTCGCCCCTGCCCTCGCCCTCCTTACGCTGCCATGCCCCGATGGCCTGCGCAGCGTCCTCGATCACGAGGGCGCCGCGCTCGTCGGCCAGGGCCCGGATCTCCTCCATCGGGGCCATCTGCCCGAAGAGGTGCACGGGGATGACGGCCCTCGTGCGTTCGGTCCAGACCGCTTCGAGAGTCTCGCGCGTCACATTGAAGGTGACGGGGTCGATGTCGCAGAAGACGGGGCGCAGCCCCGCATTCCAGACCGCCCCGGCCGTCGCGAAGAAGGTGAACGCCGGGAGCACGACCTCGTCACCGGGCTCCCCGTCGAGGGCTCGGAGGGGAAGCAGGAGGGCATCCGTGCCCGAGGCGCATCCGACCGCGTGCTCTGCCCCGAGGTAGTGTGCCAACTCCTCTTCGAGCCCCTCGACCTCGGGGCCGAGGATGAATCCCTGCGACTCGACGACCCGCGACATCGCCTCGGAGATCTCGTCGCGAATGGCACCGTACTGCGCCCGGAGGTCGAGAAGAGGTACGTTCATGCAGTGGTCGTCCGTTGGGTTCGTGGGAAAGGGTGTCGAGTGGAGACCCGCTCGCGGCTTCGGCACGCGGCCGGGGGTCGGACGCTCGGCAGGAGTTCCGCGCTGGCGGGGTGGGCCGGATGCCAGGCTCGCGGCCGGCTAGCAGGGACCGTCGCGGCCCCGTGGAAAGCGGATCGCCTCGATCCGATCCCAGGCGCGCTGGACGAGGATCGGCCCGGCCAGCTCCTCGGTTCGCGCGCGCTCGAATGCGGCCAGTGCCTCCGTGCAGCGACCGGCCTCCGCATGGATCTCCCCGATCTCGAACCAGGCCTGAGCCAGCCGGTTTCGGGGCTCTCCCCGGTCGATCGTCGCTCGGAAGAACTCGAGCGCCTCCGCCGGCCGCTCCTCTTCCCGCGAGGTGCGGCCCATTCTGAACGAGCATTCGCCGATTCGCCAGTCCACCTCGGAAGCCCGGTCGATCGGGACCCTTCCCTCGATCTGGGCGAGAAAGGCGAGCGCGAGCTCGCAGTCGCCGAGCTCCTCGTGCGCCCGCGCCATCTCGAGGATCAGGATCGGATCCTGGCCCACCTCCCCGATTGCCTTCTGGTACCAGGGCAGGGCACGCCCGTACTGACCCTGGCGGGAGAAGTGCTGAGCGAGGGGATGTGCCAGACCGGTCAACGACACCCCGGGTCGGAGTTCGAGTGCGAGCTCCACGGCCGCAGCCGCGAGGATTCCGTCCCTTCGGGACTCCGTGGCTCGCCGCGCCACCCTGAGCAGGTCGGCGGCTG
>SLDT01000218.1 GCA_007125125.1 Gemmatimonadota bacterium | reverse complement strand
CGGTGATGCAGAGAGTCTTCGACCTGATCGAACGCGTCGCTCCGACGCGGGCCACGGTACTCGTGGTCGGCGAGACCGGAACAGGAAAGGAGCTCGTCGCTCGGGCCATTCACGAGGTCTCCGATCGGGCCCGAAAGCCCTTCGTGCCCGTGAACTGCTCGGCTCTCACCGAGACCCTTCTGGAATCGGAGCTCTTCGGGCACCTGAAGGGGGCGTTCACCGGAGCGGTTCACTCGAAGCGGGGCCTCTTCGAGGCTGCCAGGGGTGGCACACTCTTCCTGGACGAGATTTCGACGATCAGCCCCTCGATCCAGGTCAAGCTCCTGCGAGTCCTGCAGGAGCGTGTCATCACGCCCGTGGGCGGAACCGAGCCGATCCCCGTCGACTTCCGACTGATCGCAGCCACGAACGAGGACCTCGAGGCCAAGGTTGCCTCGGGTGAATTCAGGGAAGACCTCTACTACCGCCTGAACGTCTTTCCCATACGGGTGCCGCCCTTGCGTGAGCGACGAGAAGACATCCCGCTCCTTGCCAACGCCTTCCGTCTGCGATTTGCCGAAGAGAACGAGGTCGAGGCACCACCGCTCCTTCCGGAGACCCTCTCGCGGATGATGGCCCACGATTGGCCCGGGAACGTACGAGAACTCGAGAACGTCATCGAGCGTTCGCTCATCCTGCATGCGGGCGCCCGATCACTTCCCTTCGAACCAAACCCCGGTTCGACGATCCCGGGCAGATCCGCCTCCGGCAGGGACCTCGTCACCAGGGCTCGTCGGGAACGTTGGAGCCTGGACCGGCTCGAGAGGGAATACATCCTCGAAAGCCTCGACGAAGAGTCGTGGCATCAGGCCAGGACCGCCGAGATCCTCGGGATCAATCGCCGCACCCTCTACCGGAAGCTCAAGCGCTACCGGGAAGAGGGCCATCTCACGGGCCATCCCGAGGTTGATGACCATGACGAGTGATCAGGCTGACAGGGGTCAGCTCGAGGTCAGGGCCATGGACGAACAGGAGTGCCGCGCACTGCTTGCCGGGCACTCCCTTGGAAGGCTTGCCTTCTCCTTTCGTGATCGAGTCGACATCCAGCCGCTCCACTTCGTCCTGGACGGGGACTGGCTCTTCGGTCGCACCTCGGAGGGCGAAAAGCTCGAGACCCTGGAACACCACCGCTGGGTCGCCTTCCAGGTCGACCGGGTTCAGGACGCCCACCACTGGGAAAGCGTGGTCGTCCGAGGTGCCTTCCATGTCCTGTCCGCCCGGGCGTCCCGAGACGAGTCGAGGCTGCTCGAGCGTGCCACGACCGTGATCCGCACCCACCTCCCCTGGAGCTTCTCCGAGGCCGATCCAACGCCGCAGCGCACCGTAGTCTTCGGGATATCGATCCAGGAAGTCTCCGGGCGAAGGGCCCGGCTTGTCGCGAGCTGACAAGTTCGCCCCCCGTTGCCCGCGAAGCGTCGGCCCAACATCTTTTCGCGGCCGAGTCGAAGCCCGACCGTGTTCCACGCGGTGGGCTCCACCCTCGTTTTCCGGAGGAGCCTTGCCCGCCCACGTTCATGTCATCCTCAACCCCCGCTCTGCCGGGGGGAAGGGCGCAAGGGTTCTCGGCCGGCTTCCGGGCCGCCTCACCGAGGCCGGGTTCGAGCATGATCTTCATGTGACGAGGGCACCCGGTCACGCCCGAGCCCTCGCCGCCGGACTTCCCGACGAACCGGGTGTGCGCGTGCTCGTCGTCGGGGGCGACGGTACCCTTCACGAGGCGGTGAACGGACTCATCGATCGCGGCGAGCCCCTCCCGCCCGTAGCCGTGCTGCCCGTGGGCACAGGAAACGACTTCTTTCGGATGGTGCGGTCCGGCCCGGGGATCGAGGAGGCCCTCGCGGCACTCCGTGTCGAAACGCCCCGCTACTTTGATCTCGGACAGGTCCGCTGGCAGGGTAGCGCGAGCGAGGTGTTCGTGAATCTTGCGGGGGTGGGGCTCGACGTGGAGGTCCTGCGCCGGCGCGCGAGGTTTCGTCGCGTGCCAGGGCTCCTCCAGTACCTTTGCGCCCTCGGCACCGCTCTCGTCGGGTTTCGCCGCCCTTCGGTCGTGGTGCGCTTCGACACTCCGGGTGCCGAGAGTCGAGAGCTCTCCGGCGAGACCCTCCTGACAGCGGTCACCGTGGGGCCCTCCGTTGCAGGAGGCATACGCCTTGCGCCGGACGCCCGAGCCGACGACGGCGCTCTCGATCTTTTCATGGTCGAGGGGTTGGGCGTGCCAGCTGTGGCTCGGTATCTTCCATCGATCTTCCGCGGCACCCATTCCAACGTTCCCAACATCCACATGCACCGGATTCGCAACCTTCGAATCGAAGATCGCGAGGGGCGGGACCTGCACTTCGAACTCGATGGCGAACTCATGCCCGAAGCCTCTCCCTGGATCGAAATCGACATACTGCCCGGCGTGCTCCCCGTTCTCGAGACAGGAGCGGGTTCATGAGGAGGGCGGTGCCGGCGATACTTCTCCTTCTCGCCACTCTCGCCTCCCCGTTGGTTGCGGCGCAGGAGGGGCCTGAAGAACTCCGAATGTCCGTGGCCGAGGGTACGGGGCCGGAGGTCGGCTCACCGTTTTCTCCAGCTGACACAGTCCTGTCCGGGGAGGGCGTGACGCCCGGGGGAGCCTTCCTCCGTTCGCTCATATTGCCGGGATGGGGACATGCCGTCACGGGGAACGAGCATCGGGGCGCGATGTACGCCGTGGTCCAGAGCGGGGCGGGATGGATGCTCTTCAAGTCGCTGGCCAGACGTCGGGAGGCTGCTCGATTCAGGGACCTCGAGTTCGGGGCGGCCCGAGACAGGGCGATCGCTTCGGGAGTCACGGCTCCCGACACGATCCTGCAGCGGGCGAACCGGGATCCACGGGTCGAGCTCTGGAACGAACGGGTCGACACCAGGAGCCAGCAGGTCGAAGACTGGACTGCACTCGGCATCTTCCTCGTCCTTCTCGGAGCGACGGACGCATTCGTCGCGGCGCACCTGATGGATCGCCCCGAGCCGCTGACGATCGATGTGCGCCCGGGTGCAATCGGGGGCTGGGAGTTCAGGCTCGAGGTCGTCCCGCGCCGGCTTCGAGGGGAGCGATGACGCGCGGTTCGCCCGCGTCCCACGCTGCCAGCAGAGGCGAGCGCTCCGGGGCGAGTACGAGGAAGGAGTTGTGTCGAAGCCAGTCACCCGAATTGAGGTAGAACCGGCCGGGAGCCACTTCGCAGCGGGAGGGAGCGTGGGTGTGACCGAGAAGGATCGCATCCAGGGTCTCATCAGCCAGAAGCTGCGCTCGGGCCCAGCGTTCGAGCTCTGAGGCGCGATCCGGGTGCGGGCCTGCTTCCCGGTCGTGCCGCTCATGGGTTGACGAGGCGGCGCGCGCCAGAAAGGCTCCGAGGTCTGGATGCAGCCAGCGGAAGCCCCAGCGGGCAGGCCTGGCCCGGAGCACCCGACGCAGGAGCCGGTAAAGCGTATCTCCCTTGCCCAGACCGTCACCATGGGCGACGAAGGAGCGGTGACCGGAGAGGTCGAGGATCACCGGCTCATGATGAAGGGTCAGTCCGATCTCGTCCCCGAGGAATGAGCCGAACCACCAGTCGTGGTTGCCACCAACAAGGTGAACGGGAATGTCTGCGTCGACGATCCGGGCAAGGAGCCCCAGGGTGCGGGTATGCCCGCGCGGAATAACCGAGCCGTACTCGAACCAGAAGTCGAAGAGATCCCCATTCAGGACGATGCGCCCGGCTCGCCCCGCCGCCCATTCGAGCCAGGCGTGAAAGGCTCGTTCGGTGGCCTCGGGTACAGCACCGAGATGCACGTCACTCGTTACGTAGGTGAGATCACCCTGTTCCGGGAAGTCGCTCATGATCGGGCAAGGTAGGCAAGCGGGCGCTCCCGGAAAAGCGCGGGGATCCCACAGGTGACTCGATGGAGATAGATTGAGGGGTTGCGTGGACCCCGATCCCCCGAGGTGGGGGTAGGAACAAAGAACCGTTGCTTCACGAAGGATAACCCGGCTCCGACCCTGATGATCCGACCGCAGTCCCGGCGCAAGACGCCACCGCTCGCAATGTTCGCGGGAGTCGTCCTGATGACAGGCGGGTGCACCACAGCCACGCCCGCTCCCAGCGAACCGCCATTGAATGCGGGGCAACTGGCGACTCGAGCATCCCAGGCGTCGGCCCCTGACGCTCCGTATCGCATCGTCTTCGAATGGTCCCTGACCGAGCCGTCGATGAGGCTTCAGGGGCGGGGGGTCGCGCGCATCGAGCCACCCTACCGAGCTCGGCTCGACCTGTTCTCTCGGAGTGGCGACCGAGTCACGGCAGCCGCGCTGGTCGATGGAGAGCTGCGGCTTCCCGAGGGGATGCCCGAATACCTTCCTCCCCCCACGCTGTTCTGGGGAGCCCTGGGCGTCTTTCGGCCCGATCGCGGTATGGCACTCGGGGGTGGGAGCTGGCGACCTGACGGGACTGCGGAGCTGCGTTACCTTCCGGGTCCCGAAGAGGAGCTGACGATTCGGCTCAGCGAGACCGCGATCCGGGAAATTCTGGTCGCGCGCGGAGGACGCACGACACAGGAGCTCAGAGTGACACGCGCGGAGGGTGAACGGTTCCCGAGAGAGACGGTCTACCGGGATTTGACGAGGACGAGGGAGCTCAGGATGACCGTGGAGAGTGTCGAGCATGTCGAAAGCTATCCGAGCGATGTCTGGACGCCGCGGCGCTGACCCGCGCCGGAGGGGCGCGGGCCACGGGGCGTTCTTCGTGCTCGGCCTGATGCTACTCGTGTCGGGGTGCAACTACACGTTCATGGCAGGTGCCGGCTTTCCACCCCATGTCCGGACGATTGCCGTCGTCCCCTTCGAGAACCGGACGGACCGTTTCGAGCTTACCCAGGAGGTCCACGCCCGGATGCTCGAGGACTTGCCGCGGTCCTTCCGGCTGCGAACAGCCGGAGAGGAGCATGCCGATGCCGTGGTTCGAGGGACGATCCGCAGCTATGGAGTCGAGACCCCGTCCTTTCGTCCGGGGCAGGCGGGTCAGCGCCCGGAAGTCGTGGAGAGGCAGGTCAGTCTCTCGGTCTCGATTCAGATCATCGACCTCCGTGAGAATGTGATTCTCTGGGACAATCAGAGCTTGACCGTGAGAGGTGAATTCGCCGAGCTCACCGAGCTGGAAGAAGACGGACGTCGGGTTGCCATCGAGAAGCTCGTGCAGACGGTCGTCGACGGCCTCCAGTCGAACTGGTGATGGAATCGCCAGTTCTGAGGCTCGGAACGAGGGGATCCCGACTCGCGTTGACCCAGAGTCAGTGGGTCGCGGCGGCCCTCGAGCGGCGCTCCGGCGTGCGAGTCGAGATCGTCCCGATTCGAACCGAGGGTGACCGGGTTCAGGACCGTCCCCTCGTCGAAATCGGAGGGCAGGGGCTCTTCACGCTCGAAGTCGACCGAGCCCTTCTCGACGGGCGAGTGGACCTCGCGGTTCACTCCCTGAAGGATCTCCCCACGACCCTTCAGGAGGGGGTGCATCTGGCTGCGGTACCGGAGCGTGAGGACGTTCGGGATGTCCTCATCGGGCCGAAGGGGAGACCGCTCACACTTGCCACGCTCGCCGAAGGCGCTCGACTGGGGACGGGCTCGCTGCGACGACAGGCGTACGCTCGGGTCTTTCGGCCCGACCTCCGGGTCGACGGCATTCGCGGCAATCTGGACACCCGGGTCGAACGGGTCGACACCGGAGACTATGATGCGATCATTCTTGCCGCTGCGGGGATTCGGCGTATGGGCTGGACTGACCGCGTCCATGAACACCTCGATCCTGCGAGCTGGCCTCCGGCGCCCGGGCAGGGAGCGCTTGCCGTGGTCGTGCGCAGTCATGACCCCGAGCGGGCAGAGATCGTGCGGGTACTCGACCACCCACCCTCACGGGCAGCTGTCACGGCCGAACGCGCTCTCATGGGAGGGTTGCAGGCCGGTTGCCAGCTTCCGGTCGGGGCGCTCGGACTCCCGTTTGGAGGAGGGCTCAGGCTCCGAGCGATTGTCGCCTCTCCCGACGGGACACGCGTCGTCCGGGCTGAAGGTACCGGGGCGCAGGATGACCCCGATGGCCTGGGCGCTCGTCTGGCCGAACGGTTGCTCGAGCGGGGAGCGGGGGAGATCCTGAACCCCCTCAATCGAGGGCCTGTCTCGGTGGCAGGGCAGCAGGAGTGACGCAGCAGTGCCGGGATCCGAGCACCAAGGTGCTCGGGCGGGGGGACCTGGTGAGCCGGTTTGGACGACCGCGCACGGAAACGCTGATCTTCACGAACGGGTGCTTTGATCTCCTGCACTGGGGCCATGCGGCTTATCTGCGGCAGGCCCGTGGGCTGGGCGACGTCCTTGCGGTCGGCATCAACTCCGATCGCTCCGTCCGTGCCCTCAAGGGTAGGGGAAGACCACTCATGTCCGAGCAGGACCGGGGGCTTCTGCTTGCGTCGCTCGAGTTCGTGGATGTGGTCACGGTCTTCGACGAGGCGACGCCCGAGCAGCTCCTGGCCGAACTCCTCCCCGACGTCCTCGTGAAGGGCTCGGACTACGGTTTGCACGAGATCGCCGGTCGGGAGGTGGTGGAGGAGGCAGGAGGACGGGTCCTGACCATTCCGCTCCTCCCGGGCCGGTCCACAAGTTCGTTGATCACGCGAATTCAGGAGGGAAGGGCGATCGCCCTCGCTCCGGATTCAACGGGGGAAGAGCGGCCATGACGAAGCGAAGCGGACGAGACGCGAACGAGCTCCGATCGATCACGATCGAGCTTGATGCGGCTGCCTACGCGGAGGGCTCATGTTTGATCTCCGCGGGGAACACGCGAGTGCTGTGCACCGCGTCGATCCTCGAAGGGGTCCCTCCGTGGAGAGAGCGGAGCGGACTCGGCTGGGTCACGGCGGAATACTCCATGCTCCCTCGCTCGACACACACTCGGACCGACCGTGAACGAGGAGAGTTGAAAGGGCGCACCCAGGAGATCCAGCGGCTGATTGGGCGCTCTCTCCGCTCCGTGGTGGATTTCCGGCTTCTGGGTCCACGAACGATCATCCTGGACTGCGATGTTCTTCAGGCTGACGGCGGAACGCGGACTGCCGCGATCACCGGTGCCTGGGTCGCACTCGCGCTCGCTGCCGGACGTCTGGTGAGGGATGGCAAGGTTGAGCGGGATCCCGTGCTGGGGTCGGTTGCGGCCGTCAGTGCGGGAGTGGCTTGGGGGCAACACCTGCTTGACCTCGACTATCAGGAAGACGTCGCCGCCGAACTGGACATGAATGTGGTGACCTCGGGAGAAGGGCGGCTGATCGAGGTGCAGGGAACGGCAGAGGGGCCACCCTTTCCCCGGAAGACACTCGATCGGCTGCTTGACCTCGCTCTGGAGGGCACAGCCGAATTGACCCGGATTCAGATGCGGGCTCTGGGTCGGAGTCATGTCGGATGATGGATCTCCTGGTCGCAACCCGGAGTGGTCACAAGCTGAGGGAGATCCGATCGATTCTGGCTGGGGTTTCCGGCCTTCGCGTACTCGACCTGAATGATGCCGACATACCCGAGGCCCCCGAGGAGGAAGGAATCGAGGCGTTTGACACTTTCGAGGCGAACGCTGCCGCCAAGGCACATCACTTCGCCCGGATTTCCGGCCTTGTGACGGTCTCGGATGATTCGGGGCTCGTAGTCGATGCGCTCGGGGGCAGACCAGGTGTGCACTCCAAACGCTTTGCGGAATCCTCGAATCCCAGCTCCCTGGTCGGAGAGGACAGAGACCGGGCCAACACGGAACATCTTCTTTCACTCCTTGGGGACCTTCCCCTTGGCGAGCGAACGGCTCGCTACGTGTGCGTTGCCGTGCTCGTGGAGCCTTCTTCCGATCAGGATTGGCGTGAGGCCAGCTTTCGAGGCGAAGCGGAAGGGCTGATTCTCGGTCGTCCGAGGGGGTGGGGAGGATTCGGCTACGATCCGGTCTTCTACGATTCCGCGCTTGGGAAGACCTTTGCGGAGATCCGCGAGCGGGAAAAGTCGGCGCGCAGTCATCGGGGCAAGGCTTTTCGCGCCCTTGGCGAGTATCTTGTTGCGGGTGGATTGACCCGCTCCAATGAGGAGGAAGGATGAGTCTGCGGTCAGAAGCTACTCCCAGTTCGATCGGACCAGGCCAGGATGGCACGACCCTGGTCATCGAGTGGGCGGATGGACACGTCACCGAACTGACGCCCTGGTCACTGCGGTTGGCCTGTCCGTGTGCCGGCTGCGTTGACGAAATGACGGGGCGAAAGATCCTGCGGCCCGATGACGTGGACGAGGGGGTCTACCCCCTGGAGATCTCGTATGTCGGTCGGTACGCGCTTCGCTTCGACTGGAGTGACGGGCATGGGACCGGGATCTACCCCTTCGAGTATCTCCGACGCCTGTGTCCATGCATGCTTTGCGCCTCGAGAGCGTCCTGACCACAGTGTCTCCGCTACCCGCATACGTTCGGCGCTGATATCTTCCGAACGGACGGGGTGTGGCGCAGTCCGGTAGCGCGCCTGCTTTGGGAGCAGGAGGTCCCGGGTTCGAATCCCGGCGCCCCGATTTGGTAGCTTGCCCTCGGGGGAAGCAAGGCGGGATCAGCGAAGCCTAATCCCGGCGCCCCGATTTGGTAGATCATGGTGCCCTGGCGGCGCAGGAGGCGCCGAGTT
>SLDT01000057.1 GCA_007125125.1 Gemmatimonadota bacterium | reverse complement strand
CCGGAGCGTGCGCTCCGCGCGGGACCCGCCCGGCCTGGAGCCAGAGAAGCGCGACCGCAGGGAGGGACCAGAGGAGCGCCCCGAGGAGGCTCTCCCCGGCCACGGCGGTCGCCAGGCCGAGCGACCCCACGAGGACGGGCTCCCAGGGCATCGCACCCATCCCGGGCTCGGTCTCGATGCCCCCGAGAAAGAGGAGGAAGAAGAAGAAGAGGAGGATCCACCCTCCGAGGATCCGGCCCGTCCGGATCCCGGCAGCCGAGAAGGCGAGGTAGGCGAGGAGCGGCCCCGCGAGGAGCCCCGGGAGCCCCGCCGTCTCGACCCGCGGGCGCACCCCGGTGAGGCTCCACTCGACGAGGGAGCCCCCGACGAGGAGCGCGGCCCACACCCCGATGAGGAGGACGATCCCCGCCGCGCAGCGCAGGAGCTCGTGCGTGCGGGTGTCGACCGGAAAGGCGAGGAAGGCACCCCGCGCCGGGCCCCACTCGCGGAGCTTCCCCTCCTCGACGCGCTCCCAGAGCCCCCCCGCGAGGACGAGGGCGAGGAGAACGGTCGAGGCATGGGCCCATCCGGCGCCTCCAGGGTGGGGCCACCCCGCGGGATGGAGGGCCTCCGAGCTGGTCGGGCGCCCGAGGGTGGCGAAGGCGAGCACGAAGGTGATCAGGAGGAGCGAGCCCCATTCGATCACGCCCCATCCGCTCGCGATCGTGCGCAGCTGTGCCCTCAGGACGGCCCGCCTGGAGGGGACAGGAGGCAGGGGGTGGCGGGTCATCGGGTGCCTTCCTCCAGGAGGGCGACGGCGGCCTCCTCGAGGCGCAGGGGGCGCAGCTCGCGGATTCCGGCGCCCGAGGCCTCGATGCGGGCGCGGAGCTCCTCTTCGGGGGCGAGGGTGAGCCAGAGCTCCTCCCGGCCGGCCGGGGCACGGCGGAGGAGCACGCCGGAGTCGAGCTGCGGGGGAGCCCAGCCCTTGGGCACGGAGAGGTGGAGGGAGCGGCCCTCGTCCTGGAGGCGCTCGCGCGGGAGCACGGGGTCGAGCCGGCCCCCGCGGAGCACGGCGAGGGTGTCGGCGAAGCCCTCCAGCTCGCGCGGGATGTGGGTCGAGGCAAGGACGGTGGCGGGGAACTGTGCGAGGTGGTCGGCGAGGAGCTCGTGGAAGCGCTCCCGGAAGACCGGGTCGAGGCCATCGGTGGGCTCGTCCAGGACGATCAGCGGGGGGCGGGGGGCGAGGGCCGCGGCGATCTGCGCTCTGCGGAACTCCCCCTTCGAGAGCCCCCTGAGGGTGCGGTGGAGGGGGAGCTCGAGGGCCTCGACGAGGGACTCCTCCCAGCTCGGGTCCCAGGTGGGGCGGTACGCCGCATGGTACCGGAGGAAGGCCTGCACGCTCATCGCCGGGAAGGGCCAGGCCCGGTCTTCGGGGACCCAGCCGAGGGCGGCGCGCACTCGGGCGCCCTCGCGCAGCGGGTCGAGGCCGAAGACATCGATCGTGCCGCGGGAGGGCCGGAGGAGGCCGGCCAGGAGGCGGAGGAGGGTCGTCTTTCCGGCCCCGTTTCGTCCCACGAGCAGGACGAAGGAGCCCTCGGCGACCTCGAAGTCGAGGTCGCGCAGCACGGACTTCATCCCGTAGTGGTGCGCGAGACCCCGGATGCGGAGGGCGGGCGTCGCGGATGCGTGGTCAGGATGCGGCATCGGAGGCCTCCGGTCTTGTGGTATGGCTGGGTTCGTCCGAGGGGGGGGCGGCGGCTTTCCGGATCGCCCGGACGAGCTCGTCGGGCGAGAGTCCGGAGCGCGCGGCCTCGCGCAGGGCGCGCTGGGCGAGCTCCCCGAGGACCCGTTCGCGGGCATCCCGATCGGCGGCGGCCCCGTGGGCAACGAAGCTCCCCATGCCCCGGCGGGTCTCGATCAGCCCCTCCCGGTCCAGCTCCCGGTAGGCCTGCTGCACGGTGTTCGGGTTCACTCGGAGCTGCCGTGCGAGCTCGCGCACCGAGGGGAGGAGCTCACCCGGGCGAAGTGCCCCGCGCAGGACACCCCGCCGGATCTCGTCGATCACCTGGACATAGATCGGCCGCGGGTCGGCGGGGTCGATGCGGAGAGCAAGCTTCATGCTGTACTAGTACACTGATACAGCACAGGGCGCAAGGGGACCCCCGGGGGGGTGGGAGGGGAGGTGCCGGAGGGTGCGGCCGGAAGGGGTGCCGCGGGGGGGGCTTCCGGGGTGATGCTTCCGGGGGGAAGCGCCCGCTGAGGCGCTGTGAGGGGCGGTGGTCCTACTCCCCCCCGGGCTCCTCCATCGACCAGAAGGCGATCCCGCTCGCCTGGAGCCCGACCGGGACGGACTCGACGCGGGTGAAGCTCCGCAGGTCGAAGATGTCGACCTTCCCGGGCTCGGCGCCGATCCCTTCGACGCTGATGAAGGCGTAGCGGCTGTCCGGGCTGAGGGCGATCCCGTGGACGACCCGCGTCGAGGTCTCCTCGAGCGCGCGGGTCACACCGGTCTCGAGGTCGATGAATTCGACCCCGTCGCCCTGCTTGAGGGTCACGACGAGGATTCGGTCGTCGGGGGTGACGTCGACATTGTAGGGCCCCCGGCCCGTCTCGAAGCGGCGGGCGACCTCCCACCGCTCGAGGTCGATCTCGAGGAGCTGGTCGGAACGGTTGCAGGCAACCCAGACGCGGGTCCCGGCATGGTCGGGCTGCACCCAGGTGGGGGAGCAGGTGGCCCGGTAGTGCCCGCCATGCGCGCGGTGGTCGTGGGCATCGTGGTCGTGGGCATCGTGCCCGGGTGCGTGGAAGCCGAGGTCATCCGGGTCGAGGGCGCGCTCCTCCCCGACCCCGAGGAAGAGGCGGCGGGCAACACCGAGCTCGCCGGCGTCGATCTCGACGAGCTGGTCGTCCATCATGCAGGCCGAGTACTGGCGCATCCCGTCGGGGTGCACCCGGCTGCCATGCGGCATCGTGCAGGTCTCGATGCGCGCGACCTCGACCATCCCCTCGGCATGGACGACCGAGATCGAGGAGGGGGTCATCTCGCCATGCAGGTTGAAGTTCGCGACGTAGACCCAGCGCCCGTCGGGCGAGACCCCGAGGGAGGCGGGAAAGCGTCCGAGGGAGACCGGATCGGCGAGGAGACGCCCGGTGCCGGCCTCGAGCTTCCAGAGCTTCCCGTCGGGGAGGCCGTGTCCGGTGGTCATCCAGACGACGCCCCCTTGGGGGTCGACGGCGACGCCGTGCGGGGCCTCGTGCTCGGTGAGGAGCTCGGGGACGCCCGACTGCTCGTAGAGCGCCGAGACGGGGATCGTCGCCTCGACACGGGCCCCCTCCGGGCCGAAGACGATCCGGTGCAGGAAGTCGGCCGACTCCGCACCGACGTAGACGCGGTAGGTCGCCTCGGGCGCCTGCGCCGCCGCCGCCGCCGGGGCGAGGAGGAGGGTGGCGGCCATGGCGAGGAGGACGGCGCGGAGCCTCACGGGATCCTGGCCGGCTCGGGCTGGAGGCGCACGGCCCAGAGGCCGGAGTTCGCATCGGAGAGGAAGATGTTCCCCTTGAAGGGCATCGCGCTCCATGTGGTGGGGGCGTTGTGGACGTAGCCGACGGGGTCGTTCGGCTTGAAGACGGCGATCTCGCGCCCCTGCGTGTAGAGGTTGCCCTGGAGGAGGCCGGAGACGTCGACGACGCGGAGTCCGCCTTCGTAGTAGGCCTGATAGAGAATGTCGTCCTCGACCCAGATGTTGTGGGTGCCGTACTCGGGGACGTGGTAGCGGGCGACCTTCTTCGGGTTCTCGGGGTCGGTGTAGTCGACGATGTGGATGTAGCCCGCGGTGTTGCGGGGGGTGCCGGTGCCGGGGACGTCGGGGTCGTAGGGGGCGCGGTTGTTTCCGCCCTCGAGGGCGTAGCCGCGGCGGCCGATGATCTCGTCGCCGGCGAAGATGTAGAAGCGCCCGGTGGACTCCTGGACATAGGGGAAGACGGCGTGGGTGCGTCCCCCCGGGAGGGGGTAGGTGTTCACGACGACGGGGTTCTCGGGCGAGCCGCCCCAGCGCCCGTTCCCGACATCGACCTGCACGATCCCGGTCTGCCACTCGGCCGAGTAGGCGATCCCGTCATGGACCCAGACGTCGTGGATGCGGGAGCCGGGGATGTTCACCTCGCTGACGGTGCGGGGGTTGTAGATGTCTTCCATGTCGACGATGAGGTACTTCTCGCCTCCGGAGAGCACGTAGAGGTAGTCATCGAGGGGATAGGCGTTGTGGACCCCTCCGGTGAGCCCGTCGTCGTACTCGACGGCGATGACGGGGTGGGCGGGGTTCGCCATGTCGAGGATGACGACCCCGTTGCGGCGGTCGGAGGCGCCCTCGCGGGTGAGGGTGGCGTAACGCCCGTCCGGCGAGACCTTCACATCGTTCACGGTGCGCGCGTCGACCTGGATCGAGTCGGTAAGGACGATGTTCGCGGGTTCGGTCACGTCCCAGAAGTAGGCGAAGCCCCCGGAGCCCCAGGTGCCGGTGACGGCGTAGTCGCGTCCGTCGACC
The DNA here is from genome assembly GCA_007125125.1 of Gemmatimonadota bacterium. GTDB lineage: Bacteria > Gemmatimonadota > Gemmatimonadetes > Longimicrobiales > Gaopeijiaceae > SLDT01. The sequence goes on along the minus strand of SLDT01000057.1, from coordinate 21,257 downwards.
CCCTCGAAGACCCAGAAGTCGGAGGTACGCCGGTGCGAGACACGCCCCTGGCCGAGGGTCTCGATGCGCCGCACGACCTGGCGCGAGTCGACGCGGATCGTCCGGAAGCCGGAGACGGGTCCGGCGGTGGCGCGCACGGTGTACACCCCGGGAAACTGGGCCACGAAGCGCCCGTCACGGACGACGGCCGCCGCGCCCGGCTCGACGATCGAGTCGTCCGGCATGTAGAGGTAGCTCCACTGGATGGGGGCGTCGGGGAGGGTGCCTCCCTCCGGGGTGAGGGCGCGTGCCTCGAACTCGACGACGTCCCCGGTGCGGACCTGGTCCTTGGAGGCGCTCACCTCGATCCGTGCGAGGGGGAGGGGGGCAAGCTCCTCCTCGCGCTCGGCGCGCACCCCGTCGACCTCGGCCACGATGCGCACCCGCCCCTCGGCGTGCGCTGCAACCCGGCCGAAGGGGTCGACCGAGGCGAGGGCGGGATCGGAGACGGACCAGCGCACCTCGGGCGAGGGGCGCTCGCTCCCGTCGGCATGGAAGGCGCGCGCCCGGTAGCGCACGTCGGTGCCCGCGAAGAGCCGGCCCTCGAGCGACTCGATCTCGATGCGCTCGATCGCGGGCCAGAGCACCTCGACCGGAAGCACGGTCTCGGCGGGGTCGCCCTGCGCCCCGGGTGGGAGGGCGACGGTGATCACGAGCCGGTACTCGCCGGCGCGGAGTCCGCGGATCCCTTCTCCTTCGACCTCGATCCCGCGCTGCTCGCCGCGCATCATGAAGACCGGCTCGAGCGCGCCACCCTCGGCGTCGAAGGCTCGCACCGTGATCGGCGCAGTCTCGCCCATCCGGACCGTGATCTCGGCGGGGCTCACCTCGATCCGCTCCACGCGCGGTCCATCGGCGAGGGTGCCCTGCTGCTGGGCGGTGCCCGGCAGGGGCAGGAGTCCCGCCAGGATCAGGACGAGGGCAACCGGGGCGCACCGGTCCCCGCGAACTCCGATCGATCGACTGGTCTTCATCTCTTTGCTGCTCCCTGGCCAACGGCCCACTGACATTCGACGGTGCGGGCAAGGTGGGACGCCCCGGATGGGAATGCAAGCGGGGCGGGAGCCGTCCTGGCCCCCCGCCCCGCCCATCTCTGCCACTTCTGTGTGCCGCTACTGCTCCTGCCATCCCTCGCGGGAGGAGTGCCTCAGCGGCCTCCACCCCCCGCCGTGCCCGGGGGCATCTGGCGGAGCTTCTCGCTGTAGCGCTCGTAGAACTCGCGGTGCGCGTTCATCATGTCGAGTTCTCGGCCCTGGACGAAGGACTGTTCGATCTGGGTCCGATACTCGAGCGGGTTCCCCGTCGTGATCAGGAAGGTCGCGTCCTTGCCCACTTCGAGGGAGCCCACGCGGTCATCGATCCCGAGGAACTGCGCCGGATAGAGGGTTACCGCGCGCATCGCCTCGTCGAGGGGCAGCCCGTAGGCCACCGCCGTGCCTGCCTCCCAGGGAAGCCGGTTCGCGTAGGGTGCGCTGGACCCCCCGGAGATCCCCCACCGGACCCCTGCCTCGTGGAGAACGAGCGGAGTGGTGAAGGACTGGTCGTAGGGTGACCACCCGCGCGCGGGAGCGCCCTGCACCGAGGTGAGGAGCACCGGGGTCTGTGTGCGCGCGAGGTGATCGGCGATGAGATCGGCGTCCCGGCCTCCGAGTAGGATGATGTCGAAGCCCTCCTCCTCGGCCCAGGTGATCGCGTCCTGCATCTGTCGGACCTCGTTCGCGCTCACGATGATCGGCACCTCACCCCTGATCACCGGAATCATCGCCTCCAGGCGCGGGTCGGTGTCGCGAAGTTGCCCGTTGTTCGCGCGATACTGCCGCTCGTAGGCGCGGGCCTCCTCGATCAGGGCCCGGATCTCGCGCAGGGCGTTGTCATACTGGTTCTCGTTGCCCGCCCCGGGCCAGTTCATGAGCATCCCGGTGCGATCGCTGATCGTCATCTGGTCCCAGCTCCACCCGTCGAGGGTGAGGGCGGCGGTCATTCCCGGGATCAGGCCGCCCGAGGGAGTGAGAACCACGGTCAGGATGCCGGCGGCGCGGGTCGTGCCGATGTGGCGGCTCTCCGGATGGAAGGCAACCTGAGCCCGCATGTTCGGGTTCACGTTCCCGAACTCGTTCAGGTCGATCATGACATCGATCCCTCCGATCTCGGAAAGGCCGACGGAGGAATTCGAGTCGATCAGCCCGGGATAGATGTACTTGCCGGAGGCATCGATCGTGCGTGCGCCGGCAGGCACCTGGACATTGGCGCCGATCGCGGTGATCACACCGTTCTCGAACACGATCGTCCCGTTCTGGATCTCGGGACCGCTCATCGGATGGATCGTCGCCCCCGTCACCGCGATCGTCCCAGACTGCGGGGGCGCGGGGACCTGGGCCTCGGCGCTCCAGGCCGTGACGAGGAAGGCCGCAAGGGCCGCTGTGAAGACTGCTCGCATGGATCTCTTCTCCTGGGAGGGGTGCATGTCAGAACCGTTCATCGTGCAGTCCCTCACGATCCGTTGAGGATGAACTGAACCAGACGGGCCCGCTCATCGGCCACCCGCCGCTCGAGCTCGCGGTGCCGTTCGAGGGTGAAGTAGGGGGTCCCGTCGATCCAGGTCTGTTCGGCGTGCGTGAACTGGGAGAGGGGGTGCCCGTTCCAGATCACGAAGTCGGCGTCCTTGCCGGGCTCGAGCGAGCCGACCTGGTCGTCTATCCCGAGGAGGATCGCGGTGTTGATCGTCACGAGGGCGAGCGCGTCCTCCTCGTCCATCCCCGCGCGCACCATCTTCGCCGCCTCCCAGTTCATCCGGGCGGCGATCTCCGAGTTGTCGGAATGGAGCGAGGTCACGACCCCGGCCTCGTGGAGGAGGCGGGCGTTGTACAGACTCGCATTGTAGGCCTCGACCTTGAAGGACGACCAGTCGCTCCAGACGACCGCTCCCGCCCCGTGGTCACGCAGCTCGGGGGCGACCCGGTACGCCTCGACTCCGTGGTGGAAGGCCTTGATCTGGAGGTCGAACTCCTCGGCGAGACGGAGCAGCATGAGGATCTCGTCCTGCCGGTAGCTGTGCGACTGCACGAGGATGTCCCCGTTCAGGATGTCGACGAGCGCCTCGAGACGGAGGTCACGTCGGGGAGGGATCCCCTGCTGGTTCTGCTCCCACGCCGCCCACTGCGCCTCGTACTCGCGCGCTGCGTTGAAGTGGTCGCGGATGATCTGCTCGACACCCTGCCGGGTGTTCGGGTAGCGGTTCGTGTTCCGGAAGACGTTCTCCCCAAGGGCGAACTTCACCGTGCGGGGCGCCCCCTCGAGCTTCTGCTCGGAAGCGAGGCGACCCCAGCGCATCTTCATGTGCTGGTTCTGCCCCCCGATCGGGTTGGCCGAACCGTGCATGAGGTGCGCGGTCGTAAGTCCCCCGGCGAGCTGCCGGTACATCCAGGCGTTGTTCGCCGTGAGCACATCGCCGATCCGCACCTCGGGAACGATCGCGTTTCCGCCTTCGTTGATGCCCCCGCCGGAGCCGGCGTGGAGGTGGGCGTCGATCAGCCCCGGCGTCACATGCTTGCCCGTCGCGTCGATCACTGTCGCACCCGAGGGGGCGCTCAGGTTCTGTCCCACTTCGACGACCCGACCCTCGCGCACGAGGAGGTCGGCATTTTCCATGATCCCCTGCGGGCCCATCGTCCAGACCGTCGCGTTGCGCACGAGCACGTGCTCGGGCTGCTCGGGCGGCGACTCGATCCCGTAGTCGATCGGCGGATAGATGTCCGGGATGTCGAGGGCGGCAGCCACCCGCGGTGCCGCCGGACGGGCGTTGCCTCCGTTGTTCCCGTCAGCCCCGCCGAAGGCCTGCACGCGCTCGGCGCTCCAGTTGATGAGCGTTCCGTCCGGCAGCTCCCCCCATCCGTGGAGGTTGTCTCCGCTGAGCGTCCCCGACAGCCGGATCACCCCATCCATCCCCACGCTCGCGCCCTGCATCGACATGCGCACGCGGCGCGACTCGGGCCGGACCGAGACCGAACTCAGCCGGACATCCTGCTCTCCGACACGGAGCGTGCCACTCGGGCTCGTCCGGCTCCCGGTGAGGTTCAGCCTGCCCTCGATCGGCTGTCCCGGCGCCTGGACCACCCATTCTCCCCGGGGATCGAGGGTGCTGGGCCGGTTGATCTCGTAGCGGCGTCCGTCGACCCAGACATCACGGATCGTCGCGCTCGACCGGAAGAGGTCCCCGTCCGTCACGACCAGGTTCGCAACCTTCCCCACGGCGACCGTCCCATGCGTCTGGTCGATCCCCATCAGCTCGGCCGGAACTGTCGTGAGCGCCGCCAGCGCCACATCGGCATCGAGCCCGCGCTCGACCGCTCGCCGCACGTTGGGGAAGAAGTTGCTCTTGTTGTTGATCCCGTCCGTCGTGAGCGCGAAGCGAATCCCCACGGCATGGAGCCGGGCCGGGTTCTCCGGAGCCAGGTACCAGTGCCGCAGCTGCGAGAGGCTCGCCCCGATCGATCCCTCCGGATTGTTGCCCAGGTTGGGCTGGTTCGGGAAGTTGATCGGTAGAATCAGGGGGTGGTCAAACCCGTTCAGCGCATGCAGGACCCGATACTCGTTACCGCTCCCTCTGAACCAGGGGTTCAGACCGAACTCCTCGATGAGCTCGAAGGCCCAGAGGAGCTGGTCCTCGTTACCCGTCTCGAAGAGCACCGGCATCTCCCCGGCCGCAACGGTCTGGAGCGCCTCGAGGGCCCGGTTCCGCTCGGGCCGCTCGAGCCCCTGCGGGTTCGCCTCGTAGACCGCCCGTGCCCGCTGGTACCAGTCCGTGTCGAGGAGGGTCTGCCGCATGAGGGCATAGATCCCCATCCCGGAGTTCGGGTATCCACCGCCCAGCGCATTGCTCCGGCTGAAGGAGACGGACTGCGCGATCCCCGGCTGGAGGATCCGTCGCGCGTTCGGGCCCGCGCCGAGGCTCACTGCCGCGGTCGTCCCCCGGAAGATTCCGAGCTGTGGCACACTCATCACCGCCCCGAAGCCCTGCTCCCGGAGCGCCTGTGCCGTCTCTTCGGAATGGGAGTACTCGAGCCCCGCATCCATGAAGGCCTGCACCTGGGGGTTCCAGTATGCGGGACCACGATTCGTGTCACCGGTGCGGGGGTTCCCCATCCCGACATTGCTGTGGGCGTCGATGAAACCCGGATAGACCGTCAGGCCCTCGACATCCCAGACGCGCGCCTCGGCCGGAGGTGCCACGTTCGTTCCCATCGCCTCGATCACACCGTCGCGGATCACGATCGTGGCGTTTTCGACGACATTGCCCGGAGAGGCGATGACTCGGGCACCCGTCAGAGCATGCACGGTGACCGGGTTGTCCCGGAGCCCGACATTGGGCACCGTCTGGGCCCAGACCACCTCCGGGAGGAGGAAGAGCAGGCCCAGCAGAATCGGGATGGTTCGTTTCATGATACGTCCTCGGTACAGGTAAGGCACAGCGGAAGTCTGGTTGGGGATCGTAACGTGAACCTATAGTGCGCCCCGCTCAGGCCGTCAAATCGTCCATCCCGCCCCGTGGTCATGAAGTGGCTTCCGCATGTCGCGAACCAACTCTCATCAAGGGCGGAAGGTGTTCCACCGTCTCACCCCTCCGACCTCCAGTATGCCGCGCGGCAAGGCAGCGCCCGGCACGCGCGGGCCCCCCGGTTGCCGGCGCCGGTACCCACCCGCCGTCTCCACCGACCTCCCGCATCGCTCGGGGGGGGCTGGAACCGCCACCCCTCCCGGGGTTAAGCTGTTAGACCTTAGAATCGTGGCCCGAACCCCGGACTCCCCTTCATGTTCGAACGCGCCCTCGTCTCCCTCGATCTCTCTCCCGCCACCGAAGCCCTCGTCTCGGCCACCCCCGGCCTGCGCGACCTGGGCACCCAGGAGATCATCCTCTCCCACGTGGCCCCCCCGCTACGGGAGCCTGTCTCGGCGCACCTTGACGAGGTACGCAGACTCAAAGAGCGTCTGGAGCCCCTTGGCCAGCGTCTGATCGAGAAGGGTTTCGATGTGACCGTCGAAGTCCCGTCCGGAAGTCCTGTCACCGAGATCCTGCGTCTGGCCGAAAAGCACGAGCCCGACTTCATCGTCGTCGGCTCTCGCAGCCACACCCGGATTCGTGAGGCGTTCGTGGGGAGCGTGGCCTGGGATCTCGTTCGGCGCGCCCGATGCCCCGTTCTCCTCCAGCGGATCGAGCCCAACCGCCCCGATCCGGAAGCAGCCCTCGAGACCCGCTCCGGCGGACTCCCTCGCAAGATCCTGCATCCGACGGACTTCTCCGAGACTGCAGTCCGGGCCATCCCCCGACTCCGCGCACTCGCGAATCTGGGCGTACCCGAAATCACCCTCCTCCATGTCTTGCCCACCGAAGGTGCCGGAGTGCGGGACGAGGCGCTGAACCGACTCGAGGCGATCGCTGCCGACCTCCGCTCCGAAGGTGGTCCGGAGGTGAAGACTCAGGTGCGTCTCGGCACCCCGTGGGAAGAGATTCTGAACTCGGGCGGCCGCAACTCCGACGCAATGGTCGTCATGGGCTCCCAGGGGCGCGGCTTCCTCCCCGAGATCGTGATGGGTAGCGTCAGCCGCCAGGTCGTCCGCAGGGCTTCGTCCCAGGTCCTCATCGTCCCCTCGCCCCCGGCCGGCAGCACCTCTTGACCGAGGGTGGGCGGGTCCATCCGAACGCCCACCGTCTCGAACGTTATCGGAAGGTAGTCGCTGACTTCGAGCGCTTCTTCGAAGTCCAGCAGACCCCCGAGCCGGTTACCCTCCGGGTGCGGCGAGCCCTTCTCGACCGGGAGGAGCTCGCCGCCCGGCTCGCCCGGGAGGGATTCCGGACCGCGCCGATTCCGGGACTCGAGGACTACCTCCGTGTCGAGGGGGGCGAGGGGTCCGTCGCCCAGACCCTCGAGCACTGGCTCGGACACTTCCACGTCCAGCAGGCCGTCATGGCGCTGCCCTCCCTTGCCCTTGCCCCCGAGCCGGGAGAGCGGGTGCTCGACCTCTGCGCCGCCCCGGGGGGCAAGACCGCACACCTCGCCGAGCTCATGGACGACCGCGGTCCTCTCGTCGCCGTCGACCCGAAGGAGAAGCGGCTTCGCGGCCTCATGGCGAACCTCTTCCGTCTGGGGCATCCGAACATCATCGTGATCGCCTCGGACGGTCGGGAGCTGCCGGGGGGTGCCCGCTTCGACCGGGTCCTCGTCGATGCGCCCTGTTCGGCCGAGGGGAACTACCGTCGGCAGGAGGGACGCCTCCCGGGCCGGACCGGCGGCTTTCAGGACTACGTTTCCTCGCTCCAGGAGGAGCTCCTGCGCCGCGCGATCGAGCTCACCCGCCCGGGGGGCACGATCGTATATTCGACCTGCACCTTTGCCCCCGAAGAGAACGAGGCAGTCGTCGATGCGGTCCTGGCCGACGCCCCGGTCCGGCTCGAGCCGATCGCGCTCGACCTCCCGCACGAACCCGGGCTGACCGCGTGGGGGGAGCGGAGCTTTGCCCCCGAACTGGCGCTGACCTGGCGCGTGTACCCGCATCACCTCGACTCGGGGGGGATGTTCATGGCACGCCTCCGCCGGCTTCCGGGCGATGTCGGGGCAACCCATGGGGCCGATGCCTGGTCACCGATCCCCGAGGCCTTCCCCGGAGAAGACCCCAAACGGTCCGCCGAGCGCATTGAACTCGCCCGCACCCTCCTCGTCGAGGAGTACGGTGTCGAGGCAGAGCTCGTCGGGGCGATGCGCTTCCTCGTCCGGGGCGAGAACCTCTGGCTCCAGCAGGCCGGCGAGTGGCCGGTCGAGGGATGGCGGGAGCACGGGGGGTGGCGGGTGGTCTCGGCCGGGCTGCGCGCCTTCCGTGCGGCGCCCGGGGGTCGGGAGACCCCCTCGAACCACTTCCTCTCGCGGATCCAGACTCACCTCACCGGAGCCCGCCGACGCACCCTCGACAGGGACGAACTCCGGTCGCTCCTCGCGGGGGAGCCGATCGACCCGGGGACCCTCCCCGCCGGCCCGATCGCCCTCTTCTTCGAGGGCACCCTGGTCGGGCGAGGGATGGTCGGCCGCAGCGGGCTGAGGAGCGAGATCCCCGCCGCGCAGGGCGCCCGGCTCCGGGAGATCCTGCGCGACTGAGGCCCCTCCGGTCAGTCTCCCAGAAGGTAACCGAAGATCAGGGGTGCGACGATCGACGCGTCGGACTTCACGAGGAACTTCGGAGTGTCGGCGTCGAGCTTGCCCCAGGTGATCTTCTCGTTCGGGACCGCGCCGGAGTACCCCCCGTACGACACCTCTGCATCGGTGATCTGGCAGAAGTAGCCCCAGAAGGGGGTCTCCCGCCTCATGTCCTGGATGATGCTCGGGACCGCGCAGATCGCGAAGTCCCCGGCGATCCCCCCTCCGATCTGAAAGAAGCCCACCGAGGGGTGTCCCTCGTCCTCGCCATTGTTCGCGAGGTACCACTCGATGAGGTGCGCGAACTGCTCCGTACCGGTCTTGCAGCACTGGTGGTGCGGAAGCTTCCCGATCAGCACGTTCGCGGCGAACATCTGCCCCGTGGTCGAATCTTCCCACCCGGGCGAGTACACGGGGATCCCCGCCTCCATCGCGGCCAGAAGCCAGGAGTCGGCGGGGTCGGCCTGGTAGTGCTCGTCGATCTCCCCGGAGCGCAGGATGTCATAGAGATACTCGAAGGGGAACTTCCGCACCCCCGTCTCGCACGCCTCCTTCCAGCGGGCGAGGAGCCGCTTCTCGAGGTGGCGCATGATGTCTTCGGGAATGCAGGTGTCGGTCACCCGGTTCAGCCCCCGCTCGTAGAGGGCGACCTCGTCCGCAGCCGAGAGCGCACGCCAGTCCGGAACGACCACGTACTCGTCGTGCCCAAGGAGGTTGAAGACATCCTCCTCCAGGTTCGCGCCCGTGCAGGAAATCGCGTGGACCTTCCCCTCGCGGATCATTCTCGCCAGGGTGACCCCAAGTTCTCCCGTCGACATCGCGCCGGCGAGCGAGACGAGCATCTTGCCACCGGCCTCGAGGTGGTCCTCGTAGGCCCGCGCCGCCTCGAGCGTCTCCCGGGCGTTGAAGTGCCGGTAGTTCCGTTCCATGAATTCGCGAATCGCACCCATCGAGGGTCTCCTCTCCAAAGGTCCAGGGTCGGTGGCCGCCCGCACGGCGCTTCCCCCTCCCCACCGTGCGGCCGAACGCATAACGTAGAGGGACCGGGCGTCGGGTTCCACCCTTGATCGTCCGGCAGCCCCCGAACCCTCTCGCCCGAACCGAACCCGAGATGCCCCTCCAGGACGCGCACTCACTCCGCACCCTCCTCGACTCGATCGACGGGAAGGGGTACGGAGCGTACAAGCGGCTGCGGGGCCGGTGGGAGATCGAGGGCTTCGAGCTGCGCGTCGACCATGTCCAGGGCGATCCCTTCGCCGCGCCGAGCCGGCTCCGGATCCTCGCGGGAGGAAGGCACACCGGGCTACCCTCCGAACTCTGCACCCCCGGGGCGCGGGCCATCGGCACCGCCTGTTGCCTCGCGCGGGCCTTCGCGGAGGCGGCCCGGAAGTGCAGGCGCGGAACCGGAAGCGGGCGATCGGGCGAGCTTCGGATGGAGGCGCCGGGCCAGGAGGTACTCGAGCACAGCGCACTCCGGGTCGGCGCCGATGGGGGCGTCGAAACGCGCTTCCGCCTGGGGCTCCCCGCGCGGGGACGCCGGGTGATGGGGCGGGAGGCCGCCCGGCTTCTCCTCGAGGCGGTGCCGGCGCTCGCCCGGGCAACCTTCCTCAAGGGGGGATGGGACGAGGCGGTGCTGCGCCGGCACGCGGAGGTGAACGAGGATGCCGACGCGCTCCGGGATGCGCTCGCCGAGCGGGGGCTCCTGGCCTTCGTGGCCGAGGGGGCGCTGCTCCCGCGCCGCTCGGGGGTCGACGACCGGCCCCTCGAGGGGCCCGGGGTCGTGCCCTTCCGGACGCCCCCTTCCCTCGAGCTGACGATCGAGCTCCCGAACGCCGGCCCGGTGCGGGGGATGGGGGTGCCCCCAGGCGTCACCCTCATCACGGGGGGCGGCTACCATGGGAAGAGCACGCTCCTGCGTGCGCTCCAGGCGGGGGTCGGGAACCACCGGCCGGGTGACGGGCGGGAGTTCGTGGTGACGCGGCGGGGAGCGGTCAAGATCAGGGCCGAGGACGGGCGGGCGGTAACGGGGGTCGACATCTCGCCCTTCATCGGGACCCTCCCCGGGGGGCGGGAGACCCGGAGCTTCTCGACCCCGAACGCCTCGGGGTCGACCTCGCAGGCGGCGGCGATCATGGAGGCGCTCGAGGCGGGGGCCGAGGCGCTCCTGATCGACGAGGACACCTCGGCGACGAACTTCATGATCCGCGATCGCCGGATGCAGCTCCTCGTGCCCCGGGAGCGCGAGCCGATCACCCCCTTCATCGACCGGGTGCGGGAGCTGCACGCGGAGCACGAAGTGTCGACGGTGCTCGTCGTGGGAGGGAGCGGAGACTACCTCGACGTGGCCGACACGGTGATCACAATGACGGAGTACCATCCCTCGGAGGTGACGGAGCGGGCCCGGGCGGTGGCGGCGGAACACCCCACGGGACGGGTTGCGGAGGCACCGGGGCCCTTCCCCCCGATGCCGCGCAGGGTGCCGCGGCCCGGCTCGGTCGATCCTTCGAAGGGGCGGCGGGAGGTGCGGGTGCGGCTCCGGGGCGAGGAGGCGATCCACTTCGGGGACGAGGAGATCGACCTCTCGGGGGTCGAGCAGGTGGTCTCGGTCGCGCAGCTGCGGGCGATCAGCGAGGCGCTCGTCCTGGCACGGCAGCGGGTGCTCGACGGCGAGCGGTCCGTGCCGGACGTGCTTGACGAAGTGATGGCGATTCTCGACCGGGAGGGACTCGACGCGCTCGGGCACGGGCATGACGGGGACCTGGCCCGCTTCCGGCGCCACGAGCTCGCCGCGGCGCTGAACCGGCTGCGCTCCCTCGAGGTCGAGGTGGAGCTCCGGTGAGCAGGGGGAGGCCCCTGACCGCGTATGCAGGCATCGCGGTCGTTGCGGCCGGGGCCGTGATCGTACTCAAGCTCGTGGCCTGGTGGATGACGGGCTCGGTCGGGCTGCTCTCCGATGCGGTGGAGTCGACGGCGAATCTGGCCGGAGCCCTCATGGCGCTGGCGATGCTCCGGCTCGCGGCCCGTCCCCCGGACGACGACCACGCCTTCGGGCACTCGAAGGCGGAATACTTCTCGAGCGGCTTCGAGGGAGCGTTGATCCTCGTTGCCGGGGCGGCGGTCCTCTGGCTGGCCTTCGGCCGACTCTTCGAGCCGCAGTCCCTTGTGTCGGTAGGACCGGGACTCTTCATCGCCGCGATGGCCTCGATTCTGAACCTGGGGGTGGCGAGGCTTCTGCTCCGGGCCGGACAGGAGGCGGGTTCGATTGCACTCGAGGCGGGGGGCCGGCACCTCATGGCCGATGTCTGGACCTCGGTCGGGGTCATCGCGGGGGTGGGGCTCGCGGCCATGACCGGCTGGGCCCCGCTCGACGCGCTCGTCGCCCTCGCCGTTGGAGCACATGTACTCCATACCGGTGCGGGACTCCTGCGAAGATCCGCGCTCGGGCTTCTCGACACCGCACTCGAACCGGAAGAGCTCGAACGGATCGACACCGTGCTCCAGGCGCACGAGGCCCGGGGCATCCGTTTCCACGCGCTCCGAACCCGACGAGCGGGGAGACGCTGCTTCGTCTCGATGCATGTGCTCGTACCCGGCGACTGGAGTGTGCAGCGGGCCCACGACGTGGCCGAGGTCATCGAGAGGGAGATCGAGGCGCTGCTTCCCGGAGGCACGGTCTTCACCCACCTGGAGCCGGTAGACGATCCGGCTTCGTTTCGCGATGAGACGATACGTCCGCTATGACCGCATCAACCGAAGGACAGAGCGCAGGAGCCGGCCCGGAGACATCGAGCGTGCCTGACAAGGGTGCGCGCCAGCTCCATCGCATCGAGCTCTCACCCGACCCACCCCTGCAGGGCCCCCCACCCGGAGCGACGACCCGGGGTGGAGCCCCGCAAGCCGTGACGGGCGGGGGTCTCGTTGCAATCGTCGACCCTGCCGAGGGACTCCTCGGGGTCTGGGAGGGTGCCACCCGGGAACGACTTGCGCTTCCAGCGATCCTCGGCACCGCGCCTTCTCGGCGACTTCTCCCCTTGTCTTTCGTCACCGGGGGCGGGGCATGGGAGCGGACGATCGAGGTCGGGGAGGCCACCTCGGTCGAACGTGGGTGCCTCCCGGACTCTGCCCCGGCCATTCTCGTCGGGCGCTGGTCGGAGTCGGACCGTGTTGCGTCCTCTGCCGTCCAGGAACTCTTCGCCCTCACGCTCGGCGAGGTTCCCGAGGCCAGGCTTCTCCCTGTTCAGGCAAGGGAGCGGGCCCGCGCCGCGCGAGCGCCCGAGCCACCCTCGAGACTGCAGATGGGAGAGCGGGACGTTCTGGCCGACTTGATCCAGACCCTGGACGACGCAGCCTGCGGAGTGGGTGACGGGCGGGAGCCCCGGGGCCCCTTCGTCCTGGGGGTGAGCGAGGGGGAGCCGCTCTGGCTGGAAGGCACGGCGCTCGCGGAGGTGGCGCTCGGGACGCTCGGAGCGGGGCGCCCGGAGCTTGCGCTTTCACTCTTTCGTGAAGCGGCTGGCGACCGGGCGGTCTCGGCCCTGGCACTCGTGCACCTGGGGGCAAGGCTCGCCGAATGGACGGGCGAGCCGCGGCTCCTCCTCCCCTGGCAGAGCCTCCTGGGCGATGCGGCGGCAGCGCTCCTCGCCGAGGTCCGCGCGCCGGGCCGAAACGATGCCGGTGCTCCGGCCGCCTTCCCGATGCCGCAGCGCGCCCTCGAGGAGCTGGCTGCGGCGGTGGAGCCACTCGGGGGGGACTGGTCGCGGGAACTGAAGGAGCTGGCACGGGCGGTCGGGCAGGCCGAGTTGGAGCGTGGCACGGCGGGGAGCGCGCCCGGCGAACCCGGCACGTCAGGAGATGCGGGCAGAGCGGGCTCCGGCTCGGGAGCGGGGGGACCGAGGGGGATCCTGCTCCCGGTGATCGGGAATCCGTCGCGAGTCGACGAGGTGGCGCCACCCCGTGCACCGGAGGCTCAGTTACCGCCCCCACGCTCCTTCGCGCCGCTCGATTCACCCTCGATCGCCGCGCGACGCACCCTCCATGCGGCGAGGGCCTTGCGGTCGTGGGTGGAGGGCGCCCTCGGGGTCCGGCCGGACGGGGCATGGGGCCGGCTTCGTCTGGCCCCCGACCTGGTCGAGCTGGTGCCGGGCGGAGGCGCCTTCTTCCTGAAGGGTCTGAGGATGGCCGATGCCTCGGTGGCGGTTGACTGTCGCCTCGATGGGTCATCCTGTACCTTTCGGGTCTTTCAGGAAGGTGGGCGGGTCCCGGTGAACGTGGTCTTCGAACCCCGCCTCCCCCTCGCGGGCCCTCTGCGGGTGACGATCGGGGGAGATGAGGCGGAGGTGAGAACGACTGCGGTCGAGGGCGGCGTTCGGCTTTCCTGTCAGTTTCCACTCGACCCCGAACGGAGGATCGTCATTGAGCAGCGGAGCTGAGGAACGCCGAGGCGGCAGTTCACGCCTGCGTGGAACCGACCCGACCCCGCCCTGGCGGAGATGGGCTCCCTTCGTCCTGACGGCGATCGCGATCCTGATCGCATGGACGCTCACGCCCGAGCCGACGGCGGCGATCGAAGACGGGGGGCACTTCGGCTTCACCTCGCTCCTGCCGGCGCTGACGACGCTGATTCTCGTGTTCTTCACGCGGGATGTGGTGAGTTCGCTCTTCCTGGGGATCCTGGTGGCGGGCTTCGTGATCAGCGACGTGAACCTGATCAATCGATTCCTCATTCCCTCAATCGGGACCCCAAGCTTCGCGGTGATCCTCCTTGTGTACCTCTGGGCGCTCGGAGGGCTGATCGGGCTCTGGACGCGGACGGGCGGGGCGAGACACTTCGCCACCTGGGCCGCGAAGCGAATCGTGCGTGGGCCCCGTTCGGCGAAGGTCTTCGCCTGGCTGATGGGGGTGACCTTCCACCAGGGGGGGACGATCTCGACGATTCTCGCGGGGACGACGGTGAAGGCGGTGACGGACGAGCAGAACGTCTCGCACGAGGAGCTGACCTACGTGGTCGACTCGACGGCGTCGCCGATCGCGACGGTGATTCCCCTGAACGCGTGGCCACTCTACGTGGCGGGGCTTCTGGTGGGAACGACACCGCTCTTCATGACCGAGCAGGATGTGGTGACCTTCTTCTTCCGGTCGATCCCGGTGAACTTCTACGGGCTCTTCGCGGTGCTTCTGACCCTGCTCTTCGCGCTCGAAGTACTTCCGTGGGAGGGACGGAAGATGCGGGCGGCTCGGAAGCGGGCCCGGGAGACGGGGGCGCTCGACCGAAGGGGGGCGGAGCCGCTCTCGGCCGACGAACTGACCCGGATGAAGATCCCGACGGGGTACCGGCCGGGGCTCGAGGATTTCGCGGTCCCGCTGCTGGTACTGGTGGGGGTGGCGATGACAGGGGTGATCGGGCCGCTCATTCCTGCGCTGCAGGCCGGAGAGATCGAGCTCTTCCTGGCCGGAATCTCGGTGCCGATCGCCGAGGCGTTCGGGCTCGCTGTGCTCTCGGCGATGGCGCTCGCGCTCTTCAAGGGAATGGACTTGAAGGAGGTGGTGACCGGGTTCGTGGACGGCTGCAAGGGGGTGACGATCGGTGCGATCATCCTGGCCCTTGCGGTCACGCTGGGGACGGTGTCCCGGGAGCTGGGAACCGCGAACTACATCGTGGAGACGACGGCCGGGGCGGTGAACCCCGTGATTCTCCCGGCGCTCTTCATGTTCATCTGCATGGCGGTGGCCTTCAGCATCGGGTCGAGCTGGGGGACGTACGCGGTGGTGTTCCCGCTCGCGATGCCGCTGGCGTATGCGCTGAACCCGGATCCCTTCTACATGTCCCTCGCCTTCGGGGCGGTGCTCGGTGGAGCGGTGTTCGGGGACCAGTGTTCGCCGATTTCAGATACGACGATCCTGTCATCGCTGGCCTGCGGTTGTGACGTGATGGATCACGTGCTCACGCAGTTACCCCTGGCCCTGGCTGCTGCCGGGGCGGGCGCGGTGATGGCGACGATTCTGGCCGCCGTCGCGATGTAACGGGGGGTGGAGCGATTCACAAAAACTGTGCAAGGCCCTGGGGCGTTGCACAGTTTTTGTGCATTGGGGGGCTCAGGGTTGGGAGCAGGTCGGTCAGGAGCGCTTCCGGCGGCGCTTCCGGCGGCTGCTGCGGGCGGCAGCCACTTCGTCGGCATCGAGATAGCCTCGCTCGACGAGGAGATCGGTGAGGCGGTCGCCTCGCTCGGGCACCGGAGTTCGGCTGACCTCGCGCGCAAGTTCGATTCGTTCGGGTGTTCCGATCTGGTCGAGCACTGCGATCGGAACCCCGTAGCGGAGCAGAATCCGCTTTGCGTCCACAGCTACGGAGTCTTCCATGGGCAGGCGTCTCTCGTTGAAGTCGGATGTCCGTAAGGCCGGCTCAACTGCTGGGCGGTGGAGGACGACCCGGTGATTCGCCCATAAGGTTGAAAATACACCGATTTCTGAGTCGAGTACACATCTGCCGCGCTTGGGGATCCGCCAGCTCCCACCCGAGCCCTATCCCCCGAGCGGGATTGCGACGGTCAGATAGAGATTGCCCTGGCGCCCCCCGCTCCCGGAGGCGGACAGCTCCGAGGGGCCATCGCCAGGATCGAAGCCGGATATCTTCATGCGCAACTCCACCTGCGGGCGAAGCACGCGCAGATGGAGTGTCGTCCCGGCGCCGAGTTCCAGGTAACGACGGCGTTGGTCCACAAGCACCTGGTCCCAACCTTCGCCCCTGAGGTCGTCGTCGTCGAAGCCGTACCAGAGGTAGCCTCCGCCAATCACGAAGTGAGGCTGGACAAAGAGGTAGCGAGGCAGGGGCCGGAGCAGAAGCCCCCCCCCTGCCGAGAGGAGGGAGCCACGGGCCGCACAGTCGGAGCATCCGAAGCCTCGTATCGGAACCCGCCCCTGGCCGGCGTACGCCAATCCAAGCCGAGCCCCCAGGCCTCCCTCGGCCCCTCCGACCTCGAACCCGACCCCGAACGCAGCGCTCGAAGCGCTCCTGCCGAGCTCGAGAAGGGTGGTACCGGCCTCGTCCCGCAACTCCCCGAGATCCGAGAGTGGGGCATGGGCGCCTACGAAGGGCACGATCCTGAGTTGTGCCTCCGCCTTCGAGGGATGAATTCCCGCACCGATCGCGATCAGAAGGCAAAGCGAGAACAGGGGCAGGGTGAAGGGGCAGCGGGAGGAACAAGAAACGGGGCCGGGAGAGCGCATGGGCACGGATGGACGTGTCAGGGAGCGGAGGCAGGAAGCGTGAGTTCCCTTGATACACGCGTGCGTCCGATCGGCTCCTCCCGTCTCGACGCACCCCCATCACCCTCGGTAGATTTCGACATGCCGCACGACGAAAGCTCCACCCCGCTATCCCGCTCCGTAGAGGACTACCTCAAGGCGATCTACGCCCTTGGCGAACAGGGAGAACCTGCGAGCACGAGCGCGATCGCCCATGCCCTCGACGTCCAGCCAGCTTCGGTCAGCGGAATGGTGAAGCGGCTCGCGGAGTCCGGGTTCGTCGAGCATGAACGATACAGGGGAGTGCACCTCACGAGGTTGGGCACCCAGCAGGCGCTGCGCATCATCCGGCGCCACCGCGTGCTCGAGACCTATCTTAGCGAGCGCCTCGGATACAGCTGGGACGACGTCCACGATGAAGCAGAGCGCCTCGAGCATGCCGCCTCCGACGACCTGATCGATCGAATGGCCGCGGCACTCGAGCATCCCAGCCACGATCCACACGGCGCGCCGATTCCCACCCGCGCCGGATACGTTGCCTCAACCAGTCGGTTGACGCTCGCAGAGGTTCCAGCCGGACGCGAAGTCGTGATCCGGGCCGTCCGGGACGATGACCCGGAGCGGCTCAGGTACCTCGAGACGAGGGGACTGCTTCCCGGAGTCCGCCTTAGCGTCGAGCAACGGGCCCCTTTCAACGGCCCTATCGGGATCCGGGTGGCCGGGCTGGGCGGACGTCGACAGACGATCGGATTCGGGCTGGCCGACCTGATTCGCGTCGACGAGGTCGACGACGGGAACCCCTGACGGGGCGTCCGTCGATGCGTCAGCCTTGTCCTGGTACCACGATCGCCTTCGTCACGCGCAATGTCTCGACGTCCCGCATCGCTTCCGTGATGCGTTCAAGCGGATACCGCGCGCCAATCACCCGTTCGAAGGGGAGCGCGTCGCCATGCCGGTCCAGCATCTTCAGCGCGCCCACGAGGTGTCGAAGGTCGGTACCCCACTGGCCCACGATCTCGGCATGCTTGCGGTTGACCAGGACGTGCGGATTGAGCGAGAGGGCACCCGTGTCCGTGTAGTGCCCCGCCACGACGTAGCGGCCGCCATCCCGGAGGAGGCCCAACCCCTCGGCCAGGGCTCCCGGCTGCCCCGCTGCCTCGATCACACGATCGACCCCGCGCCCCCCCGTCAGCTCCATGAGTACCTCCCGACGCTCGCCGGGTGAAGTTCCGGCGAGGGACCACGAATCCGTCGCGCCGAAGAGACCGGCGAGGGAGAGTCGCTCGGGCGGATCTCCGATCACGAAGACTCTGCCAGCACCCCGCAGGTGCGCAAACGCTGCGGCGGCGAGTCCGACTGGTCCGCTGCCCTGGACCAGAACCGTGTCTCCCATCGCGAGGGCGCTCCGTTCGACGGCCGCGAAACCCGTGAAGAGCCCGCACCCGCCCCCGATGAGCCGCTCCGGCGTTACCGACTCGGGCAAACGCAGGATGTGCACACCGGGGAGGAGCCGGATCTTCTCGGACCAACCGCCGAGGAGGCCTTCTTCGAGGGGGAAGGTGATTCCGTATACCCGACGGTTCGGACACCGATTCGGCTGTCCGGAGACCGCACACTGCTCGCATCGATGGCAGGTGCCCCACACATCGAGGAAGGTCACGACATCACCGATCCCCAGCGGAGCCCCGAGGGTGTCGTGGGTCACTCCATTCACTGCCGCGACGCGCCCTACGCTCACATGACCCGGAATGATCGGATACGGCACCCCGGACAGCCGACCATGATGAAGATGCACATCGGTTCCGCACACCTCGCCCGCGACCGTATCGAGGATGACCTCGCCCGGAGCGGGTTCCGGCTCGGGAAACTCCCGCAGCTCCAGGGGAAGCCCCGGGCCTGGCATGACAACGGCGCGGACGGACATGCGATCTGGAACCCCACGAGGTCTTCGAGGGTCCTGCCCCGCCGATGAGGATCTACTACACGGACGAGTTCGTGCTCCCCCTCCCCGAGGGTCACCGGTTTCCAATGGAGAAGTATCGTCTCCTGCGTGAAGCTGTGGCTCGACCCGGTGCCATTCCCGGGGCCTCCCTTCACATCCCCGAAGGCGCAACGGATGAGGAGCTCCTGCTGGTGCACACCCCGGACTACCTCCAGGCGGTCGTTCGGGGCGACCTGGAGCCCCGTGCTGTCCGCTCGATCGGTTTCCCCTGGTCCGAGGGCCTCGTCGAGCGCTCTCGCCGCTCCGTCGGGGCGACGATCGCCGCCGCGCGGTCAGCCCTCCGCCAGGGTGCGGCTGCCAACCTGGCAGGCGGCACCCACCACGCCTTCGCCGATCGAGGCGAAGGCTTCTGTGTCTTCAACGATGTGGCGGTGGCCGTCAGAGTGCTCCAGCGGTCCGGAAGCGTGCGGCGCAGTTCGGTGCTTGACCTCGATGTCCACCAGGGCAATGGCACTGCCGCCATTTTCACCCACGATCCCGACATCTTCACGGTGTCGGTCCATGGAGCGTCGAACTTCCCCTTCCGGAAGGAGCGGAGTGACCTCGACCTGCCACTCGAAGACGGCACGGGCGATCACGCCTTTCTGGAAGCGGTCGCGAGGGGCCTGCGGGCCGTGGTCGAGGAGGGCCGGCCGGATCTTCTCTTCTACATCGCCGGGGCCGACCCGTACGAGGGTGATCGCCTGGGGCGACTCCGCATCTCCCGCGAAGGGCTCGCCGCACGGGACCAGCTCGTGACCGAGGCCTGCCGAGTGCATGGCATGCCGGTCGCGCTCGTCATGGGCGGCGGTTACGGACACGATGTCCAGGATACCGTCGCCATCCACTTCGCCTCCATCCGGGCCGCGGCGGGACTGGTCGAGTCCGGAAGAGGGGTGGTCGGTCGCCGAAACGCCTGAGGGCCCCTCTCCCCCCCGAGCTGGCTTGCCGGGGGGGAAGGAGCCCTCGTTAGTCCTGCCGGTCGGATCAGAGCGATCCGATCGCGGTGACCCGATCAGGGAGCGGCGCCAGGGCCTCCCACGCCGCCGAAGGTGTAGACCTCCTGCTGGATCGCGTCGAGTTCACGCCGCGGGATCGGGAGGTGAAGGGGTGTGCCCGGCTCGAGCGTGCCCCAGCCCCGGGAGTTGCCCCACGCGGCGTACGGGAAGATCCCATGCGCCTCGATGCGCTGTTCGTAGATGAGCGCCTCGAACAGGCTGGCGCACTGGCCGACGTCGTTGCGCGGCACGCACCCGGGGCTCGCGGGGACCCCGTTGACGGTCACGGCCGGAAGCTGACCGCGCGTGGTGCGGGTCTGGTTGATGATGTCGGCGGCGGCCTGGCGGTTGCCGAGCCGATAGTAGGCCTCGGCCCGGAAGAAGTCGAGCTCGATCGGCCGCATGAACTGCATCGTCACACCCTCGGCGGGCCGGAAGTCCGCGAGCGATCCGCCCAGGTTCGAGGTGTAGGCCGAGTTCTGCCAGGGCGCGAACGACGCGGAAGCGATGTTGCCCGTCCGGTACTGGAAGACGACACCAGCGCGCGGCTCGTTCAGGTTCGTGTTGCTCGCATCGCGCGGGATCAGGTTGTTCACCGCGGCGGTCGGGAACCGACGGTCGGGCGTCGCGACGAAGAACGGCGTGCGCTCCGCGTGCGGGGTGGCCAGCCACGCCTGGTACGCACCCGAGGTGTCGGCCGGTCCGACGAGCTTCGGGTGGATCCGGGCGTCGCCGCCGAACCGGATCCGCTCCTGGTAGTCCGTCCACCAGCCGAGATCGTTCCGGCTGCGACCCGGGCCCCAGTCCTGCTGGACCCCCCGCTCCGCATGGTAGAGCACGGCCTCCCAGTCGACCGCGGCCCGCTCCTCGGGCGTGCGCGGCGTGTATACATGGGACCGGGCGATGTACGTGTGCACGATCGCCTTCAGGTCTTCGCTCGTCTCGCCGATCGTGTTGAACCACTGCTCGGAGAGGGTGAACTCGGGCCCGGACTCGATCATCTCGACCACGTCGACCAGCTTCTGGCGGGCGCGGGCCGCCATGTCATCGTACTGGACCCACCCGAACCCCGCAGCCTCCATGTTTCGGAAGTCGAGGTCCTCGGCGAGTTCCATCCCGAAGTCGTACCAGTACCCCTTGTCGAACTGCATCGCGGTGTACAGGTGGCCGACCCCGATGATGAAGTGTCCGAAGATCTGGGCACGCCGGGTGTTCGCCCCATCCGGCCCGATCTGGAGGTTGCCGTCCTCGATCGCCTGGAGGCCATCGACCGCGGCGGAGATCGCCACGTAGTAGTTGTCCCAGGGGCGACGGAGCGTCCAGTGACCCGGATACTCCTGCCCCGCCTCGTTGTCGAACCGGATCCGCGGAATCATGGCCCGATCCTGGGCCCGTCCGTTCTGGCTCGCAATGCCCAGCTCGTCGGACATCCCGGAGATTCCGGACGAGGGATATCCCGGCCCCGTCTGACTTCCGTGCGCGGCACGGATGATCGTGCGATAGGTGTTCCCGATCAGGACATCCACGTCGCTCGGGTCGGCGAGCGCCCGGAACCGATCGGGGTCGTTAAGGTTGGCCACGTCCAGGTCGGTGCAGGCGGTGGTGGCGGCAATGGCCGCCACCACGCCCACACCAAGGACCCTGGCTTTAGTCCAGAGACTCATGGTGAACGTCCTCATCAGAAGGTGAGCCGCACGTCGGCGGTGAAGGTCCGATAGAGCGGATAGCCCCGGTTGTCTTCACGCTGCAGGTTCGAACCCACCTCGGGATCGTAGCCGCTGTAGTTCGTGAACGAGTACAGGTTCCGTCCCTGGAGGG
>SLDT01000201.1 GCA_007125125.1 Gemmatimonadota bacterium | reverse complement strand
GTTCGAGTTCCGGAGCGCCCCCTCCGTGTGCTCGCGGTAGGCCGTGACTACATATGGACGGTCGAACGCGACGAGCTTCGCGTGGCTTTCCTGGTGCGCTATCGAACGAGGGAGATCGCACGGTCGGACTGGTGAGGTGTCGGACCCGCCCACCCCCGACGTCCACCCAGGGTGGCGGTGGGTGACAGCGAGCGCTACGAGATCTCGATCTGCACGACCGATGCCTGCTATCTGCCACCCATGATCCGGTACCCCACCAGCCAGGGCACCTGCAGCTCGTCGGGCTCGATCGCCCACAGGATTTCGCCGTCGGACCATCCCGGACGGGTGGTCCGGGGAATCTCTAGGCCCTCTCCGGGCGCGCCCATGAGCATCCATGGCCCCACCCGATGGGCCTGTCGGGTGGCGTGATCGTTCAGGGCCTCCTCGGGGAAGGTACCTGCGACAAGTCAGGATCTTCGTCACGGTCGGGATCACCATCGGGGACCGAGCGGGTCGCATGAATGGATCGGCGCACGGTGCGGCTTCTTCACCCTGACCCCTCCGGCTTCAGGAGCCGGTACAGCTCCACATACTGGACGTCGAGCTCGTCGGTTCCGATACCGAGCACGTAGTCGGGGCCGAACTCGGTGAGGCTGAAGCCCGCCGGCGTCTCGACGACGCCCAGCCACGCCCCGTCCGGATCGAAGACGCTCCAGCGGTGCGGCTGCGCCGGGTCGCGCCGGTACTCCTGCAGCCACAGGTGACCGCCGCCCACCTCCGCGCGCAGCGCATTGCCGTGCGCGGGGAGCGCCGGGGGAAAGGTGAGGTCCGCCAGCTCCCGCTCCGCTCCGTCCATCGACATGGGCAGGCCGCGTTCAATCATGTCGCGGTATCGCTGGCGCACCTGCTCCCGGTGGGCATCCTTCAGCTCTTCGCTGACGATGAGGTCGTCGAGCGGGGGCCGGCGCACGATCCGCTCCAGGCGAAGCAGCCCCGCGGGGGTCGTCGGGGAGGATTCGGCTGGTTCCTCAAGGCGCTGCCAGCTCTGGATCTCGACGACGTTGCCGGGACTGGTATGGAAGTATGCACCCTCCACGGTGAATGCATCCGAGGGCGCGTAGGTGCGGTTCCCGGAGAGGTACTGCCCGGGAATCTTCGTCAGGCTGTCGACCAGCGCGCCCTCTCCGGTGTGGATGAAGTGGAGGAGAGAGTCGCGGTAGAACTCCCCCCGCTCGGGCGTCCTGATGCGGCGCTCCACGCCCTCGGCCGGCGGGTCCTCGTGGTAGGTCCCTTCGCGCGCGAGGCTGAACGACAGCATGCTCCCGTCGGGAAAACGCCCCTGCCACCAGACGTTCGGTCGGCCGGGCACGGGGTCGAGGCTGTAGCGCCGGACGAATTCGCCCTCCGGCGAGAAGATCGAGGTGAGCGTGGTGGGGTTCAGGACCATCAGGGAATCGTCCTGGATCCGGTAGAGGCGCCAGATCTGGGTGAACTCGCCGGCCCCTGGCCCGAGCCGCCCACGGTCATCAGGTGCTCGCCCGTGGTGTCGTAGTAGTGGATCTGACTCGTATGACGGTCGGCGACGACGATGCGGCCGTCCGACAGGCGGCGTGCGCCGAGCGCGAAGCCGAAGGTAAGGTGCGGCGGCCCCTCGCGGGCGCCGATGCGCACGATCGGCTCCTCGGACATTCGCCATCGGGTCTCGTCGGTCCAGGCGGCGACAGGGCCGTTTTCCACGATCCGGATACCCGCGCTGTCACGCACGATCGGCGATCCTGTGCCGGGGGGATCAGCCAGGTCCGGGCCGCAGGCCGCGCACATGAGGCCGACGGCCGCGAGGCCGATCGCGGCCACGATGGCGCGGGCGGCTGGAGCGGGTCGGGTGCAGGGGGTGAGCGGCATGCCTTCCTCCAGGAGGAGCAGGAGTTTCGAACGCCGTCAGGTGCGAGGGGCAAGGTAGAAAGGAGTGCCTGGCCCGGCAAGGAAGGGTATGGGGGCAGCAGAAAGAACGGATCGCAGTCCATCGGGCGCTCGCGGGGGGGCGGCCCCGTGGTCCGACACCCCCGACTCGCTGCCTCACCAGAACCTCGACCCTACCTCCCGCCCCCGGGCGCAGGCAGCAGAACCCCCGCAGCCCGCGGCAGCTCCCGCAGCCGGTGAACCGGAAGAGTCCCGCCCACCGACTTCTCCGCCGCAAACGCCCCCTCGCTCGCAAACGAGTCCACGTCTTCCGGTTCGAGGAGCGCGAAGGCCACGCCCGCCATCGGCTGTGTCGCCCGCACCAGGTACCCCCCGCGCGGAAGCGACAGCGTGCGCACCTCCGTCGTCGTCCAGACCGAACGTTCGTAGTATCCCTCGGCCGTCGACGACGCCACCGCGATCGAGTCCACCCGGAAGCTCTCTACGGAGGTCTCGAGCGGGCCCTCGATCCGCTCCACCTCGAGCCCGTGCCGCAGGAGCGCCTCGGCCAGATCACCCCGGTGCGCCTCGATGAGGTACCCGACCGGCCGGATCCGCGCCACCACCGGCACGATCCGGTCCCGGAAGGGGACCTCCAGATCCAGGATCCGCCCCGTCGGCTCGAACCCCGACCCGTCGGGGAGTGCGCGCATCTCCGGGCTCCGGTAGGCCACCGTTCCCGAGACCTCGAGGCGGGTGCGCACCACGATCGAATCGGCCGGGTCCCACCTCGCGCCCAGCCGCGCCATCTCGGCCCGCCCCTCCTCGACCGCCGCCACCACGTCGGCCGCGTTCTCGGCCACCCACCTCGACAGACCCTCCATCGCGATCCGCTGCCAGCGCGCCCGCTCCTCGAGACGCAGCCGCGCGTCCTCGTCGCGACGGCTCTCGTAGAGGAGGCTCACCGCGCCCCGTGCGCCCCCGTAGTTGCGCAGGATCCGGATCCCGTAGCCGGCCCCCGAGATGCCCTCCTCCGGGATCAGCGTCGGATCCGAAGGAAGCAGGTGATACGGAAAGTACGTGTAGCCCGCCCCCTCGATCGCGCTCCGTACCGCTTCGGTCGCCGGCCCTGCCGCCATCTCGCGCACCGCCGTCGGGGTGTACAGGGTGCTCGGGTGCAGCGCGAAGAAGTCATAGTAGTGGGCCCCCGTCAGCTCGTGCGCATCGACCGTCACGTGGGGCTGCCAGGGGTTCAGCACCTGTTCCACCACCGCGCGCGACTCCGGGTTCACCAGGCGGCTGTAGTCCCGGTTCACATTGTAGCCGGCCGGGTTCGTGCGCGTTCCCCAGGTGCCCGCCTCCCCCGCATCGGGGTTGATCTGCGGCACGAGCACGAAGACCGCGTGCTCCAGGAGGTCCGCCGAGGCGCCCACCGCCAGGTCCCGCGCAAAGAGCATGAGCCCCTCCTTGCCCGCCTGCTCGTTCCCGTGCACCTGCGCCCCGATGAAGACGATCGGCCTTCCGCGCACGTGCGGGTCCGAGGGCCCCGACACCCCGGGCCGCGAGATCGTCACCGCCAGCAACTCGCGCCCCTCGCGGCTCGTCCCGATCGAGCGCAGCCGCACCTCGTCCGGGGCATGCCGGGCCAGCGCCCGATAGAACCCCAGCACCTCGTCGTGCGGCGTCAGCTCCGTCCACCCCGAGCGCTCCGCGTGCGTCCGCAGCTCCTCGGGCACCCCCGCCTGCGCCGCAAGCGGGGAAGCGAATCCGGCCAGAACGAGTGCGAGGGCGATGAGGCATCCGGCCGCACGCATCCCTCCGGGCCGCCGCGTCGGCGCCGCGGCACGGCCTCCGCCGGCGCGCCGGGCCGGACGAACCCCGGCGGCAGGATACGTGGAATGGGTCGACGCGGGCACAAAAGGCATGGTCATACTGAGAGTCGCTCCTGTCAGGTCGGTCGTGTCGTGTGGCGCCGGGATACCCCGGAACCCCGGCTCACAACCTATCGGAGGAGGCCGGACCCGGCGAGTCCCGAGATCGGGCGCCGGGATCCGCGCACCCCTCGCGGCGGCTCAGCCCGCGTCCGGGAAGGACAGGGCGACCTCGGTGGTCTCCCCCGTCCTGACGGTCACCCGCGCCTCACGTGCGCCCAGCTCGGGGTGCCAGGCCTCGATCAGGTACTCCCCCGGGGGAAGCCCTTCGAGCGCGAACCCGCCCCGCCCGTCGGAGACCGCGTGGTAGGGGTGGGGCACGACCCCCACCCACCCCCGCATCCACCCGTGGACCTCGCAGGTGACCGGGACCAGGACCTCCGGTCTCGAGAAGGTCCGGTTCGCCTCGCGCCCCTGCGTCGGCAGGGAGACCTGAAAGGGGCGATTCACGTCGGGGCTCGCCTGCAGGCGATGTTCGACCGGGTCGCTGTTTCGCAGGGTGAGGGTCTGGTTCGCCATCATCCCCACCATTGGCGGCACGAGGCGGCACCCCCGCGCTTCGATCACCACAGGCTCCTGGGCGAGCGGAAAGTCGAGGTCCTCCAGACCTTCCTTCACATGGATGAACGCACCGGCGAGCCCACCGTCCTCCCCTCGGATCCCGTTCAGATCCCCGGGGACCTGGCCTGGACCCGGGCACGCTGCAACCCCCGGGTCTCCCATCGGGCCCGACAGAGCGCCCTCGAAGCTCACCCTTCCCACGACATGGCCGGCCAGGGCGGAATCGAAGGGGAGCCCCGGCTCGGCTGCCGCTTCCGCCTCCGGCTCCGCCTCGCCCGCCTCCCCGCATCCGACCGCGATGACGAACACGAGCGCCGGGATCACCCAGAGCCCGAAGCGGACACGGAAGGGGCTCACGGATCCCGGCAGATCAGCGCGACCGTCCAGGCTGAGCCGGACGGCTCGGAGTGGCCAGCCCATCACGGCTTTACCAGCCTGTGCACGCGCACGCGCTCGACCCTCAGCGCGTCGCGGTGGAGGATCAGCACGTATTCGTCGCCGATGTCGAGAATCACGTCACACGCCACCATCAGCACCGACACCTCGACGGGCTCACATCCGGTGACTTCGGGAGGAAACTCGACCATCCCCTGCCAGATGCCGGTCGGGTCGTAGATATCCCAGAGGTCCCGTGCGGGGGTCCCCACCCCCTCGGATGACAGAGGGTATCGCTGCACCCAGACGTTTCCGATGGCGTCCGCCACCAGACCCGAGTACGCCGGAACGGTCGAGGGCAGGTGATCCCACTGGGGGTAGGCTCGATGTCGGCGCATGTCCATCCCGATCCGCTCGTTGAGATTGAGCCACTCCTCGTAGGGTCCATCCCTCCAGAGCTGTGCCAGTTCGGGGTCGAGCACACGGTCTTGCGGTGGGAAGCGGGCGATCACCTCGGGGGTGCCGTCTGCACTGAAGCCCTTCAGCTTGCCCTCGTCGGGATCCCCGATCCACGCCAGCCCCTGTCCGCCGGCCGGTCGTGCCATCCGGAATATCGGCCCAAATGGAATCGGAAGCGCTCCCCCCTCTCCTACAAACGAGATATCGGAGGGCACGAGGACCCCCAGCGTGTCAATGTCACCGGTCCGGAGGTCGGCCAGGGTCACGGATCGAAACCATGTTCGCACCCCGGAGGATGCCGTCTCGGTGGGCGCGTCCACCACTCCAACCAGGGTGGCCCCGGAGACGAGCCCGGTGTCGTCCACGAAACTCACCGGGCCGAAGAGACCGGTCCGCCCGTGTTCGCCGCGGGGACCGAACACGGCGAAGCGGTTCCGGTCGTGGACCAGGATCGAGTCCCCCGCCATCCGATGGACCCCCCGGGGCTGCCGGAACTCCCAGGGCCCCTCGCCGTAGCGGCCGGCTGTCCTCAGGTGCCCTCCCTCGGGGTCGAAGTAGCGAAGCGCGAAGGTCTGCGTCCCCGCCGGCCCCCAGTACGCGACGGCCACGACCACCGTTCCATCGGAGAGAACGGTACCGTCGTGTACCCGGATGAACCAGTGTGCCTCGTCCCCGTCCTCCTCGCCGATGGAAACGAGCGCCTCCGTCTCCACCCGCCACGCCTCTCCCGGGCCCCAGGCCGGCGCGCGGTTCTCCACGATCCTCACCCCCGCGCTGTCCCGAACGACCGGGGTCTGCGCGGCGGCGGGCTGGGAGCCGGCCCCCACGATCAGGGCGAGGGCCAGGATCGCTCCAAGCGGCGCGCTCCTTCGAGCTGCTCGCCGGGTGCGACCGGACAGCCCGCGCTTCCGATCGGGGGCAGCGAGAACGACGGAAAGCTCAGCGTCGTCCAGAACGCCGAGGATCCGGGTGTGAGGGTGCATGAGAGTCTCCTGGAGCAACAGAGCCGTCCCGCTCCCGTCCACATTACATGCCGGCTCGTCGCTCGGCAATAATTTCGTCATCGAAGCTCGAGCGGTGCTTCGCACTCATGCTCCCGCGGGGGGCCCGCGAAGGGGATCGTACCGGACTCACCCTCGCGACTCGAGCCACCCTCCGGGGGTGGTTACAGCGACCAGCGGACGGGCTCGATCGAGGAGTTCACGGTTGAGCGTCACGAGGGCGGCTCCCCGGGCCCGGGCCGTCGCAGCATATACAGCGTCGGCTCCTCGAAGCCCCAACCGGGCTGAAAGGGCCGCTGAATGACCCGCGAGTTCGAGGTCCAGGGGATGAACCAGGAGCCCGGGGAACCGCAGCAGGCGAGCGCCGGCGTCGCGCGCGAGGGCAGCGGATCCGGTTCTTCTGGCCACCGCCGCGGACACCTCGACCAGGGTAAGAGCGGACTGGTGCACCGGGATGCCCTCCGACAGGACCCGTTCGAAGAAGGTTCGGGACTCCTCCCATGCGGCTTCGTCGTCCGTGTCGGCGGCGACCCACACGGATGCGTCGATGGTGACCACTCAGCGGCGGTCGTCGAGGAGGATCTGCCGGGTCGTCCGGGGATCCTGCGGGTCTTCGGCGATACGCGCGCCCAGCTCCGACCATCCTTCGAGCCAGGCCTTTCCAGGGTCACCCTCGCCCGGCTCCGGAGGGGGTTCGGCCGGTCCCTCCTCGAGCCACCGCCGGTAGAGCTCGGTGGTCACTTCCTTTACCGTCCGCCCCTCCAGCGCGCTTCGGGCCTTCACGCGGCGATACAGATCCTCGGGAATGTCGATGGTCGCTTTCATGAGAACATGCTAGCTGTATAACCGTATTCCCGCAACAGGGGGTACACGGCCCTCGGACTGAACCGGATGGGGCCTCCACGGCACGGCACCTTCGTCGCCCTTCGCAGCATGGTGTCCCGCCCGGTGAACTCCGGGCATCCCTATCTCGACGTTCGCAACGCCGCACGCTTCGCCCCGCCGCACCGGGCGTGCGTGGCGGCCTCCGCGGGATACCGCCACCTCCTGGAAAGGCTCGCGGCCGGGGAGCGGCCCGCGCCGGAGCATCTGGAGGCTTCGCGAGCCGCGGCGGAGGAGGCCTGGTCGCCCGCGCGCTCCAAGGTCACTGTGGAGGAACGCGAGATCCTGGCCGGGCTGCGGGACCAGGTGCTCGTCCGGCTGGATTGAAAGTCGCGGGGCATCGCCTCCTCCTGATGGAGTTCTCCCCGGCGACTCTCTCCGCTTCGAGCTCATGGTCCTGGACGTGGCCCCCTCCCATGTGCTTCTCGCGCAGATCCGCTCTCCGGGCGGACCCTTCAGCAGCAACTGGGCCGGGATTTCCGTGCTCAGATGCGAGTAGGCGCCTCGGGTGGGCATGGTCCCCTGGACGCGCGGCGAAGGCCCGGTGGCGTGGACGTTGGATCATCGCTTCCTCCGTGGGATGGGCGGATCGAGAAGGACACCCTCCGGAAAACGAGGCAGCGCCCTGGCATGTGGCACTGCCGTACGCACGGGGATGTCCCGGAGGTACGGGCTCTCCTGCGGACCCACATCCAGGGAGTAGACGCCGCTGGCCAACCGCATGCAGACTCTGGCCCGGGATCCAGGGCGGGTGGGCCGCATGGCCGACGCCTTGCTCAACCCTCCAGGAGATCCTCCCCGGTGAATCCGAGGACCGAACCGGTCTTGATCTCTCTCGCCACGCTCTCGCCCCATTCTCCGCGCGCTGAGAAGCACGCGTACGTGATCGCGCCCGTTTGATGGGAAGAAGGGAGTTCCCCCATCAGCAGCGCGGCCCTCGATCGCAGCTTCGCGAGGTCTCGGTCTGACACGGGGCCCCACTTGCACTCCCCGACAAGCACTTCGTTCGTCGGACCGAGAGCCACTACGTCGATCTCGCCGTCTGCGGTCGAATCCCACCAGGATCCCAGGCGGCTGGGTCGGAACGGAAGCACTTCGGATCGAGCTACCCAGGACCGGCATACATCCTCGAATACTGGACCCATGTAGTCATTGAGCTCCGGCTCGATACGCCCCCGCCACAACGTCCCCGGAGACGACAGACTCAACTCTCCCGTCGCCAGAAGCGGCGCAATGAAACGGTGCCAGAATCCGACATACGGATCCGATAGACGGTAGAGCGTGCGTTTCGAGGTTCCTGGGTTTTCAGTGATGGGAACGAGGCGTCTCACCAGATGCATGTCTTCCAGCCAACGCATAGGGCGCGACAGTGACCCGCCCGGCTTTCCCAGTCGCCTGGTGATCTTGCTCCAGGTCCGGTCTCCGAGTGCGATCGCCCGAAGGACGGAGTAGTGGATGTCGGCGTCGCCCAGGAACGCATCGAGCATGTGCTCGGCTTCATCCACCAGCCGTCCCTCGGGGTTCAAGAGCAGGCGGCTTACGTTGGTCTCCAGGTCCTGTCCAGGGCGCAGGAGAGCAAGATGGCCGGGGAGACCGCCGACGATGCCGTAAGCGAGGAGGACATCCCGCGCAGAGTACGTCGGTGCGAATGCACGAACATGTTCTGCCCCGAACGGTGGGAACGTCAGGGATAGGAAATCCAAACGCCCTCTCGAGGGCGGAGGCAAAGTAGGGCGCGGCGTTTGGTCGTGCAAGCCGCCGAAGGATCGGTGACGGCGGAGGCGTCTGTGGGCGGGGGGGGACGCC
>SLDT01000088.1 GCA_007125125.1 Gemmatimonadota bacterium | reverse complement strand
CGCAACCGGGAACGTGACCGGCCCCCACCTCCACTTCGAGGTCTGGGTGGCGGGGAGGCCGGTCGATCCCGTTCCGTTTCTCGGGGGATTCCCTCGGAGGGAGTGAGACTCGTCAGCTCCCGGCTCGGAGCTTCGTGACCTCTTCCGTGAGTCGTGGAAGCACCTCGAAGAGGTCCCCGACGATCCCGTAGTCCGCAACCTTGAAGATCGGAGCGTCCGGATCCCGGTTCACGGCCACGATCGTTCCGGCCGTGCGCATTCCGGCGAGGTGCTGGATCGCTCCCGAGATGCCGACCGCGAAGTAGAGCCGGGGGGCGACCGTCTTTCCGGTCTGTCCAACCTGCTCACCATGCGGACGCCACCCCGCATCGACAACCGCGCGCGAAGCTCCGAGCCCCGCAGCGTTACCGAGTGCTGCCCGCAGATCCTCGAGGAGGTGCCAGTGCTCCGGATCCTTCATGCCCCGCCCACCCGCCACGACGACGGAGGCCTCGGCCACATCCGGGATGTCGCATCCGGCCGCCTCGAACCAAACAACCTGTGTCGGCCAACCCGTGGGATCGACCGCCGTCGACAGTTCGACGACTTCGCCTGCTCCGGCCTCGGCCGACCCCTGGAATACGTTCGGACGGAGTGTCGCGAGGGCCGGCGCCCCCTCGATCGTGATCCGGGTAAAGGCCTTGCCGGCATAGACCGGACGCACGAACCGGAGCACACCCTCCGTCACCGAGAGCCCCGTGATGTCCTGTGCAAGGGGAACATCGAGCTGGGCTGCCACTCGCGGGGCCAGGTCCTTGCCCTGGCTCGTCGCGGCGAAGAGAACCAGCTCGTACCCTCCGTCCCGCACCGCCTCGCTGACGAGGGCTGCGTATCCATCGGGGTGGTACCCCGCCAGAGCCTCGTGGGCCGCCACGAGGACGCGGGCCGCGCCTGCCTCGCCAAGGGGGCTCGCGAGTGATGCCACATCGGGCGCTCCAAGGAGGAGGGCGTCCACCTCTCCGCCTGCCACGGAGGCGAGCTCGGCCCCGGCAGTGACCACCTCGGTCGAGACGCCACGCAGGGCACCCTCCCTCTGTTCGACTACGGCAAGAATCTTCATCGTATCGTTCTCCTGCTTGAATTCGGTTCGGCTGGGGGTTGCACGGCTCAGAGGACGTTCGCCTCTTCGCGGAGAAGTCGAACGAGCTCGGGTACCGCGTCGGCGCCCTCGCCCACGATGCGCCCGGCCGCGCGCTCCGGAGGCAGTTCCATCGTCTCGACCTTCAGCCGGGAGGGCGAGGCCGCTGCATCCTTCACCTCGAGGGGTTTCCTCTTCGCCGCCATGATCCCCTTGAGCGAGGCGTATCGGGGCTCGTACTCCCCCTTCGTGATCGTCAGCACCGCCGGAAGGGGAAGCTCGAAGAGCGCCGTTCCCCCCTCCACCTCGCTCCTGCAGCGCACCGTTCCGTCAGCCAGCTCGAAGCTCGAGACCGCGGTGGCGCAGGGCCGACCGAGAAGCGTGGCAAGCATCGGGCCCACCTGCTGCTGGTCGTCATCCGCAGCCTTCACCCCGCACAGGACGAGGGGAGCGTCCGCCTCACCGATCTCGGCGGCAAGTGCCTTGGCCGTCGCCAGTCCGTCATGACTCACCTCGCCCTTCAGGAGGACGGCCCGGTCGGCTCCCATTGCGAGCGCGGACCGCAGGGTCTCCTGCGACGAGTCGTCGCCGAGGGTAACCACGGCAACCTCGCCGGAGCCGGCTCCCTCCCGGAGACGCAGCGCCGCCTCCACGGCGAACTCGTCATAGGGGCTGAGCACATGCTTCACCCCGCTCGGGTCGATCGAGACGCCGTCGTCTCCGACCCGTACCCGGGTCTCGGTGTCCGGCACTCGCTTCACGCATACGATGATGTTCATCGGTCACACTCCGTCATTCTGAAAGTCAGGTTGTCATCAGGGGACGATGGGCGGTTGAGGGCGGAGGCAGCCCGCCATGGCCCTGTCCCCTACATCGCCACGCCGACCAGCGCGAAGGCGACCGTCGCAATCCCCGCCGCCACGAGGGCATAGGGGAGCTGGGTCCGTACATGGTCGATGTGGTCCGTCGCCGCGGCCATCGACGAGATGATCGTCGTGTCCGAGATCGGGGAGGAGTGGTCCCCGAAGATACCTCCCGAAAGCGCCGCCGCGACAAAGGGCGCAAGAGGGAGTTCCATGACCATCGCCGCTGGCACGACGATGGGAAGCATGATGGCGAAGGTCCCCCAGCTCGTCCCGGTGGAAAAGGCGATTCCCGCCGAGACGACGAAGACGAGGGGCAGGAACACGACGGGCGGCAGCACCCCGGCCGTGACCTGTGCCACGTAGGCTCCGGTCCCGAGAGCATTCGCCACATTGCCGAGCGCCAGGGCGAGCAGAAGGATCAGCGCGAGCGGCACGAGCCCTCCCGCCCCCTTGAGCCCCGCACGGGTCAACTCGTCGATCGTGTTCGCCCGCTGTGCCAGGAGCAGAATCCACGAGACAGCGAGGGCAGCCAGAACGGCCCAGAGCACCGAGGTCGACCCCGAGCCTGCCCTGAGGTCTCCCCCACCCGTGATCCAGAGCCCGATCGGCATCATCGCAACCATCGTCACGATCGGGACGACCATGTTCATCGCCCGTGGGGGGATTCGATCGTTCGGCTCGGGCGAGAGGATGCTCTCGTCGATCATGGGCTGGGATTCGGGCCACTCCGTCCGGCCCCCGCGGGTCCGTTCCTCCGCTCGCTTCATCGGACCCAGGTCGATTCTCCAGATGACCGTCGCGAGCGCGAGAAAGAGCGCCCCCAGCGCGTAGAAGTTCAGGGGGATCGAGGCGACGAGCACACCGAGCGGGTCTTCCACCCCGAGTTCGCCGAGGATCCCCAGATTGTAGGCACCCCAGGCATTCAGGGGAATCAGGATGCAGACCGCCGCCGAGGTGGAGTCGATGATGTAGGCGAGCTTCTCGCGCGAGACACGGAAGCGGTCGAAGAGGGGGCGCGAGACCGAACCGGCGACGAGCACCGTGATGTTCGACTCGATGAAGATCACAAGCCCGATGAGCCAGGCCATGAACTCGGAGCGCCGCGCGCTGTTCACCCACTCCCTCCGCTCGAGGTAGTGGATGAAGCCACGTACCCCTCCCGATGCCTCGATCGTCGCGATGAGGGCGCCGATCACGAGGGTGAAGAGAATCACCTTCGCATTCCCGGGGCTGGCGAGCACCGCGACGGTGTTCTCGATCGCCGTCCCGAGCCCTGCCAGGGGACTCCAGTCCTCGAGGATCATCCAACCCAGCCACACCCCCGCCCCGAGGGAGAGGTAGACCTGCCGGGTCCAGACCGCCAGAACGATGGCCAGAACCGGCGGAAGGATCGAAACCCACGTCGGATCGGTCATGCGACTCCCGAAGCTGCAGGTTCATGGGGGCCCGTCGAGACATGCGGGTTCCCCCGGATGTAGAACCGGAGAGGAAGGCGTTCTGCCCTCGACACCCCGATGCGACCGCTCACCGCCACCTCTCCCGCCGCGACCCCGCCACACTCGAGACGAAGCGGGGGCCGGCTCAGGTCATGTCCATCGAAGGCCCCGTCGATCCCGAGCGCCTCGCACAGACGTGCAGGACCCGAGGCGAGGGGCTCGCGTCCGCCTCGCCGGCGAAGCATGACCTCGGTACCCCCCAGGGGCTCGAGCGCACGGACGAGGACCGCCCCCGGGCTTCCCTCCGGCCCCGCCACGACATTGAAGCACCAGTGCCTCCCGTAGACGAAGTAGACGTAGGCGGTGCCGCCGGGCCCGAACATCCTCCGATTCCTGCTCGTCATCCCCCCGCGCGTTGCCGCATGGGAGGCAGGATCGGAAGCATCGAGATAGGCTTCCGTCTCGACGATCCGTCCGGCGACTTCCTCTCCCCCGATGCGGGAAATCAGGGTCCATCCCAGGAGCCGGGGTGCGAGATCGCGAGCATCCGACTCCCGGAAGGTCCCGATTTCGGTCATTCCCAGGTGAGCGGAGTTCAGTTGGCCCGTGACCCGGCCGCCACCCGGGCTCGGCGCCGCTCGAAGTCCTCTTTCCATGCTTCGAGGAGCTTCTCCGCGCGTGCCGGCGTGAGAATTCGCTCGACCCGCTCCGGATCGGTCTGAAGCACGGTGAAGAGAGACTCCCCCAGCTCGTCGACGAGGGACTCGGCAGTCTTCTGGCCAACCCCCCGATACGAGTTGCTGAGATACTTGATCACGCTCGCCCTGCCGGTGGGAAGCTTGAGCTCCGAGGGCTCGTACACTTCCTTCGACTCAGAGTCGGGCGTCGACATGGCGGGAGACTCCGCCTCCGGCTTCTTCGCGGAGCGAGTCGTGGCTTCGCGCGTCTTCGTCTCGGCCGAGGCCCCCTTCACGACCTGGCCCTCGAAGAGCGGGGGCGGCTCCCCACTTGCCCCTCGACGTCGCGCCGAGAGCCTGGGGCGGAGGCGGCGGGCGTCCGAACCATCGTCGCTGCGGTCGGCGCCCGATGACGGTGCCGACGGGGCAACCGCAGCATCCGGCTCCGGCTTGGGCTTGGGCTTCGCCTCCTGCGGGTCCTTCGACCTCTTTCGATCCGGGCCGCCTGCAAGGCGCAGCTGGTACTCCCCGTTCTCACCCCGATCGAAGGTGATGACACCGTCGTCGGAGGCCTGTCGCACGAAACGGCTGAACTTGGGAAAGCCGAGCTCCGCTTCGTCGAACGAAGCGTCGAACTGGAGCATCCGACGCTTGACGTCGGAGTCGCGGACCGTCCCTTCGGCATCCTCGCCGAGGAGGTCCCGCACGGCACGGGTGAGGAGGTCGTAGGCAGCCCCCTTCGACTCGCCATCGCCGGCCGAGGACTGTGCCGGAGCATCGACCGAAGGCTCGTCCTTCGCGACCGGCCCCGGCGCTGGCGCGGCGGGCTGGTCGTCCGAAGGCTTGCGCGCCTCGGAACGCCGCCCCTGACCGCCCTCGCTCCGCCGTGAACCGGCACGGCCATTCCCGGATCGCGGCTCGCGCGAGCTTCCCTTTGCCTCGGCGCCGGCCCCCTTGGGTGCCGACACCTCGTACTGGCCGTTCTCCATCTTTCGAAGCTGGATCAATCCCTTCTGCGCCGCTTCCGTGACGAAGCGCGAGAACTTCGAGTACCCGAAGCTCTTCTCGTCGAAACCGGGGTCGATCTCGAGCATGACCTGCTTGAGTCGATCGGAACGCATGATGTCGCCCCGCTTCGTCATCTGCTCGACCGCCTTCTCCACGAGGAGCCAGGGATCGAGGGCGGTCCGCTCACCTGCCTCGCTCGTCTTTCGGAGTCCGGAGAGGGAGGTGTAGGAATAGTACTCGTCGCAGTTCTGGACGAGAATGTCGGAAGAGGACTCCTGGATCCCGACCCCGATCACGTACTTCCCGTACTCCTTCAGCTTCAGCACGAGTGACGAGAAGTCGGAGTCACCGGTGAGGAGAATGTAGACGCCGATCTCGGGCCGGGTGAAGACGAGCTCCATCCCGTCGATGGCCATGCGGATGTCCGTGGCATTCTTCTTCGAACTCCCGTACGCGGGAGCGAAGATGAGATCCACGGAAGCCTCCGACAGGGGCACGATGTACTGGGGGTAGCGACGCCAGTCGGCATAGGCGCGCTGCACGGTGACCTTGCCCTTGATCACATCCGAGTTGAGAAGGGACTTCAGCTCCTTCGAGAGGTCGCTGCGCATCCCCATCGTGACATTGTCGAAGTCGATCAGGAGTGCCGCATTCGGAGCATGCGCCGGAGTCGGCGGCTTCACGGGTCCCTCGATGTGCGGGGCCCTGGAAAAGGGGGTACTCATCAGGTTGTTCTGTTCTCGCTTTCTGTACTGTTCATCAGGGCGAGACCTCCCTTCCCCTCCCGGAACCGGATCCCCCCCAGGGGGACCGGGCTCCGGGAGCAGATCCGGGAGGCCTCCCTGCGCTCAGGGACCGGGCAGACCGGCACCGCCTTCGATGAGGCGGGCCAGCTCCACCCGACGGACTTTGCCCGTTCCCGTCAGGGGCAGCTCCTCGAAGAACCGGACCAGGTCCGGGACCTTCTGGTCCGCCAGGGTTCGGCGGCACCAGTCCCGAAGCTCCTCTCCGGTCACGATCGCTCCCTCGACGGGTACGAGCGCGGCGACGATCGCCTCTCCCAGAAATTCGTCCGGGATTCCCACAACGGCGGCACCCAGAATGGCAGGGTGCGCGTGGAGGCGATCCTCCACCTCGCGGGGATAGACGTTCGACCCGGCACGGATGATAACGTCTTTCCGGCGTCCGACCAAATGCACGTAGCCGTCGTCATCCACGATCCCCAGGTCACCGGTCCGAAAGAACCCCTCCCGATCGAAGCTCGCCGAGGTGTCCCGCGGCTGCCGGTAGTACCCCCGCATGACCCCGGTGCCGCGGACAGCAATCTCGCCCAGACTCTCGACCGGAAGCTCGCCTCCGTCCTCGTCGAGCACGCGCACCGTGGTCCCTGCGATCGGACGCCCCACCGTGAACCGCCGCTTCTCCTCGGGGTCCAGGGGAACCGTCAGGGTGAGCGTCGACCCGGTCTCGCTCAGGGAGTAGGCAGTGAGCAGGAGGGGGCAGAGCGCCTCCTCGACTCTCTCGAAGAGGTCCTGGGGAACAGGCGCCCCCGCCACGAGGCCCAGCCGAAGGCTGGAGAGGTCGCGCGGTCGCGCCTCCTGTTCACGCAGCTGGCCCGCAAAGAGCCCCGGCACCCCATAGAGCACGGTCACCCCGGCACCCTCGACGAGGTCGAGGAGGTGTCCCGGAGACAGGTCGTCTTCCAGCAGAAGGGAGGCGCCGGCAAGCACGGTCCCGAGGATTCCCGGACCCAGTCCGAACACGTGAAAGAGGGCCGTCACACCCAGGATGCGATCGGCGCGCTGGAGCCCGATTCCCTGGGCCGTCGCCGCCGCCACATGGACCAGATTTGCGGAGCTGAGCTCCACCCCCTTCGGCTTCCCCGTCGTCCCCGAGGTGTAGACGATCGCAAAGAGGTCGTCCGGGTCAGGCTCGTGCTCGCGCCCGAGCTCCCTTCCCCGCCCCGCCGACAGGAGGTCCTCGAACTGGAAGATTCGGTCGTCGTACCAGAGGTCCTCCTCGCCCACGGTCACGAGGTACTGCAGCTCGGGGAGCCCGGCCATGATCCCTTCGAAGAGCTGCAGGTAATCGTCACCCTCGAGCGCCTCGATCGTGATCGCACAGACCGCCTCGGAGTGTCTCAGCTTGTAGCGGAGTTCTCCCTCCGTCAGTCGCGGATCGAGAGGCACGACCACTCCACCGAGGTTCGCAATCGCGAAGAGCGAGACGACGAACTCCGGACAGGCGGGGAGCACGAGCGCAATCCGGTCTCCCGCCTCCACCCCGAGGTTTGCGAGTGCGGCGGCCAGCGCCTCGGCATCACTCTGGATCTCCCGATAGCTCCATGACTCCTCGCCCATGACGAGGAACACGCGATCCTCCGCGTCCTCGGCCCGTCGGGCGAGGAGCTTCGAGGCATGGAGATGATGCAAGCGCTCAGGGAGCGCCATGGCGCCTCCGGTCGGAGCGGGGTGAATGCCCACCGCCCCCGGGCCTGCCGGGAGCGCGAAACGAGACCGCTCGAAGAATAGAAGGGGGCCCGAGGAGCGTCAAACCCCACCCCCCGCCTGATCCCGGAGGAAGGCACCGATGCGTCCGAGCGGGACCCGGTGGCTCCACCCCGTCGCGGCCGGGGCCACCCCCCCGATCCCTGCCGGAAAGACGATCCGGACCTCTCCCCCGCGCACCTTCTTGTCCGTCAGGAGAAGTGGCGGAAGGGCGGCCAGGTCGCCCCTGCCTCCGAGGTCCGTCGGAAGCCCAAAGGCCCCAAGGACTCCGGCGATCCGCGCCGCGGTCCCCTCTCGAGTGACTCCGAGCGACTCCCCGAGCGCGGCCTCGAGGACCATCCCGATGGCGACGGCGGCGCCGTGCGGGAGGCGGTACTCCGTGAGCCGCTCCAGGCCGTGACCGAGGGTGTGCCCGAAGTTCAGGATCTCCCTCAGCCCGCCTTCCCGTTCGTCGCGGCTCACGACCTCGGCCTTGATCTCGACGGAGCGCCGCACGACCCGCGCGACCGTCTCCGGCTCGGCGGCGAGAAGGCGTGCTGCTCCGGATTCGACCTCGGCGAGGTACGCCTGGTCGAGGATCACCCCATGCTTCACGACCTCGGCGAGCCCCTGCCGCCGCTCCTCGACGGGGAGGGTGGCGATGAAGTCGGTGTCGCCAAGGACGAAGGCGGGAGGGTGGAAGGCCCCGACGAGGTTCTTTCCCGCCGGAACGTCGACCCCGGTCTTCCCGCCCACCGAGGCATCGACCATCGCGACGAGGCTCGTGGGAAGCTGGACGACCGGGATGCCGCGGAGGTAGGTCGCCGCGACGAAGCCGGCCAGATCGCCGGTCACCCCTCCTCCCAGAGCCAGAACACACCCATCGCGGCCGAGCCCGTCGGCCAGGAGGCTGTCGGTCAGGCGCATCCACTCGGCCCTGGTCTTGTGGATCTCCCCCGCCGGGAAGGTGTGCGTCGCGAAGGGGATTCCTGCCTCCCGGAGGAGTCCGCCAACCTGTTTCCCGTGGAATGACAGAACACCTTCGTCGGCGATGAGCGCGTACCGGTGCGCGGGGGCGCGCTCCCGCAGGAGCCCCGGGAGCTCGGTGATGGCACCCGGCCCGATGACGACGGGATAGCTGCCCCCATCCGAGGTCCGTACCTCGACTTCGCCCCTCATCGATCCACCGTGATACCGGGCATGGCCCAGGGGCGCAGGGCGCCCGGAAGGGGATCGAGGTCGGCGACCCTCCTGCCCGAAAGGGGGTCACGGAGTTCTCCGGCGACCTCGATGGCGAGGTTACGGACGAAGGGGCGCTCGAGCCAGCGGGGATGCGGAATGCGGAGGCCGGGTTCGTCGAGCACGAGGGAGCCGAAGAGGATGATGTCGAGGTCGAGGGTGCGCGGCCCCTGGTCCACGAGGCGGAGGCGGCCCGTGGCGTCCTCGAGGCCCTGCAGCTGCCGGAGGAGGGAACGAGGGTCGAGGGAGGTTCGAAGTCGGGCGACCGCGTTCAGGAAGTCGCCCTGCGGGACGGGCCCCCATGGCGGGGTCTCGACGATGCGCGAGACCGCCGCGACCTCGGCGAGCGCGGCGAGACCGCGCAGGCCCGCCTCCAGGTGGGCCTGTCGATCGCCCAGGTTCGTCCCGAGGGCGACGAGGGTCGTCGTCGTCCTGGTCGTCAAGGGCCTTCCGGGATACGGCCGTAGCGGTCCTCGATGCGCA
This sequence comes from Gemmatimonadota bacterium, assembly GCA_007125125.1. Classification (GTDB taxonomy): domain Bacteria; phylum Gemmatimonadota; class Gemmatimonadetes; order Longimicrobiales; family Gaopeijiaceae; genus SLDT01. The sequence continues at coordinate 17,124 of SLDT01000088.1, read as the reverse complement.
CGACGTCGTCGAGTTCCGGGGTCGAGGCCTCGAGGATCCGGCAGTCCGTGCGCGCGACGATCCGGTGGATCGTCCCCGGCACGAGGCGAATGCTCGCCCCGACCTCGAGATCGATCTCGGCAAGGCCCGCGGGGTCGGTCCCTACCTCGAACTCGAGCTCCCCTTCCAGGAGGTGGAGAGTCTCGTCCTTGTGCTCGTGGTACTGGAGCGAGAGCGCCTCCCCGGCCCGGACCACGAGAATCTTCCCCACGTAACGGTCCGTGTGCGCCCAGATGATCTCGTGACCCCACGGCTTCTCGACCCGAACCGGGTGGTGCGGGCGGGGGCTGCCGGAAAGGGGATCGTGGGCAGTCATCGATCGAGAGCGCCGGTGGTAGGTCGAAGGATCGGGATCGGATGTCACCTCAAAGGTATCCCGCGAGGGGCGTGGGGGGGAGTCCTCCAGGGGACCCCCGTCATGCGCTCCGGTCGAGGCAGCCGACGGCGTTCGGGTTGTTCTGCTCCCCGGCCGGAATGGGAAAGTTCACATCGCTCCCGAAGATCCCGCCCCGGGGGTGGTCCCCGGAAGGGAACACCTCGGAGGGGGAACGGCCGTAGTGGCGCACGGTCCGGCGCAGGTCGCCGAGCCGATGCCCGGACTGCCAGAGCCAGAAGGCGCGCTCCCGGAAGTGCAGGGTGAGGCGCTCGGCCTCGGAGAGCGCAGCCACCTCGCCCACGGTGAAGGGAGAGAGCCCCTCGACACGCTCGCGGAGCTCGTTGTGGTGCCCGACGAAGGCGATGAGCTGCCCTTCGCGGAGGGCCGCCTCGGCCTGAATGAGGCGGGCCTCGATCCCGCGCGCCGGTGTGACAGGGGAGTCGCGCCCCGGATAGAGCCACTGTCCGTAGGCGACGAGGTCCGGGTCGAAGGCGGACCCCAGTTCGATCCAGGAGATCCGTGGGTCGCCGCTGCTCCGCCAGGGGAGGCCGTTCCCGCCCTTTCGATCGGCGATCCGGTAGCGGCGCACCCCGTTCAGGGCGAACCAGATTCCGTTCTGCTGCGTGAGGGTGTTCTCGGAGTGTTCGAGGGTCCAGGCGAAATCGGTCGGTACGGGTGCGACCGCCGAGGCGGCAGCCGAGAACTGCCCGAGGCCGAGGAGAGCGCGCCCCTCGCCGAGGCGGGCGAGGTGGCGCTGGCCGGAGGTGCCGGTCGGGTGCGCTCGGGCCTCGATGAAGCGGCTGCGCGCCTCCTCGAGGAGGCGCGTCGTCGAGAGAGGCTCGCCATAGACCCACGGTGCGTCGGGGCGAGGTTCACTCAGGGGAACCCCCGAGCAGAAGAGCTCCGCGAGGTAGAGAATGGCGTACCCCTCGATCACGAGGGTCTCGGCCCGGCGAGGGTCGTCGGGGCGGAGCTGCTCGAAGGCGCGAGTCGCCCGGCGCGCCGCGACCCGCGCACGGTGGAGGGCGGCGAAGACTCGGGCCGAGGTGACATTCGACGGGACGATCACCCTCCGGTCGATGTCCCGGCGCGAGGTGAAGGTCCCGCTGTGCTCGAACTCATCGGCCAGGAGCCCGGAGAGGAGCACGACCCCCTCCTGCAGGTCCGGGGATGGATGACCACTGAAGGCGACCTGGAAGTCCCGGAGCGCACCCGCATGCAGCACCGGAAGGGCGGCCTCCGTGAGGAGGGACTCCTCGGTGGCGACGTCGGGATCCTCGATCTCGAGCAGCCGGTCGAGGGAGCAACTGGAGGAGACCGCGAACAGGAAAAGAAGCCCGAGCCGGGCTCCGGCACCGACCGGCGCGGTTCGACGAGGTGGCTTCGTCATCGGAACCGAAGCACGAGACGGGCGAGGAGCACGCGGGGAGCAGGCTGTGTCCCGAAGTCCGCGCTGTTGTGGTTCACCGTGCCGGTGTTGTTCACCTCGGGGTCGACCCCCGAGTAGTCGGTCCAGGTGCGGAGGTTGCGGGCCGAGAGGTGGAGCGAGGCGCCGCGGGCCCGCTCCCCCAGCGGTGCGAGCCAGCCGTTCGGAAGCTCGAGGCCGAGCGAGAGTTCACGCAGCTTCCAGAAGTCCGCGGGCTCGATGTACCCAGCGAGCGTTCCGGCCTGCTCGACGGCGACGGAGGCGACCTGGTCCGCGATCGGGGCCGCGGGGTCGAAGTTCTCCGAGCACCGATGCCGAAACGTTCCGGAGGCGCAGCGCTCCAGGCGAGTTCCGTTCAGGAGATGATGCCCACCCTGGTGGTCGAAGCGGGCGGCAAGGGTAAGCACGGTTCCGATCCTGAGTTCCGGGGCGAGGGTTGCCTGGTACACGGGGAGGCTGTGGCCGATGAAGAGAGGCCGGGGGGCGCCCGCCTCGTCGGTCGAGATGCGGACCTCGCCCACCTCCACGATTCCGCTTCCCGAGGCGTCACGCCACCCCTGGATCACCGGCTGGAAGTAGGCACCGAGGGAGTGGCCCTCGGCGTGGCGCTGCGTGTCGCCATTGAGACCGAAGACGACGGCCTCCACGCCGGAACCGAGTCGGTCGATCCGGTTCCGGTTCCAGGCTCCGCCCCCGGTGAAGTGAAGCGACCAGCCCGGAGTCCGGACGAGGTCGAAGCGGGCCAGGATCTCCGCGCCCCGATTCGAAACCGAGCCGAGGTTCTCCCATCGGGTCTCGGTGAGACCCATCGAGGGAGGGATCGGGCGAGATACAAGGGCGTTGCGGGAGACCTTCCGGTAGATGGTGAGCTCAAGGGCGAAGCGCTCGTCGAGGAGGCCGGCGTCGAGCCCCCCCTCGACCTCACGGACCCGCTCCGGCCGCAGGTCGCGGTTCCCGGTTGTGGAGGGAACGATCGCGGGGAGCTCCTCACCCATGATGCGCACGCTCCCGGCCTCGAAGGTGCTCCGGGCCTGCCGGAAGGCTGGGTGGAGCCCCGATTCGCCCATGGCCGCACGGAGTCGAAGGGAGCTGAAGCCCGGAAGGGGAGGTGGAGTGGAGGCCCGGTCCATCGCCCAGGCGAGGCTGAGGGCGGGATAGAGGGTGGCCCCGGCATCGGCACCCACCATCTGGTCCCGGTCGGCGCGGATGGACCCGGCGATGAAGAGCCGGTCGCGCCATGCCAGCTCCTGGCGCAGGAGGAGGCCCGCGCCCGCCTGCCCGCGGTTCAGCTCGGACACCGAGAACTGCTCCGTCGTCCCCTCGAGCGAACCCGTGCCACCGAGGAGTCCGGCCCCGAAGGCCGCCGTTCGGCGCTCGTCGATCCGGTGTAGCGAGGCGCCGAGCGTGGTCGTCGATCGCATGGATGGTCGGGGTTCGGTGCGGAGCGCAAGCGCTCCATCCAGGTTCAGGTGCCGCGTGTGGAGGCGCGAGGAGGCACGGAACCCCTCACCGAAGGGAGAACCGAAGATCCAGAGGTGGGTCCCCGCCTCGAGGAGCCGGTGGTCGTGCTGGAGGAGCTGGTCCATCCCCGCCCCGAGCGTCGCGACGAGACGGGGGGCAGGACGCCATTCGAGGGAGGCCCCGGTCGTCCAGCGATCCGTTCCGGAGGTCACCGCGTACCGGTTCACGACCGCCGGGCCGAGCCCGTTCCAATATGCGCTCGACGGATCCTGCCCCTCCTCGAAGGCGGTCGCGCCGAGGAGCGCGTTCAGGATGAGCCCGAGCCCGCTGTTGTCATTGTGCGGAAGGGTCGTCTCGCCCCGGGCATACCCGAGGGTCACCCGACCCTCGAGGTGGGGGCCGAGGTCCGCAGCCAGATTCGAGCGGAAGCGCTGGCGAGCGCTCCGGCTCGACGCGTAGACCCCGCGCTCGTCGTCCTGCTCCCCGTGGAAGAAGAAGGTCGCCCCCTCGCCCCCGCCCTCGGCCGAGAGGGCGAGGCGGAAGCGAGCCCCGGTGCGGAGCGGGGTGGTCCGTGGGTCGCGCATCACGTTCAGCCGCTCGAGCGACTCGAGGGTGCAGTCACCCCGTGCCTGGCTCGGCCCCGGTCCGGTGAGGGGACAAATTCCCCAGTTCCCGTCGGGGCCGGGGCCGTAGCCACGGACGTTCGCCGGCCAGGGCGCAGTGTCCCGGAGCTCGCCCCCCTCCGCGACGAGCCGCCATCGGGTTCCCCCGGCAGCGCCAATCCGGGTCCGGAGCTGGATCACCCCATTGGCCGCTGCAGTGCCGTAGAGCGCCGCAGCGGCGGGCCCCCGCAGGACCTCGATCGACTCGAGCTCCTCGGCCGAGAGGTCGTTCAGGCGTGAGGGTAGCTGGCCATTCAGAGCCGTCGAGGCGTACTGGGGTCCCTGGGCAGGAATTCGAACACCGTCGAGGATGACGAGGGGCTCGTTCGGGAGAAAGGGGGAGTTGGCCCCCCGAATCCGGATCCGCTCGCCAGCCCCCGTCGTGCCCCCGCTGAACCGGACGAGGAGGCCGGGTACACGGCTCGCCAGGGTCTCATGGAGCGTCGTGGTTGCAGAGAGGTCGGCCTCGGAGGGTCGGATGAGCGCGATCGCGCTCCCGATCTCGCGGCGCGGCCGGACCCCACCGGCCGCGGCCACGACGACCCCCGCGACGTCGAGCGCGCTCCGGCCGAGTCGAATCGGTTCGAGGACGAGCCCCCCTGGCGGAAGCTCGATCGCCATCAGGTACGAGGCATAGCCGAGCCTGTGCGCTTCGAGACGGTAGCTCCCCGGCGGGACGCCCCGCAGGACGAAGCTCCCGTCTCGCTCCGTGGTCGCGGCGTAGCGCGTGTCGACGAGCTCGACGCGGACGCCCGGAAGGGGCGCACCGTCGGCGGCGTCGAGGACACGACCCGCGAGGACCCCCGGCTCCTGTGCGGCGAGGGGGGCCACCCAGGTGGCGAGGCACAGGAACGCGACAACGAATCGGCCTGCGCGCGGGCCGCGGGGTCGCGTGAGCACGTTTCCGGAGCAGGTCAGTGGGGCCAAGGGTGCGGAGGTCGGCGGGTACGAGCGAGGGCGATGCCCGATCGGATCATGCGCTCATCAGGGCCGAAACGCAACGAGGTGCCCGGGCCATCCCGCGGCCCGGGCACCTCGAGGTTCGTGTGCCCGCCCCGTCCCGGCCTCGCTGCTGAACCCGGATCGGAAGGGGCAGGTCAGGCTACTGCGGGGTGAGGACGAGGGTCCAGCCAAACCCCTCGGCTCCACAGCAGGTGAGAGTCACGTTCAGGGTCAGGGTCTGCGTGGCGAGATCATAGCTCCCCGAGACATCCGAGGTCACCGTCCCAAACACGTGCGACTGCTGTGCGACAAGCACGCTCCCGCCCGAGGTGGCACTGAAGGCCCACGGCACGCCGACTCCGAAGATTCCTCCATCACCGGTGTAATCGGAAAGCTGATAGAGATAGGCGTCCCCCCCGACTTCGATCGGTGCTGCGGGACGGGTGACCGTCACCGAAGCGGCGGCACCGCCGAAGTCACCCGTGCGTTCTCCCACCCAGGTCCCTTCCGGGAGGTCGATGAAGCCCTCGATGCTGAGGCTGTGCCTCTGGTAGCGCTCGATGTACCCGGTCTCGACGTTCCGACCCGAGGCGGACTGTGCATTCGTGATCTCGATCTCGACCTGCCGACCGTCCGTTGCCTCGAAGGGAATGAAGAAGAAGATCGTGTCTCGGGAGAAGGCATCCTGCTCGGGGTTGTAGACGATCGTACCACTCCCCCCCTGCGCCGTGACATCGGCGCGCGGGTTCCCCTCCCGGTCGACCGGGATGTAGTCGACCCCGAACTCCGCATCACCGCCCAGCGCGAAGCTGTAGCTCACGTCCTCTTCGAGGCGGGTGGGGAGCTGGATGATCACGCCCACGGTCTGCTCCGGGGCGCCGATGCTCGTCGCAACCTCCCAGCGTACAAAGGGGTCGACGAGTTGACCGAATTCCTCGATCGGGTTCGTGATGTCTTCGCAGGCGGCTCCCACCATCGCGAGAATCACCACCGCAAGGACTGTTCTCAGCTTGTTCATGGTATTCTGCCCGGTTGAAGGAGTGCCGATCATCGTTCGAACCACATCGGCTGGTCGAGGGGAATCCCGACCCGCGCGTTGGAGTTCGGGTTCGCGGCGGCCTCGGCCGTTGCCTGCGAGTACCGTCGGATGATGTCACCTAGTGCAGCCTGCTCCGCGACCTCGAGCGCCGGGTACTTCGTGCGCTTCCAGTGCGCCCAGTTCTCGGGTGCACGGTCGAAGACTTCGATGTACTGCTGTGCCCAGATCGCGTTGAGAGCCCCCGAGGTGCTCGTGAAGCTCTGCGGGAGACTCGCCAGATAGGCTGTCTGATCCCCGGCGCTGATCGCCCCGGGCTGTCCGTTGAAGAAGTTCAGGGCGCGCTCGACACCGGCGATGTAGCTCGCGTGGGCCTGGCCCAACTGACCCTGCTCGGCCCTGAACTCGGCTTCGTAGAACCAGACCTCCGCCGCCGGAATGATTCGGTTTGGCCAGTCCCTGCGGAAGATGTTCTGACTGATCGCGGAGGTCCGTGCATCATTCCAGCTCCGCACCCCCGCCCGCTGGCCGTGGTACTCGTCCGTGGCGACTCCGCCTCCGCCAGCAGCGCTCAGGTCGTTCATCGCAAAGGCGAAGTACGTCGCTCGACGGGGATCGTCCAGGTCGTTCATCAGGTCGACGAGGTCGGAGCCGGCGAAGAGGTAGATGTTACCGTTCCCCGCCCCGGTGAATCCCCCGAAGTTCGTGTTCAGCCTCCAGACATTGTTCTCGTTGCCGGGTGTGTCGAAGAACGGGAACCTCGCCTCGTGTGCATGCTCGCGGATGAGCGGTCCATTCAGCAGTGCCTCGATCTGGCTGTCAACGGAGGGGTCCTGGTTCCGGATGAACATCAGGGTCCGAAGCCGAAGGGAGTTCGCGAAGCGGATCCAGTTCTCCATGTCTCCGTCGTAGAGCAGGTCCCCTCCGACCACCCCTGCGACTCCATCCGGGTCCGCGCGTTCCACGGCCTCCTCGAGCATCGCGACAATGCCCCGGAGAACCGTCTCCTGGGAGTCGAACTCGGGCTGCGGGAAGTTCGCTCCGTCCGTGGCCTGTGTGAAGGGAATGTCTTCCCAGAGCATGGTCAGGACCCAGAAGACGTAGGCCCGCATGATGTCGGCCTGGGCCACGACGTTTTCACGCACGGGATCGGCCTCGAGAGCCTGCTCGCGCATCAGCGTCAGGTTCCGCAGGGCCGTTCCGTAGAAGGCGCTCCAGGAGTTGCCGACTGTGAAGGAACTCAGGATGTAGCGACCCGGCTCGTTGAAGACGCCCGTCGAGCCGTTCGAGTTCCAGATGTTCACGAAGATCGCGTTCCCGGGTCCGATCTCGATCGTCCGATTCGACTGAATCGTCGCAAGCGCAGCCGGGAGGAGGAGGTCGCCCGGGACGGCCGTGGCCGCATCCGGGTCCGTATTGACGTCCAGGAAGCTCTCGCACCCCGTGGAGAAGACCGCGAGGGTGAGAACCGCCAGGAGTCTGGTCATGTGGTGTCTCATTTCAGTGTCTCCGTCCGGGGGTCAGAAGCGAACCTGCAGGTTCATGCCGAACGAACGCGCAGAGGGAAGAACGTTCCACTCGATTCCCTGCCCATTCGCGGCCGAACCGAAGAGCCCGACCTCCGGGTCGATGTGCGGGATCTTCTTGTAGAACAGCCAGAGGTTGCGCCCCTCGATCCCGATCGAGGCCTGGGCGAAGGGCGTTGCCTGCAGCCAGCTCCGGGGGAGCTGATAGTCGAAACGGACCTCCCGGAGGCGGGCGTTGCTCGCGTCGAAGACCTTGCCTTCGTGGATCTGCTGCTGGTTGTACTGCTGCCAGAAGGCCTGCATGTTCTGGACGGGGATATCGTTCGGCCGGGTCGTTCCGTCGGCCTCCACGATCACCCCTTCGTCGATGAAGGATCCGTCCCGGTTGACGAGGGTCTCCTCGGCCAGGCCACCACTCCGGAGGGTGGAGACGGTCTGGGAGAAGATGTGGCCGCCTTCGCGCCAGTCGATGAGGAAGGCGAGGCGGAAGTCGCCGAAGCTGAGGGCGTTGTTGAAGCTCAGCCGGAACTTGGGGTCGACGTCACCGAGGCGCGTGATCGGACCCTCCTGTCGCAGACCATTGGCCTGGTTGATGATCGGAAGCCCGGTGTCCTCGTCGCGGAGGAACCCGGGGCCATAGATCCCGAGTGCGGTCCCGGGCTCGGCCTTGATCTGGAGGGAGCTGAACCCGCTCTGGATCACGATCTCCTCGAGGTCGTCGGCAAGCGACACGACCTCGTTTCGATTCCTCGTGTAGTTGATGTCGAGGTCCCAGTTGAACTGGGCCGTCCGCACCGGGTTCAGATTCAGCGCTGCCTCGATCCCCCGGTTCGAGACCTCACCCACATTCGTCCGGTTGAAGGCGAAGCCCGTGGACTGGGGTACCGGGACCGAGAGGATCTGGTCCTTCGTGCGAATGTCGTAGTACGTGAGGTCAACCCCCAGCCGGCCCTCGAAGAACTGGAATTCGCCCCCGAGCTCCATCGAGACCTGGTTCTGGGGCTTCAGGTCCGCGGGAGGAATCGTCGCGGTCGCATTGAAGGCCGTCCGCCCGCCGAAGGGGAAGTTCACGTTCGTTCCGTACTGACCGAAGACACTCGAGACCGGGAAGAAGCGGAAGTCGAGCTGGTACGGTGCCTCGTCGCTTCCGACCTGTGCGTAGTTCGCCCGCAGCTTTCCGTACGAGAAGATCTCGCCACCCAGGTCGAAGGCATCCGAGAAGACGAAACTCGTGTTGAAGGAAGGGTAGAAGTACGAATTGTTCTCGACCGGGAGGGTCGAAGACCAGTCGTTCCGTCCCGTGACGTTGAAGAAGAGGTAGTTCCGGAACCCGAGGGTCACGTCTCCGAAGACCCCGAAGAGGCGCCGCTCCGAGGAACTGTTGGCAGGATTGTTCGCGCCCGCATTCGCGAAGTTGAGAAGCCCGGGAACGGTGAGGACCTCCGCCAGGTTGCGCTGGACCCTCACCTCGGTCGTGTTCACGTTGTAGCCGAGGATCCCTCGCAGATTGAAGTCCTCGTTCAGGTCCCGGCGCGCCTCGGCAAGGAGGTCGAAGTTCAGCTGCCGTTCCTGGATCACGTCGAGGGAGAAAAGACCGTCCATCCGGTCGACCGTGCCGACCGCATTGATGTTCCGTCGGTTCTCCGTGTAGAAGTCCGTGCCGCCACGCGCCGTGATGGTCATCCAGGGTGCGGGAGTGTACTCGAGCGTCGTGCTGCCGAGAACCCGCCCCACCTCGGTCGTGAAGACGTTCTCGTTCGCGACCCAGAAGGGGTTGTTCGTGAAGGTGCCGAGCGCCCGCTGGGTGCCGTCCTCGTTCCGGTAGTTCCGGAGGTCGGCAATGTCGAGGGTTCGGGGGAGTGCGTTCACGATCGAAGTGAGCACGTTCGGGTCATTGCCCCCCTGGACCGCGCGTCCCCTCGAGTCCGTGGAGGAATAGCTCCCGGACATCCGGGCACGCAGCCGGTCGGTCAGGGTGTACCCGGTGTTCAGGCTCACCGAGGTTCGGCTCTGTCGGCTGTTCGGGAGCGTTCCGCTCTCTTCCTGCCGGGTGATCCCGAGCCGGAAGTCCGAACGGTCGTCGGCAGACGAGAAGGAGAAGGAATTGATCGTCAGGACCCCCTGCTCGTAGAAGTCACGAACGTTGTTAGGGTGCGCCCGGAGATTCACGGTCTCGCCACGGATGTTCTCCACCTCCTGCCCCCGGATCCGCGGCCCCCATCCGTTCAGGGAGGTCGGGGTGTAAGAACCCGCCGAACCCTGGGCCCATTCGTTCTGGAAGGAAGGGAGAACGAGCGGATCCGACACGCGAATAGAGCTGTTGGCCGTCACCGTCTGTCCCTCGATCCGCTGGCCGCGCTTCGTCGTGATCAGGATGACGCCGTCCTTGGCCCGCTGACCGTAGAGCGCTGCCGCCGCGGCGCCCTTGAGCACGGTGACGGACTCGATGTCATCCGCATTGATGTCCGCTCCCCGGTTTCCGACATCGATCGCCCCGGTGAGTCGGCTCTGGCTCGTCCCGGCGACGATGTTCGCATTCGAGATCGGGACGCCGTCAACGATGAAGAGGGGCTGGTTGTCTCCGGAGAGCGACGAGATGCCCCGGATCGTGATCCTGGTCGACCCCCCGAGGTTTCCGGACTGGGGACTGATCTCGACCCCCGGGATCTTCCCGGCCAGGGCGTTCACGAAGTTCGTTTCCCTGGCCCGCGTAAGGCTCTCGGCGGTCACCGTCGAGATCGAGTACGAGACTTCCCGGGCCTGGCGAGCGATCTGCTGACCCGTGACGACGATCGCATCGATGTCGATGAGGTCCTGCGTCAGGGCAAAGTCCCGTGTGTTCACCCCGGCACTGATCGTGACGGTCTCCGTCACTCGGCGGTACCCGATATGAATGATCCGCACCTCGTAGGTGCCGGTGGCGAGTTCCGGAAAGCGAAACTGACCATCCACGTTCGTGAGCACACCCCGCTGGAGCTGCTCGATGTAGACCTGCGCACCCGGAATCGGAGCTCCGGTTCGTGCGTCCGTGATCGTTCCGGTGAATGTGGCCGTCTGACCCTCGACCGCAGGCGCTGCGAGCGCCAGGGCGAAGACGACCACGAGGAGTCTCTTCATCATCGTGATTACCTCTCGGTGCCGGGGAGGTGGAATCGAGGCGGGCACGGTCGGTCACTTCAACATCAGGAAGCGACTCCCGGGCGTCCGGAGCCTCGGGGAGGTGGGGTGCTGCTCGGCGATCGGCGCCCACGCTCGCTCGAACCGACCTCGAACGCGAGACCGGGCCGGGAGCCGTGACCTGGGAATCACCGCTTGACGAACGGGAATGAGTGGGGGGCATCCTCCTGTCCAAGTTCGATGCGCACACAGCCCTCAGCGGGAATCGACCTCGGGCTCTGTGTCGTGTTTCCGTTACAAGAATGAATTAGGTAGTCTTCATCTGTCAAGTCTTGCGTCTACCCCGTGGCTTGACGTAACGCCTCGCGATCCGGCACCACTGCCAGCGCCCGGAACCCGAGGACCCTGTATCCCGCGGGCGGGTATGGTTCCAGTCGTCCGATCGGTTCTCCGCCCCGTCGTGGCCACGACGGTCGGGCCGGTCCTCGTAGACAACCACAGCGCTTCATGCCTCGTTCAACACCCAGCACTCCTCTCTTGTCCGGCAGTTCCGCTCGCGACCTCGCGCTCTCGGCCGTCCGCGTCGTGCGGCGGGCCTGGGTCTGGGGTCCACTCCTCTTCGTCGGAGCAACCGTGGCCGGTTTCGCATGGGGGTCCTGGAAGAACCTCTGCGTGGACTGCCCCTCGATCGCCCAGATTCACACCTGGGAGCCCCAGCAGACCTCCAAGATCTTCAGTCATGACGGCCGCCTCATCACCGAGTTGGGAATCGAGCGCCGCACCCCGGTCTCGATCCATTCCCTTCCCGATCATGTACCCCAGGCCTTCCTCGCGATCGAGGACCGCCGCTTCTACCAGCATCGGGGTGTCGATCTCCGCGGCATCACCCGCGCCGCAGTCGGAGTGGCGCTCTCCGGATCGCTGAGCGGAGGGGGCGGAAGCACGATCACGCAGCAGCTCGCCCGGAACATGTTCGACGCGATCGGCTTCGAGAAGAGTGTCGACCGCAAGCTGAAGGAGCTCCAGGTCGCGCTCGAACTCGAGCGGGCCTACTCGAAGGACCAGATCCTCGAGGCATACATGAACCAGATATTCCTCTCGGAGGGGTACGGAATCCAGACCGCGGCCCGAGCCTTCTTCGGAAAGGAGGCGGCCGAGATGAATCCGGCCGAGTCCGCCCTGCTCGCCGCGATCGCGAACCGACCGAACGCGCTCTCCCCCTTCCGGAGCAACCCCGAGGCCGGGCTGCGGAGGCGAAACCTGGTCCTGAGCCGGATGGCCCGCGAAGGCTTCCTCACGGACGAGGAAGCCCGCGCGTGGCAGTCGCACCCCCTCCCCGAACGCCGGGCCGAGGTGGTCGATGGCCTCGCACCCTATTTCACGGAATGGGTGCGGCAGGTCGTGAGCGAGCGATTCCGGGGTCAGGTGAACACGGCAGGACTCCGGATCTTCACCACCCTCGACGTGGAGATGCAGCAGGCCGCGGACCGGGCGATGGAGCGCGGCTTCCTGCGCATCGAGGACACGCCCGGCTACCGTCACCCGAAGTACGCCGAGTTCGAGGGACGGGCCGGAGGCTTCGAGGGACCGAACTCCCCCTACCTGCAGGGCATGTTCGTGGCCCTCGACCCCGCGACCGGTCAGGTCCGGGCGATGGTGGGAGGAAGAGACTTCGACCAGTCCAAGTTCAACCGGGCCATCCAGGCGCGGCGCCAGCCGGGCTCGTCGTTCAAGACCTTCGTCTACGCCGCCGCCCTCGCGAGCGGGATCCCGGCCTCCCGGATCATCACGGACGGGCCGGTGATGCGGCGTGAGGTTGATGGGACGGAGTGGCGCCCGCGGAATTTCTCGGGTGAGTTCGAGGGCGACATGACGCTTCGGGAGGCGTACCGCCGCTCGGTGAACACGGTAGCCATCAAGCTGGCCGACGAGGAGGTCGGCCTCGAGACGGTGGCGCAGACCGCCGCGCGCTTCGGTATCGCCTCCCCCATACCGAGGTTCCCCTCCATGGCGATCGGTTCGTCCGACGTCCTGCCAATCGAGATGGCCGAGGCGTACTCCGCCTTCGCGAACATGGGGGTGCGGGTGCGTCCGTACCCTGTGACGCGGGTCGAGAACGCAGAGGGGGAGGTGATCTGGGAACCCCAGCCTGAGACCCAGCGAGTGCTCGACCCACTTCCGACCCGCCTCATGGTGCACCTCATGGAAGACGTCGTGAACGCCGGGACCGCGAACAACGCGATTCGGAACATCGGAGCGGTCCCCCACGAGGTACCCGTCGCCGGGAAGACGGGAACGACGAACAACTCGACGGACGTCTGGTTCGTCGGCTTCACCCCGAACATCCAGGTGGCGGTCTGGTTCGGCATGGACCGCCCCGAGCGCATCATGACGAACGCTACGGGCGGTGGACATGCAGCCCCGGTCGCCGGCGAGTTCCTGCGGGAGCTCTACTTCGGCCCCGAGGTCGCGAACGGGGACTCGGCCTCGAATGGCGAAGTGGAGCTGGATCAGGATGCGGCACCCGACTCGGTCCCGGAACGCAGGGTGGCCAACCCGGAGGATGCTCCGGAGCCCCGCTTCGCCGGGGGAGTGCTCCCCCTGCCAGAGCCGTGGCCCCTCGATGGGCTCATCTCTCGCGAGGTGGATGATCGCACCGGGCTCCTCGCTTCCCGCTGGTGCCCTGCCGAGAGGCGCTATACCGAGTACTTCCTTCCCGGCACGGAGCCCACGGAACAGTGCGATGACTCGAGCATGCGTCGTCGCCTCCCGGTCCTGCCCTGGTAGGCTGCCTCTGTACGCCCACCCGCGGGCGTCCGTCGCACGGGAGACACCAACGCATCCAGTCAGGAAGCTTCGAATGAGCCGCACCTTCATCTTCGAGACATCCCACCTCGCCCTCTGGGCCGAGGACGTGGCGCGCGAGCGGGGGATCCACGCTCAACTGGGTCCTGCTCCGTCCGCGGCGGAGGACAAGTGCGGGCTTGCCCTCCGCACGGGCGATGCCGACGCAACCGCGCTCGAAGCAGCGCTCCGTGCAGAGGGAATCGAGTTTCGGACCCTGTGACGGCGACTCGTGGCAGCGGCCGGGTCACATCGCCTTGCGCGTCCGTTCAAGACGCCCCTTCGTCGCCCGACCTACCGAAGCAACGCGGGGCGGAGGGACGCGGGGCGCCTCAGCCCGGAAATCGCTTCTTCGCGCCCTGGAGTGCTTCTTCCACGCGGTCTCGCACTTCATCCGCGAGGTCATCCCAACGGTCGCCGGCGGTGTCACGCAGGTCCTCGGCGGCTCGGGTGATCCGCTTGCGGGTCTTCTTTCCCGTCTCCGGAGCCATGAGGAGTGCTACGCCCGCTCCGATCGCCGCGCCGCAGATCAGCCCGGAGACGAAGTTGAATAGGCGGCCGTCATCATCGTATTCCATGGAAGCTCGCTCCTGTTGGGTTGGACATGAGCCGTTCGGGCAGACGCCCGACCCGGTTCGTTCAGATACCGAGATCGTCGCGGTAAGGTCCATCCGAGCTACCGCCGGAACGACCGCTCGATCCGGGTGTGGCTCCAGGCCCCGGGATTCCGTATCTTCGTGCGAGATGGCGGCCCCGACCCGAAAGGCGCGGGGCCGCGTGACTCCCCTCCAGCCAGACCACGGGCAGCACGCACACCCCGAGCCAAGGATTCCCGAATGAGTCTTCCCGCGCCGCCTTCCCGACCCGCGCCTCCGGCAAGCCCTGCTCGCCTTGCGCTCCCCCCGCTCGCGCTGAGCCACATCCGGCGCTCGCTTAGGCGGGAGGTCGGTGCGCTCGCAGCCACCCATGTGCTGCACGACGCGGGCTTCGCCGCGGGAGAAGACATCTTCGAGCACTTCGCGGATCGGCTTCCGGAAGAGCCGGTACATCTTCCCGCGCCCTCTTTCTGGTCGGCGCTCTCCGGCCATCTGGAAGCCGAAGGGTGGGGGCACTTCGAGGTGGAGCGGGTCCACTCCGGCCTCGGACTCGTCCGTGCCCATGGCTGGGCGGAGTCGAACCCGGAAGGAGAGGAAGAGCAGCCGGGGTGCCACTTCACTTCGGGCATGTTCGCCGCACTGCTCGGCCGCGTTGCGGGAGGCCCCGTGGCCGTGCTCGAAGTCCTGTGTCGGAGCAAGGGAGATGACCACTGCGGGTTTCTGTATGGCTCGGAAGCCGCGATCCACGAGATCTACGGACTTCTCCTCGATGGAGCTTCGCTCGATGATGCCCTTGCGGGGCTCTGAGTTCGGAGCGATCGAGAGATTGCCGGAGCGCGCCCGTTGAGAGTCCTTGGCGTGGATTTCGGGGAAGTCCGGATCGGGCTGGCGCTCTCCGATGTGACGGGCACCCTGGCGACGCCCCTTCCCACACTCCGCCGCCGAAGGGGAAAGCGCCCCCCCTTGCGTGCCATGGAGGAGCTGGCCAGGGAGAGGGATGTCGGCGCAGTCGTCTTCGGCCTTCCACTCGAGCTGGACGGAAGCGAGTCGGAGTGGACTCGAGAGGTTCGCGCCGTGGCCGGGCAGCTGGGTGAGCGCCTGCAGATTCCTGTTCATTTCATCGACGAGCGCTTCACCTCCGTCGAGGCCGAACGCACCGTTCGCTCCTCCGGCCTCTCGCGGTCGAAGCGGGAAGAGAAGGAGCGGATTGATGCGGCGGCCGCAACACTCCTCCTCCAGCGGTGGCTCGACCGGCAGCCGAGCAGGTCGACGACATGACTCGCCACAGCCTCCTCGCCCTCGCACTGCTCCTTCCGACGCTTTCTGCCTGTTCGCCCGAGCCAGGCCCGGAAACGGAGGCGGTCACGTTCGAGATCCCGTCCGGAGCAAGCTTCAGCCAGGTGACCGACACACTCGCCGCACATGGTCTCGTTCGCAATCCAACCCTCTTCCGAGGGGTGGCCAGACTCCGAGGGGATGACCGAAATGTGCGGGCCGGCCGTTATGAGGTACCGGCCGACATTCGCTGGCGTCCCCTTCTGGACCGTCTCGTCGAGGGTCGTGTGATCACGGTTCCGCTGACGATTCCCGAGGGATTCACCCTTCGGCAAATGGTCCCGCGGCTGGCACAGATCACGGAGCTCGACGTCGACGAGGTCGAAGCCATGCTCCTCTCTCAGGCACAGAACGGTGAGTGGGATGTGCCGGGCCCCGGACTCGAAGGCTACCTGTTCCCCGACACCTACCACTTCACCCCGGGCGTCTCCCTTGAGACGGTCATTGCTACCATGACCGCCCGCTACAGGAGGCTCTGGACGGAGGAGCGGCGTGCTCGCGCCGATGAACTCGGAATGAGCGAACGGGAGGTCATGACCCTCGCCTCGATCGTGCAGGGCGAAGCCCGTGGCACCTCCGAGATGTCGACCATCTCGGGAGTGTTCCACAACCGACTGCGCATCGGGTATCCCCTGCAGGCCGACCCGACCGTGCAGTACGCGCTCGGAGAGAGACGAAGCCGGCTTCTCTACGCCGACATCGATGCCGTGGCGGATCATCCGTACAACACGTATTCGATCCGCGGACTTCCGCCGGGGCCGATCGGTGCGGCGGGAGAAGCTGCGCTCGATGCCACCCTCCACCCGGCTGACGTCGAGTATCTCTACTTCGTGGCCCGACCGGACGGAACGCACATCTTCACCAGGACGCTCGTCGAACACAACCGTGCGCGGGTCGAAGCCCGTCGGCTCTGGAACGAAGTGCAGCAGCGGCGAGACGGTGGGGCCGGGTCGTGATCTCTCCGGAACGCCTTCGGGTCATCGTGATCACCGATGCACGTCAGGCGGGCGCGCGCGGTGTCGAGTCCGTCGTGGCGGCTGCCCTGCGAGGGGGAGCGCGAGCCGTCCAGCTCCGTGAAAAGGTGGCTGGTGCCGGGGAGGTCCTCGGCCTCGCACGCCGCCTCAGGGTCATGACGCGAGACGCCGGGGCACTCTTCTTCGTAAACGACCGTCTCGACCTCGCCCTCGCTACGGACGCGGACGGGGTGCACCTCGGGCCACGGGACCTTCCAGTGGCCCTGGTCCGCGCAGCCGCACCCGAGGGTTTCCTGATCGGGTATTCGACGGACGATCCGGTGCGCGCTCGACAGGCGGTCGCGGACGGAGCCGACTACATCGGGTGTGGAACGGTCTGGGCCACATCGTCGAAGGAAGACGCCGGCCGCACCATCGGTATCTCCGGGCTCGCACGCGTTGCGGCATCCGTGCCCGTCCCGGTCATCGCGATCGGGGGAATCACGCCCACACGCACAGCCGAGCTCCGCGGAAGCGGCGCGACGGGGGTAGCCGTTGTCGGAGCCGTCATGTCGTCTCCCTCCCCGGATGTGGCAGTGGCACAGCTCCTGCGCGCGCTGTCGGACAGTCCGTCCGGCACTGGGGGCTGACGGGGTGGAGGAGGGATAAACGAAGCGACCCCCGGCGCCGCGCGGATGAAGGCGGGCACCGGGGGTCGGACGAGGAAGGCCGGCGGCGACGTACTCTCCCACCGGGCTTCCCCGGCAGTACCATCCGCGCTGTGGGGCTTAACGGCCGTGTTCGGGATGGG
>SLDT01000011.1 GCA_007125125.1 Gemmatimonadota bacterium | reverse complement strand
TATCCAGCTGAGCTACGGGCGCTTCTTTTCCTGCTGTCCTTCCCCCGCGCGCGTTCCGCGGGTCACCGGGCTTCGGAGTGAGAGGATTACCTCCGCTTCGCTCCGGTGGTCCTCTCGTGTTGCCCTCTTCCGCCAGGAACCCTCGCGCCCGAGAGTGCTCGAACCTCTGACCTTCGGCTCCGGAGGCCGACGCTCTATCCAGCTGAGCTACGGGCGCTTCTTTTCCTGCCTGTCCTGCTCCCGCGCGCGTTCCGCGGGTCACCGGGCGTTCCCGACCGACTGCGGGCGCTTATGGTGGTCGATGAGGGCGTGCGAATAAGCCGAGTTCTGTCTCCGCCGAAGCGGAGGAGGACCATTTCTCTGGGATCCGCATCGCTGCGAACCTCGTGCAGCCGACCCGGGACTCGGGTGGAGCGAGCAGCTCCTCGTCCCTGCTTGGCCTTGCTCCGAGTGGGGTTTGCCATGCGATCCACGTTGCCGCGGACCCGGTGCGCTCTTACCGCACCCTTTCACCCTTGCCTGTGCCCCGGGGGCCATCGGCGGTCTGCTCTCTGTGGCACTTTCCGTCGGCTCTCGCCGCCCGGGCGTTACCCGGCACCCTGCTCTGTGGAGCTCGGACTTTCCTCCGGGTGCCCCGGCCTCGCGGCCGTGCTCCCGGCGGTCCTCACTCGCATGCCCTCATGACCTGTGTTGTCTCCTGTGCCCCCGCAGGGGTTACAGACCTACAATTCTAAGCCCTCGACCCGCCGCGGTAAAGGCTGTCAGCTCTTCTCAGTACCCCACCGCCGCCGCATCGGAACCGCGAGGATCCGCCACCCCGACCACCTCTCCCGTCTCGGGATCGATGAAGATCGAGTGCGCCGTTCCCTGGTTTCCGCGGAAACTCACCCGGTGCCCCATCGCCTCGAGCGCCTCGGCCACCCCCGTGCCCTCGAGGGCTCGCTCGAGGCCGAGCTGGTCGGGAAGCCACTGGTGGTGGATCCGCGGTGCCCGGATCGCTTCGTCCGGGCTCATCCCGAAGGCGACCCGGTTCAGGATCACCTGGAGCACGGTGTTGATGATCGTGCGCCCCCCGGGCGTCCCGACCACCGCAACGAGCTCGCCGTCATAGCTGACGATCGAGGGACTCATGCTCGAGAGCATCCGCTGCTCCGGACGCGCCAGGTTCGGCTCCGTTCCGATCAGCCCGCCCGTCGTGGTCATCCCCGGCGCGGCATTGAAATCTCCCATCTCATTGTTCAGGAGAAAGCCACCTCCGGTCACCGTGATCCTCGACCCGTAACCCTGCTCGAGGGTGTAGGTCACGGAGACTGCCATCCCGTCCGCATCAACCACGGAGTAGTGGGTCGTCTCCTTGCTCTCGAACCCGATGTGCACGTCCTCGACCGACGAGACCCCTGCCCGTTCGGGGTCGATCCCCTCCCGGAGCTCGGCGGCATGCTCCCGGCTCGTGAGCCGCTCGATCGGCACGTCATGGAAGTCCATGTCGGCCACGTGCACCGCTCGGTCGCGGTAGGCCCTCCGCATCGCCTCCGCCAGATGATGGATGTAGGCCGCCGAGTTGTGGCCCATTCCCTCGAGGTCGTACTCCTGGAGGATGTTCAGCATCTGGACGATCGCGATCCCACCACTGCTCGGTGGCCCCATGCTCACGATGTCATACCCGAGGAAGGAACCCCGGATCGGCTCCCGCTCCACCGCCTGGTAGCGCTCGAGGTCCTCCGCCGTGATCAGGCCTCCACCCCGCTCCATCTCCTCGACGATCAGCCGGGCGGTCTCGCCGCGGTAGAACCCGTCCCGCCCCTCGTTCATGATCCGCTCCAGCGAGGCGGCGAGGTCGGGCTGACGCCAGAGCTCGCCCGCCTCGTAGGGGACGCCGTCCTTCGAGAAAGCCTGGATGCTTGCCGGGTAGGGCTCCATCGAGCCAAGGACCCCCGCGAGGGAGCGAGCGAGCCCGGGCATGACCTCGAATCCGTCACGGGCGAGCTCGACGGCCGGGCGCACGAGGTCGGCCCAGTCGGCGCTTCCATAGCTGCGGTGAGCGAGATCGAAGCCGGCGACCGTCCCCGGCACCCCGACCGAGACGTGGCTTCGGTGGCGGATCGTCGACGAGAACTCGCCCTCCTCGTCGAGGAACATCTCGGGATGAGCGGCAAGCGGGGCCTTCTCCCGGAAGTCGATCGTGGTCGCAACCCCGTCGGGGGTACGGATGACCATGAACCCTCCCCCGCCGATGTTTCCGGCGGTGGGGTGCGTGACCGCGAGGGCGAAGCCGACGGCGATCGCGGCATCGACGGCGTTGCCGCCGGCACGCAGGACCTCGACACCAACCCTGCTCGAGATCTCGTCGGCCGAGGAGACGGCTGCGTTCGGAACCCGCAGTGCACCATCGGCCGAGGCCGAGACCTGTGCCGGGGGAGGCGGCGGACCTTCGCCGCACCCGGCGACGGCGAGGGCGAGGAGTCCGGCAAGGACGAGCGCGCCGGCACGATTGGAGCGGGCGCGGAGGCCGCGGGCGACGCGGATGTGCAGGTCTTCGTTCATGCGGATTCAGGGGGCCCGGCGAAGGGCCCTTCCTCCCGGTGCGAGGGGTTCGTGTGGTGGGGCGCGGATCAGGATGGGCCACGGCTGCGGGGACGTCAAGCCCGGACGGAGATGCGGCGCTTGCGAACGAGGGCGTGAACGCACAGGATTCCGGGATGAATCCGGTATGGTGGAGTGGTGCGACCTGGGCCCCGGCACGCGCCGGGGCAGGAGCGGGTGCTCGTCGGGACGGCGAGGGTCCGCGGCTTGCGAGGGGGTTCGATTGAACCGGTCCGAGGTGGTGGCGGTGCTCGCGGGGCTCTCCCTCTTCCGGGGGGTTCCGGCGGACTCGCTCGAGGCACTGGCCGGGGAGGTGCAGATCCGGCGGACGCCGCGGCTCAAGCCCCTCTTTCGCAAGGGGGAGCCCTGTGATGGGATGTGGGTGGTGGCGAGGGGCCAGGTGCGGATCTTCAGGGCGAATCGGGAGGGGCGCGAGCAGGTGATCCACATGCGGGCACCGGGTGACTCGCTCGCGGAGGTCCCCCTCCTCGACGGGGGGCCGTATCCGGCGCATGCCCGGGCGGAGGAGGACTCCGTGCTCCTCTTCCTGCCGCGCTACGCCTTCGAGCGTCTCTATCGGAGCCACCCCGACATCGCCGAGGCGGTGATCCGGGAGCTGGGCCGCAGGCTGAGGCGGATGGTCGGGCTTCTCGAGCGAATCTCCCTTCGGGACGTGCCCTCGCGCGTGGGGCTGACCCTGATCGAGCTCTCGCAGCGCGGGGGCGGGGATTCGGGCACCGGCTTCACCCTGCCGCACACGCAGATGGAGCTGGCCGAGCAGCTCGCGACGACGCGCGAGAGTGTCGCGCGCGCCCTGCGCACGCTTCGGGAGGAGGGATGGATCGAGCAGGAAGGCGCCCACGTCCGGATCCTTGACGCCGAGGGGCTCGAGGCACGCTGCCACGGGCTCTGAGGGAGGCCAACCTCCGGCGGAGGGCCGCGGCCCGGAGGGGCTTCTTCACGGGGGCGCAGGGCCGGGGTGTGACCTGCGTCACAGCGGCGGGGCGTGGCGCGGGCGAGCTTCCTGGTGTCCGCGGGATGCCGGCCCTCCGGGCAGGGCCCCTCCGCCTGCCGATCGCCGCCCATGGAGCGCTCGATGTCGGCCCACCTGTACGCAGCCCTCGTCTACCTGCACCTCCTCGCCGCCCTTCTCTGGCTCGGCGGGATGTTCTTCTTTGCCCTGGTCGGCGCGCCGGTGCTGCGCGCGATCGACCCGCCCGAGCTCCGGCGGCGCCTCTTCCACGACCTCGGGCTGGGGTTTCGACGGGCGGGGTGGTGGGCGATCGGCGTCCTGGTCCTGAGCGGGGTCGGGATCCTCCACCTGCGGGGGGTCCTGCGCTGGAGTGTGCTCGGAGACGGACCTTTCTGGGGCACGGCCTTCGGACGCGCCCTCGCCTGGAAGATCGCCCTGGTCGGGATCATGCTCTCGGTGAGCCTGGTCCATGACTTCGTGACCGGGCCCCGGGCCGCGGTCGGAGGGCCGGAGGGTGAACGCGCGCGCCGCCGCTCGGCCCTTCTCGCCCGCGGGAACGCGGTGGCCGGACTCCTTCTCGTGTACTGGGCCAGCCGCCTGGCCCGCGGAGGCTGATCATGCCACAACCCGCCCCGGCACCCCCGGCCTCTCGACCCAGGTGAACACGACGATCTCGCGGCAGACCCTCGGGAACCTGGACCGGACGGCCGAACTCCTCGTCGGCTCGGGGATCGACCTCTGGTCGGTCTTCTTCCTCGTCCGGACGGGGCGGGCAGGGGCGGGAGACCTGATTTCGCCGGACGAGGCCGAGGAGGTGATGCACCGGCTCGCCGGGTATGCCGAGGCGCTTCCCTTCGACATCAGGACGACCGCTGCCCCCCACTACCGGCGGGTGCTCCTTCAGCGGCCGGTCGCGGCGCGGCGCCGGGGCGGGCGCGAGGCGGATCTCGTCGAGGTCTACCGCGAGAGCCCCCTCTTCCGGGCGCTTCGCGACAGCGACCGCCTGCAGGGGAAGTGCGGAGTCTGCGGGTTCCGGCAGGTATGCGGAGGGTCGCGGACCCGTGCCTACGCGCTCAGCGGGGACGTCCTCGGGCCGGAGCCGATCTGCTCGTACGAGCCCCCCCGCTGGAAGAAGCGGGCGAGGCGGGCCGCCTCGCGCACCCTCCCGATGATCCCGGGACGACCGGTGTAGCCGGTCAGGATGTGGACTCCGCGCGGCAGCTCGAGGTCATCCAGGGCCCGCCAGCTCCGGTCCCAGGCGGGCATCCAGGTGCGGTGGAGGTTCACGGGTCGCCCGGGCACCCCGGTGATTGCCTCGAACTCGCGCGCGGCCACCTCCATCAGCTCCTGGTCGGGTGCGGTGGCCGCCTCCGGGTCGGCCATTCCGCCCAGATAGACTGCGGCCCCCCGCCCCGTCGGATCGAGATTCCCCGAGAAGGTTGCCCCGCGGATTCGGAAGGGCTCCCCGAAGGCCACCTGAAAGCCGAGTCCGTCGGGCAGCTCGGGAGTGTCGAGGTGTGCGACCATGATCGGGTTCATCCGAAGAGAGCGAAGGGCAGCCGCCGCCTCAGGAGCAAAGGAGTGGAGAAGCGCTGCCACAGCCTCGGGTCGCAGCGTCAGGACGACTTCACTCGCCTCCGAACGCACCCCTCCCGCCTCGATCCTGAACCCCCCGGAGCCGAGGGGCTCGATGGCCTCGACTGGAGTCTCGAGCGTGAGTTGTCCGTTCAGGCGTCCAGCGAGGGTCAGCGGTATCTCTTCCATCCCGCCGGCCGGCACGATGATGGGTTGTTCGAGAAGGGAGCTGTCCTTCCCGGCCTCATCCTTCCGGGGCCCCGGGCGCAACGGGAGACGTCCCGTGAGGGAGCGCACACCCAGGGCCTCGAGGGCGGGGATCAGGGTTCGCCCAGCCTCCATCTGGTCCGGGTCACTCCCGTAGATCCCACCAAAGAGTGGGCCCACAAAGGTCCGGTACACCTCGTCCCCAACGCGTCGTCGGAGGAAGGCCCCGGCGGTCATCCCCTCCGGCTCTGGAAGCCATGCGAAGAGGGGCTCGACCGCGGCCCTGAGACGCCCGGAAAGGGAAAGCGCCCGTGTCGTGGCAGCCTCAGTCAAAGTGCGCGGCAGCGGGTGGAGCCTTCCCCCCTTCGCGATCGAAACCGATTCGGAAGGCGCCGTCCTGTGCCATCGCTGCGGGTCGGGCAGAAAACGAGTCAGCTCCGGAGTGACGCGCACCCGCTGTGGACCGCACTCGAAGCGGAGGCCATCCCTGTGGATCGTGCGAACCACGCCCCCCGCTCGAGACCCTGCCTCGAAGACGCGAAACTCGAGCGACACCCGGTCCAGCTCCGCCCCGAGGGCGAGGCCGGAGAGTCCAGCTCCAGCGATGGTGATCATCGGGCGGGGTTCATGGAGGCTGAGAGTCGTGAGGTGGGGCAAGCCGCCCAGGATGCGTCTCCCGGGGATCGGACGTCACGATGTGTAAGATCGCTCCCTGGGGCCTTCCGGACAAGAAAACGGCCCGGAGGTGGCGTACCACCCCCGGGCCATCGCTCGGCTGGGCCGAACTCCTTTCCTCGTCAGCGGTCGTAGGCGTCGACCTCGCTATCCGTGTCCTCGTCGGTCACGACCTCGGGCGGCTCGCCTCTGTACTTCACGTACTTGTCGAGCCAGGCGATCCAGCGTGCCCACATGTCGAGCCGGGTCTCCTGCGTAGCCTGACCGTGCGCCTCGTACGGGTACATGTACAGAGAAGCGGTCTTGCCGAGCCCGTTCAGTGCATGGAACATCCGCTCGGAGTTGATCGGGTGCGTCCCCACGTTCGAGTCCTGCATCCCGTGGTACATCAGGAGCGCACCGTTGATCTGGTTCGCATAGAGGAAGGGCGACATCTGGAGGTAGACCTCGCGGCCGGCCCAGAGATCCCGTCGCTCGCTCTGGAAGCCGAGAGGGGTGAGGAGTCGATTGAAGTTCGAGGCGCCCGCGATCCCAGCCCGGAAGAACGGGGTGTGCGCGAGCACGTTCCCGGTTCCGAACCCACCGTAGCTGTGCCCGCCGATCCCGAGCCGGTCACGGTCGATGATTCCCTCACGGTCGAGCAGGTCGATCACGGCCGAGAGATTGTTGCGCAGGTCCGTAATGTAGTTGTCGTTCATCCGGCCCTGCGGCCCGATGATCGGCGCGTCCGGCTCGACGACCGCGTACCCATGGAGGGTCAGGAGGCGAATCGATCCTGCTCCGACACTCGGATACGTTCCCGGGCCGGTCGGACCTCCGCCACCCCCCGTGCTGTACGTGCGCTCGTAAGCCTCGCGGCTGGTGTACTCGCGCGGGTAGAACCAGAACATCGCCGGGAGCCGATCACCGTCCTGGAAGTCTCCGGGGAGAGTGACCCGGACTCGCACCCGAACGCCATCGGCGCGGGTGGCAAAGAGGGTCCGCGTCTCCGTGTTCTTGAGCGCCTCGAGCGTGTAAGGCTCGTTCTCCGTCAACTGGCGCTCCTCGCCAGTCGCCACATCGATCAGGAAGGACTGCGGAACCATCGTGCGCGTCTGGCGCGACACGACGATGCGGGAGATCTCGTCGTCGAGAATCGCCTGAATGGACTCCGTGTAGTCCGGGTTGCCCTCGTAGACTCGCTCGAGGGTCTGGGTCCTGAAGTCGAAGCGGTCGATGAAGGGACGGGGCGGCTCGCGCTCTTCCGTCTCCTCGTCATCCGGATCCGCATCCTCGACCTCGGGACGGTCGGTACCGGAAAGGTAGACGAAGCGACCATCCGGTGACATCCGCACCACAGTCGTCCCATGGCTGCCCGTGGTCGTCAGAAGGGAACCGCGGGGAGCGTCATCCGGCTGGTTCGAGCCAGAGCGGGTGATCGTGAAGCGCGTGTCCGGATCGCTCAGGTCGACCGCGAACACATGGTTCTGATTCCGGGCCCTCTCCGTGATGAAGAGGATCTGTCCGTCGTCGGAGTACCGGAGTGCAGTGATTTCGTTCTGGTTCTCGAAGATCACCTCGACACTCTCATCGTCGAAAGGCGGGTACCAGTGGACGATGCGGTCCATCCGGGGACGCTCCTCTTCCTCTTCCTCCTCGTCGCGCTCGGCCTCGCGCTGGAAGAAGACGAGACCCGATCCGTCCGGGGTCCAGGTCATCGAACGGCGGCTCGGCTCGTCGTTGTTCCCACCTCCACCGCCCCCGGCAACGCCTTCCCGGAGGGGGCGGTTCGCGAGCTCGTGGAGCACCTCGCCCTCGTCGCTCCAGATCTCCTCCACGGTACCGAACATGCTGATCGGAACGATGTAGGAGAAGGGTTCCTGCAGGGTGGTGACCCTGAAGTGACGACCGTCCGGAGACACGTTCAGGCTCCGGATCATCGCCGGCTCACCGATCTCGGTGACCCTGCGATTGCTCACATTTATGCGCGCGAGCTGCCCGATGCTGTAGTAGCGAACCAGCTCCATCTCGTGCGGGTTCTCGAGGAGGCTGAAGTAGGTGCGCAGGCGGTTCTCTTCCCCGGGACGGGCCACTCGAACGAGGGGTGTCTCCGGTGCGGCGCCGGGAACGGGCTTCGCTGCCCGGTTGGCCGGGAGGAGCACGGTCACGATGTGCTCCCCATCGGAAGTCCAGTCGAAGGAGGTCACGTTCGTGGCCAGGACCGGCCTCGGAGTGACCTGTCGGGAACGGCCATTGGAGACGTCGGCAACGTAGATGTGCGTCGCGTCCTCGAAGTGCGCATAGAAGGCCACACGGGTGCCATCTGGTGACCAGCGCTGTCCGGAGACATGTGCACCGTCGGGGACCTGGACCGTGATGCGGTCACCGGAGGTGGCATCGATCAGCTCCAGACCTCGATTGCCCCGGGCGGTGAGGTTTCGCGAACGGTTCGCGTTCGAATCGACCTGCCATCCGCCGAGGTCGTAGTGGGGTCGGGCGAAGTCTGCCAGACTCGGCATCACGTCGCTCACGCTGTTCAGGAACCGGTTCCCGAGCGGGGCATTCAGGTTCGAGAGAGAAACGACAAGGTTTCGAGGCGCGAGCACCGCACGCTCGATGATCTCGGGGGGACGCAAGTACCCTTCCGACTCGATGATCGCATCGTAGTCGATGACGGGTCCAGCCCAGAGATCGTTGTTGTTGCCATTCGTCTGGGCTTCGACCGGAATGACGGCCAGAAGCGCCCAGATGAAAGGAAACCCGAGCCAGAGCGCGGGCCGCTTGCACACTGTACGTGCCATGGGGAATCCTCCTTGGAAGAGTTGAACCCCGCATCATACGTCGCGGGTGGCCTGCTGGCAAGCACCCCACGAGCGCGTCAGGGATCCACTCGCCGCGCGGGGTGTGCGAAAGACAAGGGGCTCCCCCCCATCCCGACGCTGGTTTGCGCAGGGAGGGAGGGAGCCCGAACTGTCCTCCACCTTCTCAGGTCAGAGTGACCGGATCAGGGTGCTGCCCCCGGTCCGCCGACGCCGCCGAAGGTGTAGACCTCCTGCTGGATTGCGTCGAGTTCACGACGCGGGATCGGGAGGTGAAGCGTGGTGCCCGGCTCGAGCGTGCCCCACCCGCGGGAGTTGGCCCATGCGGCGTACGGGAAGATCCCGTGCGCCTCGATGCGCTGCT
>SLDT01000211.1 GCA_007125125.1 Gemmatimonadota bacterium | reverse complement strand
GCTCCACGACGGGGTAGCCGGGGGGCGCCTGGAGTGCCTTCCCCAGTTCGAGGGCCTGTGCCTCGGCGTCGAACCCGCGCCCGGCCGGGTTGAGGGGGTGCGCGACGTCGAGGGGCGCCTCCTCGTCGATGAGGACCTCGACGGTGCCCCCGAAGGAGCGTTCCCAGGTGAGGGGCATGCGCTCGAAGGGGTACGGAGGGGTCGGGGTGCAGTGCTCCGGGGCGATGCGGCCCTCGCCGTCGAGGGCGATCTGCCACCAGCGGTCTCCGCTCACGAGGAGGTGCCCGACCTGTTCGCCGACGGCGAGGGTCACGTACATCTGCTCGACGGGCTGGCCGGGGGGCGCGAGGGCCTCGCCGAGGAGGATGACCTCGAGGGCGGGATCGTCCCGGAGGACGAGGTCGCCCGGGAGGAGGCCGAGCTCGGTCTCTTCGTCGCCGCGGTAGATGGGGAAGGGGTCGTCCGCATCGAGGGTGACTTGGCCCTCCCCGTCGAAGGTGAAGGTGGCCTTGGCCAGGAGCACCCCGATGCGGGGCAGGCCCTCTTCGAGTTCGGTGACGAAGCACTCGGCGGCGAGGGGGGTCTCGTTCACGAGGTCCACAGCACCTCCAGGAGTTCGATGAAGTCGCCCTCGGATAGAACGATCTGGGGCGCGGTGCGTGCGACCGGGACATCGGCCTCGGCGGCCCGTCGCGCGACCTCGTTCCCGCTTGCCCCAAAGGAGATGGAGCGGGAGCCGGCGCGCACGAGGAGCTGCATTCCCGCGGCGAGGTGATCGCCGATGCGGACGCCCTGCGCCGTCCAGACGGCGGGTTCGAACTCGATCTCCCCGAGGGGGAGGGCGAGCGAGGGACGGAAGCGGCGCTCCACACGGAGCTGCCCCTGGCTGACCGAGACGCCCCCACCGGGCCGCAGGACGTGCGCGAAGACGAGGGCGGCCATGGCGAGGAAGGTGCCGACGAGTCCGATCATCATGGTCCGGTCGCTGAAGCCCAGAATGGCCTGCAGCCCGGCGGCGATCCCACCGCTTGCGACGAAGAGGGCCATGAAGATCCAGGGCAGGCGGGCTGCGAGGCGCGCCTCCTGCAGGATCGGCCATCTCGGGGCATCGGATGCGGTCACGCTCGCTGGGGGTGGGGAGGGAGGCTGGGGCGCCGCGCGCGCCCGAGGGACGGGGACTGATAACGAAGTGATTGCCTGCGGGCAAGCGGCGCGGGCTTGCGGGGGGCATGCCGGGAAGACAGCTTCGAGGGAGACGAGATTCCCACGCCTTTGATCGGAGCCCTCGCCGAGATGAGCGATTCTTCTGCAGGAGCGGGTGCGGCCCGGCCGGGCCCGGCCGCGACGGGCCCGGAGCCTGCCACCGAACCGTCGGACTCTCTACCCGTCGCGCTCCCCGGCTCCCTGCTCGAGGAGCTCCTGGCGACGGCTGGTGGACCGGCGTCGGAGATTGCCGGGGGGGGGCTCCGTCCCACGCGCGGGGCCATGCTCGGGCTCTGTGTGGACGATGCCCACCCCGTGCTCCAGGGGAGGGCGCGGGTGCGATGGGGGGGACGCACCCTCGAGAAGGGGGGCGCTCCCGGTGAGGACGCGGAGGCTCCCCTCGAAGACGACCAGGAGGAGGCCTGGCTCCCGGTGCTCCGGGGGGTGACCGTGCGCCGGCGGGATCGCCTCCTCGTGCTCCGGCCGGCGGGGTGGGACGAGCCGATCGTCGTGGGGGTCGTGGACGGCTTCCGCCGCCGCGAGGAGGTGCCGGTCGAGGGCGGGCCGACCCTCGAGCTGAAGCGTGACGAGGCGCTCACCGTGCGCGACGCGGAGGGACAGCCGATCCTGCGGGTCCGTGACCGGGGGGAGGGGCCCGAGATCCAGCTCCTCTCCGAGGCCTCGAGGGTGAGGCTCCCGGGGCGGCTCGACCTCTCGGCCTCCGAGATCCGGCTCGAGGCACGCGACGGCGAGGTGCGGATCCGCGCGAACGACGATGTCGTCGTCGAGGGCGAGGTGATCCGGCTGAACTGACGCTGTGGAAGCGGCAAGGGCGGCGCCCGCATCGCCCGGGCCCGAGGGCTCAGTTGTGCGTGATGAACCCCGAGAGCGCGATCGTGGGCCCGGTGATCTTCACCCCGGAGGGGCCGATCTCGATGACCCCGGCCCCGGCCGAGAGCTTGATCGACACCCCTGCCTTGATCTCGATCTGGACCCCGGCGCTCACATCGGCATTCACGTTCGCAGCCGCGATGAGGTCCGTACCCGCCTCGATCTTTGTCTCCGTGCCGCTCGTCATCGTGGAGTCGAGCCCGGCCGAGAGGGCATGGTTCGACCCCACCGAGACCGACTGGTCGACACCGACGGCAACCTTGCGGTTCGCGCCGACCTCGAGGCCCTGATCGTTCCCGACCGTGGTCTTCTGGTCGTTCCCGATCGTGTGGGTGTCATCGTTCCCGATCGAGCGAGTGCTGTTGTTCCCGATCGTCTCGGAGTGGTTAACGTCGACCGAGTTCGACTGGTTGTTCAGCACCTTCGTGTCCATGTTCTTCTGCCCATGGATGTAGATGCGCTCCGACCCCGCCTTGTCGTCGACCGAGATCTCGTTCATGCCTCCCCCCCCTCTCGAGGTGAGGGAGCGCAGCCCCGTCATCGTCGCTTCGGAGGGGAGGTCCCAGGGAATCGTGCTCCGGGCCTCGTTGTAGAGGGAGCCGATGATGTAGGGGCGGTCGGGGTCGCCCTCGGCGAAGACCACCATGACCTCGTCCCCGACCCTCGGAATTGCGAGCATCCCGCGGTTGGCTCCGGCCCACCCCTGTGCCACATGGATCCAGCACGAGGAGTTCTCGTCGAGTTCACCGCGCCGATCCCAGAAGAACTGGACCTTGACCCGTCCCTGGCTGTCGACATGGATCTCGTCGGCCGCGCCCCCGACCACCCGTGCGGGGTGGGCGCCATGGATCGCGGGCCGCGGGGTGACCCGTCTCGGCCGGAAGGGCACGTCGTCCGGGATTCCCGTGAAGCTGTTCACGTACTCGCCCTCGTCGGCCTGTGCGCCTGCGAGATAGCTTCCTGCCGAGCACTGGTGCCGCACCGAGGTGACGAGGTACTTCCGGTTCGCATCCCGCCGGTAGTGACGGCTGAGTGTGAACCGCCGTCCGGCTTCGAGGAGCGGAAGAGTCGAGATCCCCGAGATGTTCGCTGCCTCGGATTCGTGCTCCTCGACGCGCACGCGGGCGAGCTCCTCGCCCCGGTCGCCCTCGCGCTTCACGAAGCCGGCGGGGTAGTCGTACTCCTCCTGGGCCTCCGAGCGAGCCTCGTCCATCGCTTCGATCGGGTCGAGCGACTGTTCCGTGTCCACATCGCGCACCGTGACACGCTTCGTGTGAACATGGTTTCCAAGGACGATGGATCCCGCCGAGAAGATCCCGTCATCGGGCGATCCCCGCGTGCCCACGGAGAGTTCCGCGAATTCCGAGGGCTCCACGTCACGGTGGGCACCTCGGTGGTCCGCGATCACGAGCTGGCAGGCCTCCTCCGTGTGCTTGAAGAAGTAGAAGATGCCCTGGTCTTCCATGAGCCGCGAGATGAAGTCGAAGTGCGTCTCGCGGTACTGCACGAGGAAGTCCTGCCTCTCGTAGTCCCCGGTGCAGCTCATGCTGACATGGTCGATTCCCTGCTCCTCGAGTACTGTACGAATCACTTCGGGGATCGTCATGTCACGGAAGATTCGGCTGTCCGAGGAAAGGTTGAGAAACCAGAGCCTCGGCACCAGGACCGCCTTGTACATCGTGAGATCGGCGGCCTGGCCCGACTGGCTGAAGCTGCGCACCCATCCGCGGAAGACGCGCAGCCCGTCGACGCTCACCACCATCTCGGTTCGCAGGAGCTGGCGGTCGTCGAGATTGGGGTCTTCGGAGAGGAGATCGAGCTCGAACTCGAAGGGAGCCGAGATCCGCTCCACCCCGGCGAAGCGCCGGGCCAGAAGGATGTCTTCGTCGAGTTCGGTGAAGACCTTCAGGTTCTGGCGGGCCTGCGTGTAGTTGGCCATGGCGCACGGGAGCTCGGCTGGACGGGGCGGTGAGACGCGACAGGGCCGGCGCTGTGGGCGCCGGGAAACTGCTCCGCATGGTAGGGACGAAGTCGTCCCGTAGCAAGCCTGTGCCCGCTGCCGGGAGAGCTGCGCTACCGAACCAGCCGGAGCGCGACCGCGAACTCGGCGAGCTTGCTCTGGATGAGACGGGCGTTCTCCGGGCCCATCCGCATGAGGCCCTTCTCGGCGCCCCGGCGGGCCTCGAGTTGCGGGTCTGCATACACGTAGACGGCCTCGTCCTGTTCGAGGGCGAGGGGGCGGTCCGGGACGTCGGCCTCGAGGAGGTTCCGAATCGCCTGTTCGAGGGCGTCATCGAAGCTCTCGCCCGGTGCACCCAGCTCCTCGAAGGCTTCGTCGATGAGGGGGCGGAGCTGGTGGTAGAGCCGCACAGTGCCTTCGGTGTCGAGGGAGGCAAAGGTTGCGGCGACGAGGTCGTAGCGCCGCATGCTCGCCCGGGAGGCCACGAGGCGTCCGTCCCGCTCCTCGACGGTGAAGGGCTCCGAGGGAGCCATGAAACGCACGTGCTCGGCCGGGTTCGATCCGCCGGCCAGGTCGAGGATGACTCGAACGAAGCGATGAATCAGATCGTCCGTGGCGAGCCAGGCTGCGAGCTGGGGGTTCTCGGAGAGTCGCTGCACGAGGCCACGCACGAACTCGTCGCTCGCCGAGAGCTCGGGGAGGTCGAGGGCCGGGGGGAGTTCGGGTCCGGTCGCCGGGGGCACCGGGCGCTCCGCGGGGAGGGTGGTCTCGGGCAGGGGTGGGGGCTCCCGGTCGGAGCGGAACCAGATCCACCCCCCCACGAGAGCAAGAAGGAGGACCGCGACCCCGATGACGGGTGCGGCACCCGGGCCATTCGAGGACCGGCGTCGACGACGGAGAGAGGCCACCTTGAGTGCTCCTTCAGAGGGAGTGACTGGGTTCGACCGGGACGCTCTCGACAACACCGGAGGGGATCTCGGGGCGCTCCGTCGCGACCTTGTCCTCCGCATCCGCACCGGCCCTGCGATCAGCCTTGCCCCGATCGTCCGGGAAGCCTTCCTCGAGCCAGGCGAAGTGGCCGTCGAGGGTGCGTCGCGCCAGCGCGTAGGTCGCCGTGTCGTCGTTCATGAAGAGCTCGTTGAAGGAGCGCCCGATCCGCCGGCGCGCCTGTCGGCAAAACGTGTCGGCGAGCTCCTCCGGGGTCCGGTCCGAAGGATTGGCCGCGAGCTGTTGCTGCGCCCGGATGCAGGCGGCCGTCATCAGGAACGCCTCGGCACCGATGTCCACCACGCGTCCAAGCACCGCCTGTCGCTTCTCGAGCGAGCCTCCGAAGCGAACCATGCAGTGGAAGGTCGAGCGGGCCAGCCGCCTCGAGGTGCGCTCCACGAAGCGCAGGTGCTTCGCCAGGACCCCGAACTCGCCGTACCGGGGCCAACGTCCCCAACCGAGCCAGCGGGAGGGGTACCACCAGGCGTAGTGCATCGCTCCGCGGAGCGCAGCGGAGACCCTCCGACCGGTCGGTGCACGGGGGTCGACCATGTCGCCGGCCACCTTCAGGTGCGTGTCGACCGCTTCGCGCGCGATGAAGAGCCGCATGATCTCGGACGACCCCTCGAAGATGAGGTTGATGCGCAGGTCCCGCAGCGCACGCTCGACCGGCCACGGCACCTCTCCGCGGGCCCGGAGCGAGTCGGCCGTCTCGTAGCCGCGCCCCCCGCGGATCTGGAGCGCATCATCCACGATGCGCCAGGCGGTCTCGGTGTGCCACATCTTCGCAATGGCGGCCTCGACCCGGATGTCGAGCGCCTTCGCGTCGGCCATCGCCGCGGTGAGTTCCGCCCCTGCCTCCATGGCGAAGGTATCGGCTGCCATCCGTCCGATCATCTGTGCGACCGCGTCGTGCTTCCCGATTGCCTGCCCCCATTGCACCCGCTCCGCGCCCCAGCGGCGCGTCATCCAGAGGAGCTGCTTCGCCGCTGCCGTGCAGAAGGCCGGGAGAGAGAGCCGTCCCGTGTTCAGGGTGATCAGGGCCAGCTTCAGCCCCTGCCCCTCGCCCCAGATGATGTTCTCGGCCGGGACCCGCACGTCGCGGAAGCGGATGACCCCGTTCGAGAGACCCCGGAGCCCCATGAAATGGCACTCATGGACGACCTCGACGCCTTCCCAGTCGGTCTCGACGATGAAGGCCGTGATCGGCCGCCGGGCCTTCACACCCTCCCGGGCGGGGGTCCGTGCCATGACGACCATGACCTCGGAGCGGGGTCCGTTCGTGCACCAGAGTTTCTCCCCATTCAGGATCCAGGCCGAGCCGTCGTCGGTCGGCGTGGCTGTCGTCGAGAGGTTCGCCGGGTCGGATCCGACCTCGGGCTCGGTCAGCGCGAAGGCCGAGAGCGCCCCCTTGGCCAGTCGCGGCAGGTAGCGCTCCTTCTGGTCCGGGGTCCCGAAGAGGGTGAGCGGCTGCGGCACCCCGATCGACTGGTGCGCCGAGAGGAAGGCACCCGTGCTGGCACAGTGCGAGGCCACGATCGCCAGGGCGCGATTGTACGTCACCTGCGAGAGCCCGAGCCCCCCGTACTCCCGCGGGATCTTGATCCCGAAGGCCCCGAGGGCCCGCAGCCCGTCAAGGACCGCCTCGGGAACATGCCCCTCGCGGTCGATCGCATCGCCGTCGATGTGCTCGCGTGAAAAGGCCTCGAGCTCCCGGAGGAAGACTTCGCCGCGCCTGGCCTCGTCCGGGTCCTGCTCCGGGTGCGGGTGCAGGAGGTCGAGGCGGAAGTTTCCCTCGAAGAAGGAGCGCATGAAGCTCTCCTGGCTCCAGTCCTTCTGCCGGGCCGCCTCGGCGACGTCCCGGCTCTCCTGTTCGCTCGCGTGCTTCGGTGCACTGGACACGGCTCTCAACTCCGGAAGGAGGGGGCGGTCGCAGAACGATCCCTCAGGTCGGAGGGGGTTCGACAGCGCGGTTGCCCCCGGGCTCCGCGGACGCTTCGGACTTGACCCCCTCTGCCCCTCGTACCCCCGCCGGGGACGGGGGTTCAGGAGGGGAGAGGATCCCTTCGAGCTCGCCCCACCGGGCCTCGGCATCCCGCTCCCCCATCTCGAGGAGGAGCTCGATGTACCCCGGCTCGAAGAGAAGGAAGGAGAGGAGGTCGGGGCTGCGCGTGCTGCGCGTGCCGAGTCCACGGACGAGGTACCGGAAGAGGAAGGGGAGCCGGAACTCCAGTTCGCCGGCGAGCTGCCCGAGGTCGCGGGAGGGACGGAGGGTCAGGAGGTCGATCGGTCGGAGCTCGCCGCGCGCCTCTGACGGAATCTGCGCAATGAGTCGGTTCACCTTCTCGAGGCGCCATGCGTCCTGGTCGAGGAGGTCGAGGAAGACCGCGTTCAGGAGGGAGCCGACGACCTGCGCCGGGGGCGGGTACCCCGTGCTCATGGGCAGTTCGGCCTCCCTGCGGGTGGGCTCGAATCGGGTCGAGATCGCGAGGATCCGGTGGGCGCCGAGGTGCACGGCAGGGCTGAGAGGGGCACTTTGCCGGATCCCGCCATCTCCGTACCACTCCCCCGAGATCTCGACCGCCGGGAAGAAGAGGGGGAGGGCGGCCGAGGCCATCACGTGCTCGACTGTGATCGGGGCCGCGACCGCTTCGCGTCGGGGGCGACGCCAACCCTCGAGCCCGATTCCCTGGACCCATGTGACGGAGCGGCCCGTCGTGTACGAAGAGGTACTGATCGCGACGGCCTGAAGTCGACCGCTCCTCAGATTCTCCTCGATCCCCGCGATCGGGCCGGGCCCCTCGCCCAGGTGTCTCCGCAGAAAGCGATCGAGGGGTGAGGTGTCGACGAGGCTGCGGACGTCGGGCTTTCCGAGGAGCCCGCCGGAAGCGAGCTGGAGAGACCAGCGAGCCGCGTTCCACGCGAGGAAGCGCGCGTCCACGCGAAAGACCCGCTCGGGGCGCAGAGAGAGCCAGAGCGCGGCGAGGTCTTCGACCGCGTCCTCGAAGGGGCCGGGATGGGCGGCGAGGTGGGCCGCGTTGATGGCGCCTGCCGAGACCCCCGTGACGATCGGAATCTGCAGCCGTGGACACCGTCGGGCGAGGGCTCGGAGAAACCCCACCTGGTAGGCGGCTCGCGCCCCCCCGCCTCCCATGACGAGGGCGAGGGGGCGCCCGGGCGGGGCGCTCACCTCAGAAGACGGCGGCCTCGAGGAGTCCGCGTCCGATCGAGGCGATCCCGACCCAGATGAGGACAAAGGCGACGACGATCGAGATGGCGTGCGGAGCAAAGGTGCGCGCTTCCGGGGGGCGGCGGCGCATCACGCTGAGGGGAATCTGGGCCACGACAGCGGCGAAGAGCATCATGAAGAGGTGCCCGATCAGCGCGCCCCCGATTCCTCCGGTGAGCCGGCCCGACACAAGAATGATGAAGCCGATCAGAACCTGAAGGTGGAGGAGCCCGGCAAAGGCCGAAGCACTGATCCGCATCATCCGGTCGTAGTCGCGCCGGGTGAGCCAGCCGTAGAGGGCCCAGACGAAGGCGATGGCGCCCACGAGGAGCACGATGTATCGAAGTCCGGAGTGAAGGTGAAGGAGTCCGGTGGCCATGATCAGGAGGTGGGTTGGGATTCGTCGAGGGTGCGCGAGGGTCGCGGCCTCACGATCCCTCAAGATCGGGGTGCGCGTTCAGATGCGAAAGGTGGAACGGAGGTGGGGGCGCCGGGGTCCGCAGGAGCCATGACCCGCACCCCGACCTTCCGGATCCCTCTGTCACGAGAGCTCGTTCCCGTTTCGGCGCTCGCTGCCCTGGCCCCACTTGGTGGCCGTGTTCTCCTCGAGAGCGCTGCGGGCCGAGGGCGCTCGATTCTCTCGGCCGCGCCGCGGAGGGTACTCCGCTGGGAGGTCGGCCAGGAGGGGCACGATCCCTTCGACGGGATCGCCGAGCTCCTCGATGATGAAGGAGCGGCGTTGGTGGGCCTGCCCGGCGAGCCGGACCCGCCATTCGCCGGGGGCTGGATTGGCTATCTGGGCTACGAGGTCGGGGACCTGCTCGAGCGGCTTCCCCCTCCCGCTCCGGCTGAACCGGGAGAGCTCCCGAGCCTCTGGCTCGGCGCCTTCGACTGGGCCGTGGTCTGGCCGCGCGGGGGTGGTGCGCCCGCCCTCG
>SLDT01000065.1 GCA_007125125.1 Gemmatimonadota bacterium | reverse complement strand
CCGCCACCCCGCCGACGCCCCGAAACGCCAGCAC
This sequence comes from Gemmatimonadota bacterium, assembly GCA_007125125.1. Lineage (GTDB taxonomy): Bacteria > Gemmatimonadota > Gemmatimonadetes > Longimicrobiales > Gaopeijiaceae > SLDT01. The sequence goes on along the minus strand of SLDT01000065.1, from coordinate 9,179 downwards.
CCCGCGAGCATGTCTACCGGCCCAGCCCTCCGGCAGGGGCACCGGAACGAACACGCGCGCCATCCCGATCCCCTCGCGAAAAGAGCCGTCGACCCCCCGCACCCCGACGAGCGAGTCGGGAAGAGCGCGATGCCACCGCTCCCTCCCCTGCAGAGACAGGGTGACCCCCTCCTCGGTCGAGACCGAGAACGGGTGTGCGCGTGCCGTGGAGAAGGCGACACCGCCCCGCAGCTCCGTCAGACTGCGCGACGGCCGGGTCAGGCTGAAACGCTCCGTATCCGTGCCGTCGAGTTCCAGAAGACTCTGGAACTCCCGAAGCTCCCGCACTCCGGCCGAGACGAGGAAGGCCGAGCGCACCCGCTGTCGGAGCACCTCGCCCGCAACCCCCGCTCGCCGCTCTCGCACGTTCACGAGGAGGGTGTCACCGGGTGAACTCGCGGGGAGGAGGGCACCGAGCGATCGATGTCGCTGCTGAAGCTCGAAGGAGATGACCGGCTGTCCGAGCCCCGCCCAGCGCCAGTGGGCCGTCGCTTCACGGCGCGCGCCGGGATTCGAGGGGGCGAGCGACGCTTCGACGGACCAGGCGTGTCGACCGACGAGATCACGGCCAGACGTCTCGAGTCCCACCGCCATGGGAAGCGCCGTGCGACCCGCCGCCACCTCGGCCTCGGCCACGACCGGAAACCAGTAACGTGGAAGAAGGGAAGGCCAGGGAGACCAGGGCCGGTCGTCCCTCGTGATCCGGGGCGCGACCGGATCCGTGCTCCCACCCGCACTGGAAGGTTCCGGCGCACCGTTCCCTGCAGCGAATCGAGGCAGGGATTCGAGTGCCGCGGGCCACCCCTCGGGGTCCCAGGGAATCCGCGCGAGATCCCATCCTTCACGCCCATGAAGTGCGAAGTAGACGTAGGCGCCCGCAGGATCGACCGCCGGGTCCCGCGCACCCGCAATCGTCGCAGTTCCCTGGCGAAGGGGGGCTCGGACGGGTCCTCCATCCACCTGCTTCGCATACAGATTCATCGCGCCATCCCGATCCGAAGCCCACACGAGGTGGCCCCCGTCGGGCGACCAGGCGGGGGTCGTGTTCAGGGCGGCATCCTCGTGGACGACCTCCTCGTCCCCACCACCCTCCGGATCGAGTAGAACGATCGCGGTTCGCCCTCCACGCTCCCAACGCACCGCTGCGATTCGATCGCCCCCGGGGGCCCAGGTCGGGAAGGCCCAGTGCACGTCCGGAGCGCGAGGCCGGAGCTCCATGAGGGGGTGCCCCTCGGCATCGAGAAGAATGAGCCGGTTGGACCCCTCCCCCTCCTCGACCGCCACGATCCGCCCGCTGACCGGATCGAGGTCCGGATGGCTCAGCCTCGCCCCCCGTGTCAGCCGGTACTCCCGCCCCCTCGCGTCGACCCGCCAGAGATCGTCGCGCAACCGCCATGGGTCGACGAATTCGGGCTGTGCCCCCAGGACCCCGCCCCCCGGAAGGAGCCGCAGGGGACCACCCCCGTGCCACCGGGTGAGCCGGCGCTCCACCCCGGTCGGGTCAAGCACGACGATCGCCGGATCGGACCTGCCATCGGCACGCAGGTAGAGCACCTCGTCTCCCTCCCCGAACCCGGGCACGGGATGCCGCACCCCCCGAGCGCCCCGTGTCAGAAGCTCCGGCTCGGCGAAGCCCCTCCCGCGCGATGCGACGAGGGCCTCGACCTCGGCCTCCACTTCGGACCCCCATCGCTCCCACAGCTCCTCGAGTCCCTCCCCTGTGGCCTTCCGTGCCGCCGCGTCGAGTCGCCACGGGATCCACTGACTCGCTGCCGCATCGAGGAAGTCGCGGACCGTCCCCTCCCCGAACTCATCCTCGATCCACTCGAAGAAGAGGGAGCCGAAGATGTAGGGTCGCTGCCCGCCGGGGTGCACCGGTGAGATCCCGAGCACCTGGTCCAGACGCTCCACCCCACCCGAGAGCGCCTGGGCGTAGGCGGTTGAGCGGTGCTGGGTGCCGTGAAGCCTTCCGCCTGCCGTGTGCTCCGACTCCAGCTGGACAGCCACCCCCTCGATTGCGAAGACCGGAAGAAGGTGGCCCGTGAAGAAGGGCCAGGCCCAGGGGGCGCGCCCGAAGACGCGTCGTGCCGCACGTCCAAGTCGCCCCGTGTGTTCGAGGTGGAAGACGTGGGCAACTTCATGGACCGTCACGAGGCGAAGCCACTCGTCGAAGTGCGAGAGGGCGGTCCCGTCCATCGGGGGCCGCGCCCAGAGCACCACCCGTGGGAGGGGGGTCGACGAGGCAAAGCCGTTCGAGAGGTCCGAGTGGTCCGTCACCAGGAGCTCGATCGGAACCGCAGGCGGCTCGAAGAAGCGCTCGCTCAGGATCCGGTGCGCCTCTTCCGCGTGCGCCGCCGCCCGCTCGGCGAGTTCCCGCAACCCTTCGTCGTAGACCACCCTGAAGTGCGGGGTGTCGAAGGTCCGGAGTGCAGCCCCCGGCGGGGTCGTCTGCGCCCCCAGCTGGCCCGTGGCGCCGGCCGTCACCGCAAGGAGGAGCGCCAGGAGCCCTCCCCGGCACGTCCGACTCCGGCAGCGCACGCGCGCAGCTGGCCCCTTCTCCCCGATCTTGTCAGAATGCATGCGAGGCGCCACCGTAAGAGTACCCCTTATCCGGAGATGATCCTTTTCATGGTACCCATCCGCTCTCCCTTCCGATCCGAGCCCGATTCGTCGCGCGGTCGCAGCCGTGCGCCCGAACCCTCCTTCCCCGAGCGGCTCGCGGGCGCGATCGGCCACGGCTCTTCCCTGGACGGAGCGATCGCCGGGGCCATCGCGAGCGCCATCACCGCAGGCGGCGGGAAGGCTCTCCAGCGCTGGGCCTCCTCCCACAGCCCCTCCTGGCGCCGCCTCCTTCGCGGCGCCGCCGCCGGGGCCGGTGCGGCCGGGGTGCTCCACCTCTACCGGCGCTTCACCGGCGATGCGGAGGGAGTCGACCTCGTCGACGAGCTCCTCGCCGGGATCGGCCGCGGAATGGTCTACACGGCCGTGCTCGACCCCCTCCTCCCGGGCCCCCCGATCGTGCGGGGCGCGACCGTCGGGGTTGCCGAGTACATGCTCCAGCCCTGGGGAGGGCTCATCACCCAGCTACAGGGACTCTCCCCCGCCCGCCGGCTCCCCCTCGTCGGAGCCCTCCTCGAGACCGGCGACGCCGAGGAGGACCCCTTCGTGGCCTTCGTCCTCTACGGGATCGCTCTCGGAGTCCTGAGCGGGGACGGCTGACGGCCCACCCCCTCGTCCCCTCCTCACCCTCCGGGCGCGAAGAGGGGCACCCGGGCGTCGAGGTGGGGCGGATCGACCGGGCTCGCCGCGCTCCACCCGGCCGGGCAGCGCTCCATCTCGGCCACGCTCCCTCCCATCTGTCGCTCGCTCGGGGGGAGGATCCCGAAGAGGTCGGTACCCGGGCGCCCGTCCCCGCCCCCCCAGCCCCTGATGTGGCAGAAGGCGAGGGGGCGCGCCTGCAGGACCGGGATCAGGTAGTGCCCCGCCACTCCGTCCCAGTGATCGAGGAGGAGCCAGCGCGCACCGGCACGGTCGGCTCCCTCGAGGAGTACGTCCGGGTCGGTCGTGAAGGGGAAGGTGCGGCTCTGCGGGCCCCCGAGGGCAAAGTGGATCCGGGGCTTCCGGCTCAGAACTGCCGCATCGGGAGGAAGGTTCCGTCCCGCCCATCGCGCGGCCTCGGCGAACTCCGCGATTCCGGGCCCGTAACAGGCGAGGGGACTCCGGTGGGCCTCCACGCGGATCCGGCACTCCCGTGCCCATGACGCCTCCGCCATCGTGCGCGGAAGGGCCGGGAGGGCGAGGAGAAGCACCCCCGCCCCCACGAGAAGGATGGCGGCAGGGTCCCGGCGGGGGGCTTCGGCCCGGGAGCCCTTCCGCCCACCCCTTGCCGGCGGGCGCGGCTCGGCCCGGGGAGGCATCAGGCCGCGGAGGGGGCCGGTGCGCGCGAGCAGGACGGCCCCCTCTCCCGCCCAGGCGAGGGCGAGGGGGAGGAGGGGGAGGAAGAAGCGCTCGCCCGACCAGACCTCGGGCCAGATGAGGATGAGCCCTCCGTAGAGGGGGGCGAAGAGCTCGGCGAGCCCCCACCCCCCGGCGCGGAGGCGGGCGCCCCACCCCGCGAGGGCGAGGAGTGCGAGGAGCGCGCCGAGGAGGGCGACAGCCCCCTCGGGCACCCACCCCGGGAGCCCCGACCACCATTCGCCGGGGAAGACGCGCAGGAGGTAGATCTCCGCATTGTCCCGGATCCGGCCGAGGAGGTCGAGGGGCCCGATCCGGCCCAGCTCGGGGGCGTAGGGCGAGCGGAGCCAGAACTCGTCCCCGTAGGCGCCCTCGCCTCCCTGGCGCGCGCGCAGCATCCACCCGCCGACGACGAGGAGGGTCGCCAGGCCATGGATCGCGGCGGCGCGGAAGTGGCGGGTGAGAAGGAGCGCCCCCCCGAAGGCGATGACGAGGGGGAGCCCCGCGGTGCGCACGCCGAAGGCGAGGAGGGTGGCCGCACCAGCGAGCAGGAGAAGGAGCGCGACCCTGTCCCTCGCCGGGGGGTCGCCGGGGGCAGGGTCGCCGGGGGCGTCGTCCCTCCCGGCGCTCGCGGCCGCCGGGCGCGCACCTCGCCCGAGTGCCGCATCCCCGGCCCATAGGGCCGCGAAGGTGAAGAGGAGGAACCAGGGCTCGGAGAGGATCCACCGGCTCGCGTCCTGCCACCCCGCCGCGAGGACGAGGAGGAGTGCGAGCGCGCCCGCCCCCCCGACCCCGTGCCGGCGCACGCTCCAGGCGAAGACGAGGAGCGTCGAGAGGGAGAGGGCCACGGCCGAGCCGGCCTTGAAGGCGGCCCAGGTCGTGGCACCGAGAAGGGCCTGGAGCGCGAGGATGGCAGGAAAGACGGGGGGATACTTCGTGTGCGGCGGGGTGGCGGGGTCCCAGAGCTCGGTGTAGCCCGCGCCCTCGAGAAGTGCGTGCGCGAGGGCGAGGTAGGCCATGTTGTCGCCCCCCGAGTGGGGAATCGGGAGGGCGAGGGCGGCCAGGACGAGCGCCTGGACGAGGACGAGCACACCCCCGACGAGGGCGAGCTGCCGGAGGTCGCGTCTCTCGGCGCCCCCGCTCACCGGGGCCCTCCGGGGGTGAGGCTCCCGAGGACCCGCGGGCCCGCGGCACCGGTGACCCGGGGGAGGCTCGCGGGAAGGCCGCGCAGGTGCGCCCACCCCATGAGGGCGAAAGCCGCAGCCTCCCGCGCGTCCGGATCGATCCCGAGCGCCTCGCTTCCGGTCCGGACCGGGAGGGGCGCGAGTGCGCGCGCGATCGCCTGCTCGAGCGCGACGTTCCTGGCACCCCCGCCGGTGAGGACCACCTCGTCGATCGCGCCGAAGGGGAGGTGGGCGCGATACGCCTCCCCGATGCTCCGGGCGGTGAGCTCTGCGAGGGTGGCGAGGAGGTCGTCCCACTCCGCCTCCGCCTCGGGGGCGAAGTCGCGGACGATCGCCTCGACCCGGGCCTCGCCGAAGCGCTCGCGCCCCGTCGAACGCGGGGGGGGCTCCGCGAAGAAGGGATCCTCGAGGAGCGCGCGCAGGAAGGGCTCGCGCACCTGCCCCCGGGCGGCCCGCTCGCCTCCCTCGTCCCAGGCGAGCGCGCCTCCAGTCGCCCTGCGCACAACCCCGTCGAGGAGGGCCACCCCCGGGCCCGTGTCGAAGGCCAGGACCTCCGGGGCCCCGCCCTCGCGCGGGAGGAAGGTGACATTCCCCATGCCGCCCAGGTTCTGGAGCGCCCGCCCCCGTCCGGGCCGGCGCAGGAGAACCCAGTCGGCCCAGGGCACGAGGGGAGCGCCCTCCCCCCCCGCCGCCATGTCGCGCGACCGGAAGTCGGAGACGACGGGGATCCCGGTCAGTTCGGCGATCGTGGCGGGACAGCCGAGCTGGAGGGTCGCTCCCCGTCGCGCTTCCCGGCCCGGGGGCCCCGAGTCGTCCCGGTCCGGGGGCCTGTGGAAGAAGGTCTGCCCATGCGAGCCCGCGACCCCGACGCGCGCGGGTTCGATCCCGGCCCGGGCGAGGAGGGCGAGGAGGGCACGGGCGAAGCGGGTGCCGATCTCCACGTGGAGTTCCGTGAACTCCTCCGGACCCCCCTCTTCAAGCGAGCGGGCGATTTCCTCCCGGAACGCGGGCTCGTAGGGAGACTCGGCAAAGGCGAGGAGATCGACCTCGAGGGCGGCGGGATCGGAGCCCTCGATCCGGAGGAGGGCGACATCGATCCCGTCGAGCGAGGTCCCGGACATGAGCCCGGCAGCGAGGAGGGGACCGGGGTTCACGGAGGGCCCCGCTCCCCGTCGAGGGCGCCGGCGACCCTTCCTCCCGCGGCCTCGAGGCGGGCCTCGGCCTCGGGGGCCTCGACCCCCAGGCGCTCCATCACGATCGCGACCTTGACCCGCCCTCCGGCCCGCTCCAGGAGCCGCTCCGCGGCGGCGGGGTCGAGGTCGAGGGTGGCCCGCAGGATCCGGAGGGCGCGATCCTCGAGCTTCCCGCAGGTGACCTGGAGGTCGACCATCAGGTTCCCCCAGCTCTTTCCGGTGAGCACCATGGCCCCCGTCGTGAGGGTGTTCAGGACGAGCTTCGTGGCGGTCCCCGCCTTCATCCGGGTCGAGCCGGTGATGAGCTCGGGCCCGGTGAGGGGGGCGATCACGACGTCATGGCTCCGGCGGAGCTCGTCCGAGGGGGGGGTGCAGAGGAGGAAGCCGGTCCGGGCGCCGAGGGTGCGGGCCCGCTCGAGTGCCCCGTGCACGTAGGGGGTGCTCCCCGAGGTGGCGATCCCGAGGACGAAGTCCCCCGCGCGGACCCCGCGCTCCTCGAGGTCGAGCGCTCCCTGGTCCCGGTCGTCCTCGGCCCCTTCGCGCGCGCGGACGAGGGCCCCGTACCCGCCCGCGATGATGCCCTGGACGAGCTCGGGGTCGGTCCCGAAGGTGGGGGGCATCTCGGCGGCATCGAGCACCCCGAGCCGCCCGGAGGTTCCGGCACCCACGTAGAAGAGGCGGCCCCCGCCCCGGAAGGTCTCGACGACGAGGAGGAGGGCCCGGGTGATCGCCCCCCGCTCGGCTGCGACAGCCTCGGCGACCCGGCGGTCCTCCTCCTGGATGAGGGCCACGAGGTCGGAGGGGTCGAGCCGGTCGATTCCGGCCGAGCGGGGGTTGCGCTGTTCGGTGAGGCGGTCGTCGAGCATCGGGCTGGATCGGGAGGGTCACCTCGCCTCCCGGGGGAGCCCCTTGCGGGGCGCCCCGAAAGGTGTGCGATTGTCCGAACGCGGGGAGGCGGCCTCCGGCGGCCGGTACCGACCCGCGCCCGGAAGCTAACCGCCCCCACTCCACCGGCAACAGGTGGTGCCCGGCGCACGCACTCCTACCCCGAACGGCTCCGACCATGACGCAACCCGCCGCACCCCTCTCCGATCTCCTCCTCGAACGCGCGCGACGGATCGCGCCCGAGCTCCTCGCGATCCGTCGCGACCTCCATCGCCACCCGGAGCTCGCCTACGAGGAGCACCGGACGGCGAGCCTCGCGGCGCGCGAGGTGGGCGAGGCCGGCTTCGAGGTCCGGACCGGGGTGGCACACACGGGAGTCGTGGCCGAGGCGGGCCCGGGCGGCGGGCCCACGGTCGCCCTCCGGGCCGACATGGACGCCCTTCCGATCCAGGAGGCCACGGGTCTCCCCTTCGCCTCCGAGGTCCCGGGCGTGATGCACGCCTGCGGGCACGACGCCCACACCGCGATCCTGATCGGGGCCGCACGCCTTCTCGGGGAGCTGGCCCGGGAAGGGGAACTCCCTCCGGGGCGGGTGCGCCTCCTCTTCCAGCCCTCCGAGGAGTCGATGGACGAGGAGGGAAGGAGCGGAGGGCGGCGGATGGCCGAGGAGGGCGTGCTCGACGGGGTAGCGGCGGTGGCGGGTCTCCACGTCGGTGCCCACCTGCCCCTGGGCCGGATCCACCTTCTCCCGGGCCCCCTCTTCGCCGGCTCGGACGAGGTGACGGTCACGGTGCGCGGGCACTCGGCCCACGCCGCACGCCCCGAGGACGGGGTCGATGCCCTCGTCCTCGCGGCCCAGGGCGTGCTTGCGGCGCAGCAGGCCGTCTCCCGCAGGCTCTCGCCCGCTGAGAGCGGGGTCCTCACCTTCGGGATGATCGAGGGAGGTCGCGCCCCGAACGTGATCGCGGATCGCGTCACCCTCCGGGGCACCCTTCGCTGGTTCGAGGAGGGGGTGAGGGGGCGGCTTCACGAGGCGATTCGGGCCTCCTTCTCGCACCTCCCCGCATGGGGAGGCGAGGCCGAGATCCGCTTCCGGGAGGGATACCCCCCGGTCGTGAACGACCCCGGCCTCGCCGAGCGGGTCCGGAGCGCGCTCGAGGAACTCGTCGGGCACGACGGGTTCCTCGACCGCGAGCCCTCGATGGAGGCCGAAGACTTCTCCTACCTCGCCCGGCAAAGCCGGGGTGTCTTCTTCTGGCTGGGTGCGGGACTCCCCGAACCGAGGCGTCACCACCACCCGAACTTCGACATCGACGAGGGGGTGATCCCCCTTGGCGCGGCGATCCTCGCGCGGACCGCCCTGACCCTCCTCAGGGAATCAGGATGAGGGGCTCGTCGACCTGAACGATCACGGTCGACCCCTCGCGCAGCTCGGCATGTCCGTCCCGGGTCGTGATCGCAACCCCCGCACCGGCCACGGCACCCGCGGCCGCTCCCTGAACGGCAGCGCGACGGTCCCCCCCGAGGATGTGACCGAGCACCGCACCGGCCGCAGCTCCCGTCGCCACCTTGGCGGCCGAGCGGGCACCGGAGTCACCGGCCGCAGCCTTCAACTCGGTCTCGACGACCGTCGCCCTCATCGGGAACTCCTCGCCATCCATCACGAGGGTCTCGAAAGCCACGACGAGGAGTGCCTCCTCTTCGGCGCTCGAGGAGGAACGAGCCTCGACGACCCTGCCCCTCAGCCGCGCACCCTCCGGAACCAGGACCATGCCGTCGGCGGCGAGCAGCTCCTCCGTGACCCGGGCATAGACGATCGCACCGGGCTCACTCGAGCGGGTCGACACCGTGGCCAGCGTGGCGGCGGTGATCCGGGCCCCGGCGGGGATCGACACGGCCTCGCGCGCCGGAGGCGGCGGCTCGG
>SLDT01000265.1 GCA_007125125.1 Gemmatimonadota bacterium | reverse complement strand
GGTGGGGCGCCCCGGGCACCGACCGCGCCCCCGCCTTCCGCCGGGGGGTCGGGGGGCTCGAAGTCGACGCTCTGGATCCTGATCGGGGTAGGCGTGGTCCTCGTCCTCGCGGTGGTGCTGATCCTCGTCTTCGCCCTGGTCGGGCGCGGGGGGGAGGAACCGGTCGATCCGGAGGGGGCGCCGGCGGTCGAGGAGGTGGAGCCGGGCGCCTGAGGCGCCTTCCTCCCGCCGGAAGTTGCACAAAAATCGTGCACCCTCCTGAGTGAGTGCACAATAATTGTGAATGTTAACCTGAGGCGGCCCGCTCAGGAGATGCGGCCCCTGCCCGGACCGGCGGCCGAAGGGCCGACGCCCCTCCCCACCCTCTCAGTCCGGCAGGAGGATGATCAGCTCGAGCGAGGGGGAGAGGAAGTCGGAGGGAACGTAGGCCGCGAGGTTCCGGGCCCGCCGGATCGCGTCCCACTCGGGCCCCGCGCGCTCGATCGCGAAGTAGTGGTGCCCGGTCCGTACCGGGACCTCCCCCGGGGGCGAGGGCACGTGGCGGATCGTGAGTCCGGGGAGGGCCTGGCGCACGAGCTGGGTCACCCGCTCGCCCGAGGTGATCTTGAGGAGCTGGGGCGCGCGCCGGAGTATCTCGCCCTGGTCACCCTCGGCACGCAGCGCCAGGAAGAGCTGGGGTGCCGCGAGATACTCCTCCTTCTCGAGCGCGGTCGCGTGCACCGCCGGGTCCGTCTCGCGCAGGGGGAGGGTGACATGGTGGGCAGGCACGACGGTCTCGAGGAGCTCCCGCACCTGCCCGTCGAGCTGGGTGAAGACCTCGCCGAGGTTCATGTGGTCGTAGACGGGGAAGTCGCGCGGCTCGATTCGCCCCGAAAAGGTCGAGAGGGCCCCACCCAGATCGAGCATCGCCTGGAAGAACTCGACCGGATGCCCCCGCCGCACCTCGAGGAGGTGCCGGAAGCGGGGGAGCGCCGAGTTCACGGTGTAGAGGAGCCAGAAGGCCGCCACGTTCGAGCTCCCGAAGTCGGCCAGTCCGCCGGCTCGCTCGCGTCGGGCGGCCGAGAGCCCCCCGCTGCGGGCGGTCAGGAGCTCGACCAGCCGCCGCGCGATGGCCAGGAGGTACTCGCTTGCCCCGAGGTCCAGGACCGGAGGCACGAAGCGGGGGTCGAGTTCGGGCTGCGCCTTTTCGTCGGCGCGGACGAGTCGCACCAGCGGGAGCACGGCACTTCCCTCGAGGTTGTCGCCCTCGGCCAGGATCCGGAGGTTCTTCCGCGCGATCTGGATCGGCTTCTCGGTCTGCCCGGTGTTCTCGTCACGACGCAGCTCGACTTCGGCCCTGAAGCGGGCGTCGGCCTCGGCCATCGTCATCGAGACATTGCGGCCCTCGGGCCTGCGTCCAGGAAGGGCCAGGTAGAGGGTGAGGGAGCGCTGGTCCGGCTGCCAGAGCTCCGCCAGGGGGCGGGGGGCCGGAGCCGGGTCGCCCCCTGGTACATCGAAGGGGAGCCCGTCGGGGAAGATGCCCGACGCGGCGTTCACTGCGAGCGCTCCTCCCTCGAGTGCCTCCCGATCGATGTCGAGGGACCGGAAACCCCACGGGCGAAAGCTGAGTGCCGAGAGCCGGAACTCGAGCAGGTCTTCGAGGAAGCGGTCCTGGGCCTGGAGGTGCTGAGGCGTCAGGAGCGTTCCCTTCGTCCAGAGCACCCCTTGCATCTGTCTCATGGCGAATCCGGTCGGCTTGGTCTCGGGTTGGGCAGCGGTCCCCCACTCCCCGGTCGGCGAGCGGGCGCGACCGGAGGGTAAGACTCCGGCCCTCGATCGGAAAGGGGGGAAGGCACCCCGGGCTCCCCCGGGATCCGGCGCCGAACCCGGGGGTAGCTCGACACAAGCCCCCTTTCGACGGTGTCGACGCATGTCCCTTGCTGCACTCCTCCTGGCGATCCTGGGCGCGGCTCCCCCGAGCGCGCCGGGTGCCTCGCACGTCGATCGACCGGAGCCGGTTTCCTTCCCGGGCCAGGTGGTGATCGAGGCGCGCATTCGGGATCGCGTGTCGGAGGTCCCGATCCGGGGTGCAAGGGTGCTCCTGCTCTCTCCTGACTCGGTCCCGGTCTGGCATGGGATCACGGGAGACGACGGCGTCGCCCGTTCGCCCCTCCTGGCGGAGGGCGTCTACCTCGCCGAGGCCGGGGCGCCCGGGTACGGTACCCTCGCATGGGAGCTCGGGGTCGAGGGCGAAGGGCTCCTGGTGCTCGACGTCCACCTGGTTCCCGAAGCGCTCGAGCTCGACCCCGTCGTCGTCGAGGTACGAAGGGAGTCGAGCCTCGCCCGCACCGGCTTCCTGGAGCGTCGAGCGAGGGGGATGGGGACCTTCATCGACCGGGCCGAGATCGAGGCCCGTCGCCCCCTCTTCGCGACGGACCTCCTGCGCACGGTCCCGGGCGTGACCGTGGGGCCTGGCCCTGCGGGTCACGGCCGCATCGCCTCCTGGAGGGGGTGCGCACCCCAGGTCGTCCTTGACGGATATCCCCTCCCGGGTACCGTTTCCGTGGATGATGTCCTGGCCGTGGCCGACATCGAGGGCATCGAGGTCCACTCCCCGGCCACACAGCCGGCGAGCCTCTCCCGCTCTCCCTGCGGATCCATTCTCCTCTGGTCCCGAGACGGGCGGGATCCCGGTCCCGTCACGCCCTGGAACCGCACCCGGACCGTGCTCGTGGCCGCCTTCTTCGGATTCACCGCGCTCCTCGGCCAGGTCGCTCACTGAGCCCCGTACCCTCTCGACCTGTCGAGCGGCCTCCTGTCCGGGGGGTTGCGGAAGCGGGCTCCGCGGGACACGTTGCGCACCCCGCGACGTCGGGGCCGGTCCAGCGCCCCTCGCTCGACCCCGGGCGGCGGGTAGCGATCGCGTGACGCCGCTTGACGCGAGCGGGCTGCACGCCGTATGCTGACCGGGCAGACGCGGAAATGGGGCTGGCTCGTCCGAGGCCACCCCCAGTTCGTCGGCTGCCGAGGTTCCCGGGGAATCCCAGCCCGGTCCCGCCGCCGCTTTCCGCACCCCTTTCCCACAACCGCCGGTCGGTCAGGAGCAGTCAGATGGCAGAGAGCATTCAAAAGAGGCTGGAACGCGTCAGGGCCCCGCGCGTCCAGATCAGCTACGAAGTGGAGACCGGGGGCGCAATCGAGATGAAGGAGCTCCCCTTCGTCATGGGGGTGCTCGCCGACCTCACCGGGCATCCGCGCGAGGGACAGGAGCGACTGAAGGACCGGAAGTTCGTCGAGGTCACCCCGGACAACTTCGATGACGTCCTGAAGAACATGAAGCCGCACCTGCAGATCCAGGTCGACAACAAGCTCTCGGACGACCCGGAGGCCGGGAAGCTCACCGTCGACCTCGACTTCAAGGCGCTGGACGACTTCTCGCCCGAGCGGGTGGCCGAGCAGGTCGACCCGGTGCGGCGGCTCTTGGACCTGCGCCAGGAGCTCTCCGACCTCCGCGGCAGCCTGCAGGGGAACGACAAGCTCGACGAGATTCTCCAGGAGACGATTTCGGACGAGGCGACACTGAATCGCCTCCGGGATGAACTCAAGTCAGGGGAGGACTCCGATGGCTGAAGCCCAGCAGCAGGGACAGCAGCAGGCCGCCGAGACCACCGAGGAGGTCTCCCTCCTGGACCAGATCGTCGACTCCGGGCGATTCGGAACGGAGGCGAGGCAGCGAGAGCGGGGCAAGAACCTCGTCAAGCGCTTCGTCGAGGAGATCATGGAGGGGCAGATCCAGATCTCGCGAGACACCGAGTCCATGCTGAACGCCCGGATCGCCCAGATCGACCGTCTCATCTCGATGCAGCTCAGGGAGGTCATGCACCACCCGGAGTTCCAGAAGCTCGAGGGGACCTGGCGGGGACTGAAGTACCTCCTGAACCAGTCCGAAACCGGCACCATGCTCAAGATCAAGGTGCTGAACGTCTCGAAGAAGGAGCTCCTGAAGGACTTGCAGAAGGCACCCGAGTTCGACCAGAGCGCACTCTTCAAGAAGGTCTACGAAGAGGAATACGGGGTCTTCGGGGGCGCGCCCTTCGGGGCACTCCTCGGGGACTACGAGTTCGGCCGCTCGGGGCAGGATATCGAACTCCTCGAAAAGGTCTCCCAGGTGGCGGCGGCGGCCCATGCCCCTTTCATCACCGGGACCTCCTCGGAGATGTTCAATCTCGAGCGCTACACGCAGCTCGACCAGCCGCGCGACCTCGCGAAGATCTTCGACACCACGGAGTACGCCCGCTGGAAGTCCTTCCGGCAGTCCGAGGATGCGCGCTATGTCGCCCTCGCACTTCCGCGCATGCTCCTTCGCGAACCGTACGGCCGCGACACGGTCCCGATCGAGGCCTTCGACTACGACGAGGGGATCGATGGGGCCGAGCACGACCGATACCTCTGGGGGAATGCTGCGTGGGCACTCGGGGCGAGGGTCACGAACGCCTTCGCGAAGCATGGCTGGTGCGCCACGATCCGGGGCGTCGAGAGCGGTGGTCTCGTGGAGGGACTCCCGGTGCACAACTTCCGCACCGAGTCCGGAGATCTGTCCATGAAGTGCCCGACCGAAACACAGATCACGGATCGACGAGAGAAGGAGCTCGCCGACCTCGGCTTTGCGCCCCTGGTGCACCAGAAGGGCACGGACAAGGCGGCCTTCTTCAGCGTGCAGTCGGCGCAGCGCCCGAAGGTCTACGACTCCGACGCCGCGACCGCGAATGCCCGGATCTCGGCCCAGCTCCCGTACATCTTCGCCGTCTCGCGCTTCGCCCACTACCTGAAGGCGATGATGCGCGACAAGATCGGGGGGTACATGTCCCGATCCGAGGCGCAGTCGTTCCTGAACAACTGGATCTCGAACTACGTGGTCGCGAACGAGGACGCCTCCTTTGAGGTGAAGGCGAAGCGCCCCCTGCGCGAAGCAAGGGTCGACGTGGTCGAGATCCCCGGGAAGCCCGGTGCCTATCGTGCGGTGGCCTTCCTCCGGCCGCACTTCCAGCTCGACGAGCTGAGCGTCTCGATGCGTCTCGTGGCAGACCTTCCGCCGCCGGCGAACTGAGGCCATCCCGGGCCCTCCGGGGATCGGGGGAGGAGAGGAGCAGGACGCAGGACCGAAGGTGAAGGATGAGGGAGTGGCCGGGGAGCCGAACCCTCACACGAACCCGCAGACACAAGGAGAAGACGATGGCGTACGATGCATTTCTCAAGATCGAAGGGGTCGAAGGGGAGTCCACCCGAAAGGGCTTCGAGAAGCAGATCGAGATCCTGTCCTTCAGCTGGGGAGCCTCGAACCCGACCACGATCGGTTCAGGGGGTGGAGGTGGTGCCGGGAAGGTCTCGCTCTCGAGCTTCAACATCATGAAGGCCTCCGACGCAGCGAGCCCCGGGCTCTTCCAGGCCTGCTGCACGGGCAAGCACTATCCCAAGGCCAAGGTGGTCTTCCACAAGGCCGGTGGGGAAGAGGCCGTGGACTACCTCGTCTACGAGTTCGAGAAGGTCTTCATCGAGTCGATCCAGTGGAGCGGATCGTCGGGGGGTGATGACCGCCCGACCGAGAGCCTGAGCCTCGCCTTCGGGAAGGTCTCGATCACGTACACGCCGCAGACCGAGACCGGATCCAAGGGTTCCCCGGTCGTTGCGAGCTGGGACGCCCTCCAGGTTTCGAGGTGACGGGGGGCGCCCCCGGGCCGGAGGCTGAGCGATGAAGGCGCAGGCCCTGTACGAACGAGGCGACCTCGAGGGAGCGATCGCGGCCCTCGGGGAAGAGCTGCGGGATGACCCGCTCGATGGAAGGCGTCGAGCCTTCCTCTTCGAGCTGCTTGCCTTTGCGGGTCAGTACGACCGTGCCGAGAAGCAGCTCGACGTGCTCGCCCGTTCCGGGAAGGAGGCCGAGATGGGGGCGCTCCTCTACCGCAGTGCGCTGCACGCCGAGCGGCAGCGTGACGAGATGTTTCGTTCCGGAGCCTTTCCGCAGGGGGACTCCGGTCCCCCTGCGGTCTCCGGGACCCTCGACGGACGCCCCTTCTCGAGCATGGAAGACCTCGATCCCAGGCTGGGGGCGCGCCTCGAGGTCCATGCCGCGGGTCAGTACACCTGGCTCCCCCTCGAGCACATCGCGGCGATCCGGATCGAGGAACCGAAAAAGCTGCGGGACCTCCTCTGGCTCCCGGCCAGGGTGGTCCCCGGACCCCGGTTCTCGGGCATGGAGATGGGCGAGGTGCTGATTCCCGCGATCTCTCCGGGCAGTGCTCACCACCCCGATTCCGCCGTCCGGCTGGGTCGGGAGATCCAGGCGGGCCAGGCAGGCGGCGCGAATGGCGAACTCGAGGTGCCCTTCGGCGCAAAGGCCTTCCTGGTCGATGACGAGGTCGTGCCACTCCTCGAGATGCGCATGATCGAGATCAATCCCTCTCCTGCCGACGCCACCTCGGGACAGGGCGGGGAGTGAGCGCGCCGATGGAGGCGATCGAGGAGTTTCTCGAGCCGATCGAGGGTGACGCGCCGGCCGGCCCGAACATACGCTATGAGCTGGTCTACGACGAGATCAAGCGGGCACGGGAGCAGGAAGACGACTCGATCCCCCAGGGCGAGTGGAAGCGGGAGACCAAGGTCGCCGACTACCCCCTCGTCATTCGGAAGGCCACCGAGGTCCTGAAGGAGCAGTCGAAGGATCTCCAGGTCGCGGCGTGGCTCACGGAGGCCTGGACCCACCGGGAGGGGCACGAGGGGCTCACGAAGGGGCTGCTCCTCCTGCGCCGCCTCATGGAGGAGTTCTGGGAGGGGGTTCATCCCGAGATCGACGAGGACGGGGATCTCGAGTTTCGGGCGGTGCCCCTCGAATGGATCGGGCTCTACCTCGCGCCGGCGGTCGAGACGATCCCCCTCACGCAGGCGGGCCACGGGTACCTGCACTACCGGGAGAGCCGGACGGTCCCGCGCGAGGAGGAGGCGGATGTCGATTCGCAGAAGGCGGCGCAGCGCGAGGAGCTGATCGCGTCGGGGCGCACCTCGCAGGAGGAGCTCGAGGGAGCCCTTGCCGGATCCCCGAAGCCCTTCCTGCGGGCCACGGTCGAAGGGCTGGCCGCGGTCCGCGAGGCGCTCGGGGCGCTCGAGACCTACTGCGACGAGCAGTTCGGCGACGTGACCCCGAACTTGATTCCCCTCCGGGACCTCCTCGCCGAGATCCACCACGTCTCGGAGGCGGCCCTCAAGAGGCGGCTCGAGACAGACCCGGATCCGGTCGACTACGATTCGGGTTCGGACGCGGAGGGCGACCCGGATGCGGCAGGCGAGGCGGAGGCAGGCGCTGGGGGGGAGGTAGCCTCCTCGTCGGCCGGGCCGACAGCCGAGGGCGGGGTCCCGGCCAGGATCGGGAGCCGTCCCGACGCGGAACGAGTGGTGGCGGAGGCGGCCCGGTTCCTGCGACGTGCCGACCCGACGGACCCTTCCCCCTACCTGATGCTGCGCGGACTGCGCTGGGGCGAACTGCGTGCCGGGGGTAGCTCGCCCGATCCGAGGCTCCTGAAGGCGCCCCCGACGAGGGTCCGGACGCGTCTCAAGGAGCTCCTCCTGGACTCGAAGTGGGCCGAGCTCCTCGACACCTGCGAAGAGGTGATGGCGACGCCGGAAGGCCGTGGGTGGCTGGACCTCCAGCGCTACGCGCTGAGTGCCTGCGAGGGGCTCGGGAGCGAGTACGATCGGGTGGCGCGTGCGCTGACGGGAGCCCTGCGCACCCTCGTCGAGGACCTCCCCGAACTCCCCACGCTCACCCTCATGGACGACTCCCCCACGGCGAACGCCGAGACCCAGGGGTGGATCCGGACGAGTGTGGCGCCGGGTGCAGATGGCGTCGAGCCCCGCCCGGCTGCTGCCACGCCGGAGCCGACGGATCGGGAGCTGGAGCGACGGGTCGCCGCACTCCGCGTCTCGCAACCGCAGGAGGCGATCCAGCTCCTCATGCGGAAGGCTGCGGGCGAGAAGAGTTCCCGCGCGCGCTTCCTGCGTCGGTCGGAGGCGGCCGGGATCATGGTCGAGAGCGGCCTCGCGCCGGTGGCGCTTCCGATCCTGCGCGAGATGCTGCAGCAGGTCGAGCGACACCAGCTCGAGGAGTGGGAAGACGGGGAGACGGTGGCCACACCGATGGCGCTCCTCTATCGCTGTCTCGAGGCGATGGGGGCGGACGAGTCCGAGCGGCAGGAGCTCTATCTTCGGATCTGCCGGCTCGACCCGATGCAGGCCATGAGCTTCGGGAGCAATGGTGGGGCCGGCCAGGGCTGACGAGCGCACGGTCCGGCCCTCGCTCCTCGATCGACTCGTGGACGAGGAGCCGCACCTGTCGGGAGACCGACAGCTCTCGAGGGCCGAGACCGAGCGGCGCTTCCGAAGCGCGGTGCTGCGTGACGTCGAGTGGCTCCTGAACACCCGTCGCACGATGAATCCGGCGGGGGCGCACCGCGAAGAGGTACGGTCTTCGGTCTATCACTACGGCCTTCCCGACGTGACCTCCCTGAGCGCCGATTCGACGGAGTCGCGTGCCTACCTCCTCCGCCGGATCGAGGAGGTGGTCCAGCTCTTCGAGCCCCGTCTGGCCGATGTTCGGGCCGAGCTCGTCGAGGCCGACTCGGAGGCGGCCGGGCAGAGCAGGAGGCAGGTGCGGGTGCGCATCGAGGGAACCCTCCTCATGGACCCGGATCCGGAGAGGGTCGTCTTCGACACCCTTCTCGAGACATCGAGTGGCGCCTTTCGCGTCGAGGAGTGACGATGGCCGATCGGTTGCTCGAATACTACGAGCGCGAGCTGACCTACCTTCGCCGGGCGGGCGCGGAGTTTGCGCGGGCGTATCCCAAGATCGCCGGACGCCTCGAACTCGAGGAGACGAAGTGCGAGGATCCCCACGTGGAGCGGCTCCTCGAGGGCTTTGCCTTTCTCGCTGCGCGTGTCCACCTCCGTCTCGACGATGACCTTCCGGAGGTGTCCGAGGCACTCCTCGCCTCGGTGCACCCGCAGTACGTGCGTCCCTTCCCTGCGACGACGATCGTCGCGTTTGACCTGGATCCCAGCCAGAGCCAGCTCGCGAACGGGTTTCGCATTGCAAGGGGAAGCACGCTCCAGTCGCGGCCGGTCGGGGGGGAGCCCTGCCGCTTCCGGACCTGTTTCGACACGGTGGTCTGGCCCCTCCAGATGGAGTCGGCGGGG
>SLDT01000119.1 GCA_007125125.1 Gemmatimonadota bacterium | reverse complement strand
GGGGGCACCCGGTGCGGGCCGCCCCCGCCACGCCGCCGGCAGGCTCGATCGCCCCCGCCTTCGACCGCCCGCGGTTCTGACCGCCCCCCAAAAAATTGGTCATAATGGTCATAATGACCAGAATTCGGTGGTCGTTTCGGCGGCGGATCCCCGAGACCTGCTATTGGGATGGTTGCTGGGCTTGGGGGTCTTCGGGGGCGAGGGGCGTGCTGGTTTCCGAAAGGACCGTGTAAATGGCTAACGAGCTCGACGTACGACGACCTCGTTAGCGATTTTCATGCTCGACCCCCGTCCCGGCGCCCGTCCCGGTCCCCGCCGAACCCCGCGCCGAGCCCGGGGTGGGACGAGGTGGAGCTCCGTGGAGGCCTTCGTCACGAGCGACGGCACCCTGTGCACGGTGACCGTCACCGATCTCGGCGTCATCGAGGTCGAGGCCGTCGAGGTCCAGCTCGTCGGGTTCGAGGGACGCGGGCGGTGAGAGACGGGTCCTCGAGCCCGGTGGCCGGCTTCGCGAGTCGGTCGGCCTCGAGTCGCTTGCGCGCAGCGCGCTCCGGCTGGTCCTCGATTCCCGGTGTCGCACGGCACCGGCAAGCCAGAGGAGGGCGAGGAGGGCCAGCCCCCAGGTCGCGAGCGGGCCCCTCCCCCCCTCGGCCGGGGAGACGGACTGCCAGAGCACGAGGAGGAGGACCGCCAGGCTCACCACGAGAAAGACCGCCAGGGGCAGGGGGTAGAAGGGGACCGAGAAGGGGGCGTCCGCTCCGTCGCCCCGGCGGATGCGTACGAGGGAGAGGGCCGCCAGGGAGCCCAGGGCGAGCATGGCGATGCTCGTCAGCTCCAGGAGCTGCTGGAACGTGCCGGTAAGGACCAGGAGGCTCGACACGACCCCCTGCAGCAGGAGGGCGGTACCCGTTCCCATTCGTCCCTCCCCCAGCGCCGCGCCGACCCGGGAGCCCGTCAGGATCGACGCGTTCAGCGATGCGAGGAGCGCGAGGCTGACGGCGACGGGGACGAGCACGACCCACCGGTCACTGACGAGCGCCTGCAGCGCCGAGGAGGCGGCGTCGCCCGAGCGGGCCAGCTCCGTCGGCCCGAGGACGGCGAGTAGGGCGAGGGACAGGACGAGGTAGAGGCCGGTCATGATCCCGGTGCCCGCGAGCAGGGAGCGGGGGATCGTCCGCTCCGGGTGCTTCATCTCGCCCCCCAGGTAGGAGACGGCGTTCCAGCCCGAGAAGGCGAAGTAGACCGCGAGAAAGATCGTCGTGAAGCCCCGGAGGCTCGGGTCCGAGGGAAAGCCCGGTCCGGCGCCCCCCTCCGGGCTCCTGCCCCTCGCCGCCACCTCGCTTCCGGCCATCCCGAGGCCCCCGAGTCCGGCGACCGCGATGAGGAGGAGGGGGACCGCCACGAGGACGACCTGCCCGGCGCTCGAGATTCTCGCACCCAGAAGGTTGACGGCGGTGAAGCCGAGGACGAGGAGCACGGCACCCCCTCGCCATCCCGGGGCGGGCTCCACCGGGGCGGCCGCGAAGGCGCCGGGGGAGCCCTGCCCCTGGAAGGCCTGGACGAGGAGGGGCAGCTGGATCTCGCCCAGGGCGGCGGCGAGGGTGGCGATGGACCCGGCGAAGACCCCTCCGAAGAGGAGCCACCCGGCTGCGAACGCCGGCCCCGGCCCGAAGGCCTCGCGGATGTACACGTAGTCCCCGCCGGCCTCCGGGAAGCGGGTGCCGAGCTCCCCGTACACGAGGGCGCCGCAGAGGGCCACGGCGCCCCCGAGGAGCCAGATCCCCAGGTAGACCACCGTGGAGCCCGCGTGGGCCGCGACGATCGGCGGCACGAAGACGAGGCCGATCCCGAGGATCGAGCCGACGACCACGGCGGTCCCCCCGAGGGTTCCCACCGCGCGCTTCGGGGGAACGGGCGTCACCGGCGCCCGGACTGACTCCGCAGGTGGTGGGCGCGGAGGAGTTCCACGGCACGGAGGGAGCCGTCTTCCCGTTCGAAGGCCGGCCGTTTCTCCCGATACGCGCGCAGGACATCGAGGGCGCGCTCCCGGATGGCCTCGTCCTCCGGACGGGGCTCGTGCCCCACGGGCACGGCGTAGACGAAGCGTCCTGTCTCGGCCTTGTGGGTGGGGATCTGGAAGAAGTCCCGTTCCACGAACTCGCCGGTCTCTTCCTGTTCGCGGGCGGCCTCGACGAAGAAGGTGACGGCGTGCTCGGGGTAGCCGAAGAGGTAGCCGTAGCCCCGGAAGCGGGCTCCAGACTCCTCGAACTCCACCACCGTGATGATCGTGGCGGGGTCCGTCTCCGGACCGAGTCCCCATTGGCCCCAGAAGGTGTGGTCGCGCTCGATGACCTCGCGGAAGGTGTCCTCGTGCACGGCCAGGAGCTGCACACGCCGGATCCCGTCCGGGGTGCGGCGCAGCGGGACGAGCACGGTGCGGACCGGCCCGCAGTGGAGGTGCCGGACGACCTCGGCCACCTTCGTCATCCGATCGAGGGCTGCGTCGTCGGCGGGGACCACCGCCCGGGTGCCGGACGGAAGCTCCGGGTCCCGGGCCACCTCGTGGTTCTCGTGGCGGAGGGTGCTCATCGGCTTGAGCCCGTCCATGAGCGAGAAGAGCGCTTCGTGGTCCAGGCCGTCGGTGAGGATGGAGTCGGCAAGGGCCCGGTGCGCGGGGGGCAGGGCATCGACGGGGAAACAGGTCTCGGCAGTGGAGGCCTGCACCGGCTCGACGGTGCCCGGGGTGTGGGCGGCGCATCCGGACAGCAGGAGTCCGGCGGTGAGGAGGGCGGGCAGGGTGAGGTGCTTCAAGGGGTTCACGGACACGTGGGGCTGGGAGAAGAGTGGCTGGGAAAGGTGGGGCCGGGCCGGGCGGGCGGCCGGGGGCCCTGCGGCACTACTGGAGGAGCGACACGGAGAGCTGCAGCGCCGTGCGATGGCTCGCCGGGTCCACCGGGAGGGGCGAGGACGCGGCGACGGCACCCTGTCCCCGGCTCGTGGAGACCTCCAGGTCGAGCTGGAGGACCCCTCCCGACGGCCGCACCCGGTGCCACACGACGCCGGCCGCGAGGTCCCGGCTCCCCTGCCGGAACACCAGGTAGTCGGGGCGGACCAGCTCCTCGGTCATCCGGGTCGGTCGGCCCGCATGCCAGTCGTCGGCCAGGCGCCGGGTCACCGCAGGGGCGAGGGTGAGCCGGACCACGCCGAGCGCGGGAAGGGGGACGTCCGCCCCCACCCGCACCCCTGCCCGGGCCGAGGTCACGGACCACCGGGTGTCGGCGGCAATGTCTTCGCGCTCGTCGCGGCTCACCCCGAGCTCGAGGGTCCAGTCGAGGAGCGCGGCGCTCCCCGGGGCCCGGCCGCCTTCGGAGGGGTGGCGCGTGCCTGCCTCGACGGACACCGAGGTCCGGAGGTCCCGGGTGTTGAGGGCGCGGAACACGGGATCCGTGCCGCGGCCCTGCTCGTGGCGACCCATCGCCCGGATCGTCCGGAGGGCGGCATCCTGGCCCTGCCGCGTGAGGAGGATCGCCATCCGGCCTTCCACCCGGTCGTGCCCGCCGGCGAACTCGGGTCGGGCGATGCCCTGGCGGATCGAGTCGGAGCCCGCGGTGAGCTGGCCTGCAACCACGAGCTGCTCCCGGTCGCTCTCTCGGCGGAGCTGGACCCCGGCGCCCATCGTGCGCCCCTCCCGCGTGCGAACTCCCCGGACGAGCTGGGTCCGGTCGAAGGTCCCGTAGCCCCGGATCCGGAAGACGAAGGGGTCGTCCCCGGCGAAGTAGCCGATCTCTCCCTCCTCCCGGTGCCAGGCCAGGATCGGGGCGAGCCCCACGGTCCAGCGCTCTCCGGAGAGGGCCACGCCCGGCGAGAACCGGAGGTCGCGGATGCGGAAGAGGGGGCGCGGATCGTTTCGACGGGCGCCCTGACCGAACCGGGCGGAGATGGAGGCGCCCACGAGGAGGTCGGAGGGCAGGACACCCGGTGCGGTCCCGCCGGCCCCGTGGACCTCCACGAGGTCGCGCTCCCAGTCCCCGCCGGTCGAGTCGGTCCAGACGTAGGGGGTGCCCGCATGGGGGAAGGCCGTTGCGCTCCACCTCACCTCGCGGTCCGCCACCCTCCGGTAGCGGAAGATGCCGGTGGAATGGAGGGTACTGTTCTCCTGCCCCCCGTACATCATGGCCGAGACGAGGGTCCGCTCCGATGCCTCCTGCACGAGCCGGCGATCCCCGGAGACCCGGGTGATCGCCGTCCGCGCGCCTCCGGAGGTCCCTCCGTTCGGCGGGGACACGTCGAGGTTAGAGCGGATCCCGAGCGCAGCCGGGTTGCCTCCGAGCTGCCACAGTCCGCCCCCGAGCCCCGGCCTGGCCGGCTCCGTGGCGTCCTCCAGCTCGCCCGGAGAGGTGCGGAGGGGAAGGGGGGAGGTGGGGACCGAAATGCCGGTCCACTGGGCCCCGGCAGGGCTCGGTGCGGGGAGCGGGGCGGCAAGGAGGCCGAGCACGAGCAGCAACTGGACGGCCCGGGATGTCCCGGACCGTCCAGCCGCCTTGGGTTCCAGGCTCGCCATCAGGGCCAGCGAGGCGTGGGGTTGTCCACGAGCTCGAAGTCGCTCGAGGAGTTGTTCGTGTCGCGGTAGATGATCCGATCGTCGGTCTCGACCTGCACCCGGCGTCGCACGGCCTGGGCCGTGTAGATCCCCGAGGCGAAGGTGAAGCCGGCATCGATCGAGGCCGGCAGGCGCTTGAACGCCCCGCTGTTCTCGTTCTGGAGCGCCTCCACACCATCGATGACATTCTGCACCGGGATGCGGATCACCGGGGGCGAGGTCGGGGAGTCCCCGGGGATCGTCACCGCCTCGAAGGTGTCGGGGTCGCCCTCGGCCAGGACGATGGCCGGGCCGAAGACGGGGACGAGGGCATAGAAGCCGAAGCGCCGGTGGACCATCTCCATATTGGGCACCGTGGGCGAGTCCAGGTCCCTCGAGTCGGGGACGTCCACGTACATCTCCCAGTCCGCATCGCCCAGATCCACCGGGGAGTTGGGGTTCCCGTCCGGGTCGCTCCGGTGGTCGATCCCCTGCTGCGCGATGACGAGGCTGCCCCCCGGCGGCACCGGGTGCTCGTCCGGGCCTCCGGGAATCCGCCAGATCGCTGCCGCGTAGACGTGGTCCTGGTCGTTCTGGAAGGGGGTGGGTTCGCTGGAGGGGTTGATCTGGCCCGACACTCCATGGATGCTCGCCAGCATGAGTCCGCCGGCGTAGAGCGTGTCCGTGGAGTTGTTCGTGATCCGGTAGAACTGGTCGAAGAAGTAGAAGTCGGGAGAGCCGGTGTAGTACATCTCGCTGATCACCCACGAACCCACGGCGGAGCCCTGCAGGGTGGCCGTGAACTCGATGGGGCCGGTGCCGGACACCTGGCGGGAGGTGAGGAGGGCATTCAGCTCCACCCCCTCCTCGATCCCGGTGAACTGGAGGGACTCCGCCGCGGAAAGGCTCCGGTTGGCCGAGATCTCGTAGGTGCCCGGGACGACGCTCGAGAAGACGGCGATCCCGGCAGCGTCGGAGATCACCGTGTCGGCCTGGGCGGTCTCCTGGCTGCGGAGGACCACGGTGGCGTTCGGCGCAGCGGACTGGACGAAGCTGGCGGGGAACTCGACCTGGACCCGGACCTCGACGGTCCGGACCTCGGTGGGACTGTCACTGCAGGCGGCGAGGCCGGCGAGGGCGACGAAAAGCAGGGCGAGCGCCCCCCGCATCCGGGCAGGGGAGCGGGGGGTGCAGGGGACGGGTCCCGATGCCGGGACCAGGCGGTTGAACGGGTTCGAAGCACGCATGGTTGGTGTCTCTGGGCGAGGTTGGAATGGGCCGAGTCCGGTGCGGACTCAGAAGAGGTCGAAGCGAGAGACGATCTCGACTCCGAAGAAGAGCGGGGGGTTTCGTTGCACGAGGCCGCCGGTTCGCGGGTTCTCGTGGAGGGGACGGGACGCGAGCACGTTGTTCACGAAGAAGGCAAGCTCCAGCTCCGAGGGGAGCGACTTCGAGAGCCGCATGTTCATGAGCCAGAGCGCCGGGGGGTCGTCCAGCGCCTGGTATCCCTCCGTCACGCTCCGGCGGAGGTCCTCGAACTCGGGGCTCGCGGCCGCCTCGGGCGACAGGGACACCTCCCGGCCGGTGCGATCCACGAACCCGGTGGGCAGGGTGGCCACATCGATGACCTGTCGCCGCTCCCGCCACACGGTCTGGACATGCCCGGAGACGACCATGCCCACCTCGGGGAGCCGCTGGATCACGCGGAGCGAGGTCGAGATCCGCTCTCCCTCGAAGCCGTCCGAGGGGTAGATCCCCACGCGGTCCGGCGGCGTGGAGGAGGTGGCGTAGAACGCCTGGGTGTTGATGGAACGACTCCGGTTCTCGCTCGTCGTGCGCGTCCACGCACCGCTGAGCGAGACCGAGGTGCCGGTCCTGGACCACTCCGGCAGGGCGAGGTCGAACTCGAACCCCCGGTTCAGGATGTCGCGGGTCGGGCGGGGGACGTCGTACGCGCTGAAGAGGGTGTCCTGCCGCACGGGTTCGGGGGTCAGGACCGGGGGGGCGCCGGAGGGGGTCTCCACGATCCCGAAGCGATCCAGGGGAAAGACGACGAGTTCGCGATCCCAGCCCCAGGCCCCGCGGGTCTGCTCGCGGTAGAGGGTGGCCTCGGCCCGCACGCCCCCTCGGGCCCACTGGAGGGCGGTCTCCAGCTTGTCGGAGGTGTAGGACGACGCCCCCTCGTTGGAGGGCTCCACGACACGGGTCGTCACGATGAGGAGGCGCTCGGCCGGATCCTGGGCGAAGTAGTTGAAGTTCACCAGGTCGAAGTACCGGGGCCCCGGGTACAGGATGGAGAGGGGCGGGGCCTTCGCGGCCCGCCCCCAGCCGACCCTCGCGCGCAGGGACGAGGTCAGGTCGAGGGCGGCATTCACCCGGGGCTGGAGCTCGGTTCCGAACTGCCCCCGCGTCGGCGTCCTGGGCGCCACGTTGTCGAAGCGGAGCCCCGCACGGGCCTCCAGCCGTCGATCTCCCAGGGGGATCCGGACCCGGTTCTCCAGGTAGGCCGAGACGATGTCCAGGGCGGGGATGTCTCGCAGGTCCCGGGGCCGCTCTCCGACGTTGTAGTTCTGCTGCGGGGGCCTGAGGGGGTCGAACTGGCGGCCCGCGCCCCGGTTCCGGCTGTGCCGCCACTCCCCTCCGACCAGGAAGAGGTGGCGGATCGGGCCGGTCTCGGCCGAGGACTCGGCCTCGACCCGGAGGTAGCCCTCCGTGGGACGGCCGTCCACCGTCGTCTCGTTGATGTAGGAGCTGGGCCCGAAGACCCCGACCCGCGTCGTGTCTTCCGTGGCGGGCGAGAGCGGGGTGATCCCCCGGATCACCCGGCCCTGGAAACGGCCGGTCTGCTGCGAGGCGTCGAGGGAGGCGGTCCATCGGAGCGTCGTCTCACCCCCCTCTCGAGGGACCCACCGGCCCGTCCAGCCCACCCGGAATCCCCGGTCCCGGGACTCCCGCTCGCGCTGGAACCGGTCGTCGTCGGGGTCGCGAAGGCTCTCGTCCAGGGTCCGCCATCCCCGCAGGCGAAGGGCGGACTCCAGTCGGCCGTCCAGGAGGTCCGGGCTGCGCCACGCGAGGAGGACGGAGCCCCGGTAGAAGTTGTCGAGCGTCTGGCGGGGGTCGTCACGGGCCCCGGTGATCGTTCCGGTCATGCTCCAGCCGCTTCGAACCGCGCCATCGCCCCACCCCGCCGACGTGCTGAGGTCGAGGAGCGTGGGGTTCACCCGGAGGCGGGCCTCCGGCTGGCGAGCCCCGATCCGGGTCTGGATGTTCATGAGGCCCGTGGTAAGGTCGCCATGGCGAGCGCTCGGAATGCCCTGCACGATCTCGACCCGTTCCACCTCGTCCGGCGAGATCGAACGCAGGTCGACTCCCCGGCCCGCCACGGAGGCGAAGGGGGGTGCGTCGCCCGGCGCCCGATTCAGGATTACCACGTCCGTCTGGAGGTTGGCGTTGTTCGAGAGGGGGGCGCCATCGAGCACGATGCTCGTGCCGAGGGCGTTGGCCCGGGCGGCCTCCGCCGTGGTGGGAACCTGGCGGAGGAGGCTCTGGACCGGGTCCGTGAGGGTGGGATTCCGGGTGAGCTGGCCGGGGATGAGCTGCAGCAGGTCCCCGAGCGACGACGCCTGCAGGTGGGCGATGGCCGAGCGGTCGATGGTCGTCCGGGTCCCCGAAAGCGCAAACCGCCCTGCCTGTCTGGCGGTGACCTCGATGCCTGCCAGCTGGAGGGCCTGTCGGGCCATCCGAAGCTCCAGCTGGACCCGTCCGCCTTCGGGCAGCTCGACGTCGACGGGCATCCCGACGAAGCCCAGTCGCTCCAGGGTGAGTTCGTCGGAGCCCGGCCGGAGGCCCTCGATGCAGAACCGGCCCTCCGAGTTCGACATGGCCCAGCGGGCTCGCTCCCGGAGCCGCACGATGACCCCCTGGATCGGCAAATCCGTTCGCTCCTGCAGGACCTCCCCGCACAGCATGGCCTCGGGGGCCTGGAGGCCGGCGGCCGGGGCGGGGGTGGCCGGGAGAAATCCGGCGACCCCCGCGGCAAGGCACAGGAGGGCAGGGAGGGGTCCGGGAAGAGCGCGGGACATGGGGCGTGCGGAAGCAGGAGTGAGGTCGAGGAGCCGGACGATAACAAGAATGCGTTATCGGAGTCAACTCCGGTCGACCTCCGACTCCGACGGGCGAGGGGGCTCCGGCTGCGGGGACGCAGCCGAGCGGGGACCCCCCTGGATCGCTTCTCCCTTCTCGCTTTTCTGGCCGTCCTCACGCACCTTAGCTGGTCCTCACCCTGAAACTCCTCCCCCTTCGCGAGGAGGAGGCGCGCGCCCCTTATGCGCCCCCTACCGACCCCGGAGTCCGGAATGTATCAGGGCGGCGCGGAGCGCCGCTCCACCTCCTGGGATGGTTGCTCCGCTCGCGGCGGGCGGGGTGCCCGACGGCCGGGGTACTCGGGGGCCCAGGGAGTCCGGCGTGCTCGCGGTGTGCGGGGCCCCCCGGACGCTCTGGGCCCCCGGGACGCGCGGACTTCCCCACGGACCGTGAAAATCGCTATCGAGCTCGACGTACGAGGAGCTCGTTAGTCTTTTTCACCGTATAAGTACGACAATCGCTAACGAGCTCTTGGTACGTCGTCAGCGTTAGCGCTTTTCTCACTTATACAGTGAATATCGCTAAAAGGCTGTTGAAAAAAGGCATCATCCGGCTCGCGGTC
>SLDT01000140.1 GCA_007125125.1 Gemmatimonadota bacterium | reverse complement strand
CGGGTGGGGGTGCTCATGGGGGGGTGGGGGTGCGAGCGGTGCGTGGGGACTGCAGGGTCGGGGGTGCGAGCGGGGGCGCGGCGAGCGCTTCCTGTGCCCGTCAACATGCGCCGACCGGCGTGCGGGGGGCAAGGGTCGGGGTGGGTTGACGGGAGTTCGGTTGCCTGCTGCGAGGGCTGCGCGGGGCCTTCCTCTCACGAGACAGCTCTTTGACATGGTCGAACGTGACCCTCTATGTTCCGAACAGAGCGGGTTCGGCACATCCGACGGCGTTCGGGGGTTGTACGAACTCGGGCACGCGCCGGAACGAGTAGTGGGACCACGATTGCGACGACCCAGGGGGGCACGTCATGAACCGCACTGGAAGGATCACGGGGCTGCTTTCGGCCATCACGCTGACTCTGCTCGTTTTCGCGGGGTCGGCGGGGGCACAGACCTCGCTGTATGCGGGCTCCGACCACCTCTCGGTCGATGAGCTGGTCGCGATCTACGAGGCGGTGCTGAACGCCTCGACGAAGGACGGGCTCGAGGCCGCTCGCGACAGGGGCACGATCGGACTCACCCGCAGCCATCTCGGAGCCCCCCCGGAGGGTTACGAGGAGCTGTCGAAGAGGGCGAGCGCGGCGCTCACCCGTATCGGGGAGACGTGGGGGCTCCCGGCGGAACGTGACCGGCCTATCTCCCGCTCGCACCGGGGGCTCGGCATTCCGATCGCAACGGATCATGGAACGTTCCGAGTCTCGATGCTGGACCTGAGCTTCCTGGTTGGCGTCGAGGTCATGCAGAACCAAGATGGTTCCTGGGTCGCCTGGGTGATCCGCTGACGAAACCCGGCTGAACTCGCCGGGTCACGCCGCGGCGAGGAAGGTGTCCAGGTGCTAACCCGCAGACCCGAGTCCGCCACGAGTGTTGCCTGCGGAGGGGGATGGGCCGGGCGGGCGCGCGCGTTCGCCGCCCGGGCAGACCCGCATTCAGAATTGGATGGGTGCGGCGCAGAGCGCCGTCGGAGCCTGACGGGCCTCCGTTGACGGTGCATCTTGCGGGAGGGGTGCCTGGCTCGGGAGATTGAAGCATCGGGTACGACGGGGGTGGCGAAGCCTCGCGGTCTCCGGTGCCCCCTTCCCCGGACCCTTCCACCCGTGGAGCAAGCCATGACACCACTTCAACGTTCGCGCTTTTCTCTTCTCGGCGCTCTGCCGGTGTGTGGCGCAGCCCTTGGTGCCTTCCTCCTGCTGGGGTGCGAGGCTGGCCCCCCGACGGAGGGCGCCGATCAGGCGCTTTCCGCGGAAACCCTCTCGGCCGAGGTCACGGCGGCGGCGAGCGACGTTCCCGAACCGGTGATCCGGGTGCATGGGCCCCGGGTCGACGGGCAACCGCGCGAGCTCCTCTCGCGGCCCCTCGTGGTGGTCGACGGGACGGTTCTGTCGGCCGAGGAGGCGGCGGACGAGGAGCGGATGATGGCGTTCGAGATCAAGACGGTCGAGGTGATGCAGGGCCCCGAGGCGATCGCGCGCTACGGCGAGCGCGCGGCGAACGGGGTGGTGGTCCTCACCACGCACGACTGACCGGGGCAGGGGGGCCCGGGCGAGGTCCCCGCCTGGAAGCTCGCTTCGCTACCCGTCTCAGCCCGCGTCCCCGCCTTCGTTCTCACCGTTGTCCGCGCCCGGGCCCCCACCCCTGACCCCGGCCGCATCGAGGACGGCGTCGAAGATCTTCGTGTAGCCGGTGCAACGGCAGAGGTTGCCCGCGAGCGCTTCCTTGACATCGTCAAGGGAGGGTTCGGGGGTGCGATCGAGGAGCGCCGCGGCCGAGCAGAGCATCCCCGGGGTGCAGAACCCGCACTGGCCGGCACCCCATCGATCGAAGGCGTCCTGCAGTGGGTGCGGGCGTTCGGGGGTCCCCAGCCCTTCGACGGTGGTGACGGCGCGCCCCTCGGCCTCCCACGCGGGGGTGATGCACGCGAGGATGGGGACTCCGTCCAGGAGTACGGTACACGCCCCGCAGTCGCCCTTGTCGCATCCCTGCTTGGACCCGGTGAGTCCGAGGGCATAGCGGAGGGTCTCGAGGAGGGTGAAGTGCGTGGGCACCCCGGCGACGCGATCGTCGCCGTTGACCTCGAGCCGGATGATCTCGTGCGTGGCGAGGCGGGTCATGGTGCGGTTGAGGGAAGGACGGGGAGGGGAGGGAGGCGTAGGCCGGTCAGGTCAACATGGGCTTGAGGGCGCTCGACGGGCAAGTGCTTCGTCGCCCCGGGTCGGCGGGGGCGCCTCTTCCGATCGTGCACTTTCGGTTCGGAGCGGGGTAGGGGTGCGCGAGTGGGTCCGGACCGGGCCCGCGCACCGACCCTCGGGCCCGGCAGAGTGCCGGCCCGTCGGCACCGGGCACCGTCGGCTCCGTCCCGCGGGGCCGCACCCACACCCAGCACCCGCCTGACCCCGGCACCGCGTTCCGCGGAAAGCACGGGCGCGGGCTCACCAACCCGGAGACACACCCATGCCCTACCCCGATCTTCTCGTCGCGCCCATGCGCGAAGACCTCGTCAAGCTCGGCTTCCGCGAGCTTCGCACCGCCCAGGACGTTGACGAGGTCGTCACCGGCTCGGACGAGCCCGTCATGATCGTCGTGAACTCCGTGTGCGGTTGCGCAGCGGGGGCGCTGCGCCCGGGCGTCGCCTTTTCGATGACGCACGGCACCAGACCCCCTGTCCTCGCCACGGTCTTCGCCGGTCAGGACCTCGAGTCGACCGCACGGGCGCGGGAGTATTTCACGGGCTATCGCCCGTCTTCCCCCTCCGTGGCGATCCTGAAGGGCGGAGAGCTCGTCTTCATGCTCGAGCGCCACGAGATCGAGGGGCATGGTCCCTACGAGATCGCCGAGCGACTGACCGAGGCCTACGACCGGTATTGCGGCGCGGACGCCGCGTGAGCGGGGCCGCCACATGACAAACAGAATCGGGATTCTGTTTTCGACCCTCGCCCTCCTCACCCTGGTCGGGTGCTTCGGGGGGCGAGGGCCGACGGTCCAGCAGAGCAAGGCCCACTGCGATCGCTTTGCCGCGCAGGCGATCGACACCGAGAGCCTCGACGAGGCACGCCGCCTCGCTGCGCGCGCGGTGGAGTGCTACGCCGATCTCCAGGCGCAGCGGCGCTGAACCCGCACCTTCAGGCGACGGCGGGCAGGACTGTCGCCCTCGCAGGCCAACCCCCCTCAAGCACGGGAGACTCCCATGGATGAAGACCGCAAGAAGGCTTACCAGGACCGCCTCGCCGCCCGCATTCAGGAGTGGGAGGCGAAGATCGACCAACTCGCCGCCCGCGCCCGCCGGTCCGAGGCCGACCTCCGCCTCAAGCTGAAGGACGAAGAGTCCGACCTTCGCAAGCGTCTGGACGACGCCCGCTCGCGCCTGAAGGACCTCCAGGAGGCCTCCGGCGAGGGGTGGGAAGAGGCCCGGGCCGGGATCGAAAAGATGTGGGTCGACGTGCGGGATGCGTGGGAGCGCACCTCCCGCAAGGCCAAGGAAGCGGGTCTTGCCCCGGACGAAGGCGACCCCGGCGCCGGGAAAGGCAACGAGGGCTGAGGACGGCACGACCCTCGACCTGCCACCCCTGACAACGCCTCGCCTCCCGGGCGCGACGGCGGGGTGAAACAGGCAAAAAGAAGAGCGCCTCGCGACTCCGAAGAGTCGCGAGGCGCTTTTCCTTGTCGAGCAAGGTCTAACGCTTCGGCGTCAGAGGCCCAGGTCGATCGGGAGGATCACCGCGTCGATGACGTGGACGATCCCGTTCGAAGCGGAGACGTTCGGAATCACGATCGATGCCGTGTTGCCGACCGCGATGATCTCGCCAGCCGAGGTCACGTCGAAGGTCGCACCCGCGAGAAGCGTCTCGATCGTGCGCGCGCGGGGCGAGCGGACCGGGGGCACGACGCTGTTCGCA
Organism: Gemmatimonadota bacterium; assembly: GCA_007125125.1. Taxonomy (GTDB): domain Bacteria; phylum Gemmatimonadota; class Gemmatimonadetes; order Longimicrobiales; family Gaopeijiaceae; genus SLDT01. Next base: position 5,368 of record SLDT01000140.1, on the reverse strand, counting down.
GCGCGACGACCCTCCGCCACGTGGTAGCTCACGACGGCCTCGATCGTACCGGCACCGAGCAGGTCGTCGATCGCGGCGAAGGGACCGTCTTTGTCCAGGACGTTGGGATCGAGGAGCCCGGCCACCGCGCCCACGAGGTTGCCGAACGCGGCATCGGTCGGGGCGAAGACCGTGTACTGGTCGTTGTCGAGCAGGCCGGCGATGAGGGCGCTGCCGGGGTTCGTCTCGACGATGTAACCAATCGCCGCGTTGAGCAGGGTGAACTCCGGATCCTCGGCGGCGACCGAGGCGGCGACGATGTCAACGATCGAGCTCTGCGAGGGGGCCGGGGCACGCCGCTCCGATGCGGCATCCGGCGAGGCGAGGTCGGGGCTCGTCACGGCGTCCGAGCAGGCGCCAAGGACGAAGGCGCCGAGAAGGGCAAAGGTGGGGAGGGCAAATCGCTTCATGAAAATCTCCGCTGGGGGTATTCGCTGTGCGTCGACCGCATTCGCGAATCGACAAACTCCGCTCAGGAAGATCAGTATAGCCATCCACTCAACTCTTGTCCAGCTCTGTTACAGTTTTTGCACACACCTTGTCCATGCCACCCTCACCCACCCACGACCGGGAGGCCGGCCACCGGGAATTCCCGACGACCAGCCCCCCGAAAGTGGAGAGATTACATCGCGTACCGGAACCCGAGGAGCCCCCAGCGCAGGTTGTACGAGGACCGGTAGTGGAAGTCCGGGTGCCCGTCGTACCAGGTCTGCGGGGTATTCGTGAGGTTGTTGACCTCGAGGAAGAAGGAGCCCTGACGGTTCACCCGATAGCTCGCCGAGAGGTCGAACTGGGTCTGCGCCTCGAGGAAGCGATCGGCCGTCGGGTACAGGTGGCTCCGGTGCGGGAGCACCTCGTCGGCCGTGACCTCGAAGAGGTAGCGGCTCCGGTGGTTCATCGTGAGCGCGCTCTGCAGGCCGCCCCAGTCGAAGGTCAGCCCCGCGTTTGCGACATGCGGGATCTGCCGCGGCAGCTTCACCTCGCGCTCGATGTCTCCAAGCTGAGCCGACGACGACGTGTAGGTGTAGTTCGCCATGATGCCGAGGCCGCTCAGGGCGCCGGGCAGGAAAGCGAGCCGCTGCTGCCAGGCCGCCTCGAACCCGAGCACGCTTGCCGTCGCGCCGTTCGTGCGCTGACGCACCTCGTAGCCCGCATAGGGCCCGTCGGGCTGGATGAAGGTCCGACGGTAGGTGAAGTCCTGCAGATCCTTGTAGAAGATCCCCGCCGAGAGGAGCCCCACGTCCTGGAAGTAGTGCTCGGCCAGGAGGTCGATCCCCTGCACACGGGTGGGCTCCAGGAAGGGGTTCCCGCGGTCGATCCGACGACCGTCCTGATCGACCCGCTCGAAGGGGGCCAGGAGCGAGAAGTCGGGCCGCGCGATGGTGTTCGTCCAGGCCAGACGAAGGTTCGTCCGATCGCTCAGGCGGTAACGGAGATGGGCCATCGGGAAGACGTTCACGTAGTCGTTCCCCTCCTCGAGCCTCATCGTTCCGGTGTGGTCTCCGGATTCATCGAACACGGACTGGTTCCCGGCGTAGGTGGTCGCGGTGCGCTCGATGCGCACACCACCCACGAAGACGAAGTTGCCGAAGTCGAGGGTCGTCATTCCGTACCCTGCTGCCACGCTCTCGGTCGCCAGGTAGTCGATCGACTCGTCGTCGAGGGAGACCTCGTAGGTCCGGTTCACATTCTCCACGAAGGAGTCGAACCGCTCGTCCAGGAAGCTCGCCCCCCGGGTCCAGTCCACGACGTGACCGATGTTGTAGCGATTGCCCACGATGCCGCGGAAGGGCCCGCCGGGGATCATGAGCTCGGAGAGGGGCAGCACCGCCTCGGAGGGGATGGCGTAGCGGCGGACCCATGCCTCGCGGTCCTTCTCCTTCGAGAAGAAGCGTCCGCCGAAGCGGAAGGTCGCGGGAACGTCGCCCAGGCTCCACGGGAGCTCGAAGTTCACCCGCGCATTGATGTCCCGATCCCGCACGAAGTCCGTCCGGTCCTCGTGGCGCCGCAGCGCAAGGGTGCCCGGATCCAGGTGCGAGTCATCGTTGCTACCGTCGATCCACCAGCGCGCGAAGTTCCGGTCCGAGATGTCGTAGCCGATCCGGTAGCGTCCGCTGCGAAAGTTCAGGTAGCGCTGGAAAGGCTGCTCGTTGCGACCCTGGGCGTACGTGAGGCTGTAGTCGATGTCGGTCCGGCCGAGTCCGGTCTCGCCCCCGACTGTCAGACTTGCCAGGATCTCGTCCCGGGTCATCTCGCGTCCGATCGTCTCGAGACGGCCCCTGTCCGCGAGACCCACAGCAAGGTGCGTCCCGTCTTCGGGGGTGACCCGGTACTGGTGCCGGATTCCGTACTCCTCGAGCAGGTTGTAGAGCCCCCGCACATACATGAAGGAACGGTCCGAGAGCGTGTAGTCCAGACGCCCGTTGAAGGCGTACCGATCCCGGCGGATCTCGTACGTGCTCAGGCGGAGCTGGTCGAGCACGTCGACCTCTCCGTTCCCGAAGTTGGCCGTGCCCCAGAAGTGGCGCACGTCGTCCATGACCCGGTCGTTGCGGCGAAAGTTCGCGCGCAGCATGTAGCTGATCGGACCGCGGCTCTGTCCGAAGTGGATCCCGGCGAGCGCGTTCTGTCCGTAACCCTGCTCATGCAACCCCCCGGCGGCCGAGGCCTCGAAGACGGTCCGGTCCCCGAGGGGCCGGCGCGTCACGAGGTTCACCGTCCCACCCACCGCATCGGCATCCATGTCGGGGGTGATCGCCTTCACGACCTCGATCGAGCCGAGCATCTCGGCCGGCATGGCCGAGAGGGAGACCTCCCGGTTCCGGAGCCCTGTCGTCGGCATCCGCTCGCCGTCGAGGGTCACCACGTTCATCCCGGGCGCCATGCCCCGGAGAAAGACGTTCTCGGTCTCACCGCGGCTGTCGAAGGTCGCGACCCCCGGGAGCCGACGCACGGCATCGGCCACCTGCGGGTCCGGGAACCGCTCGATCTGCTCCGTCGAGATCACGTTCATGATGCTCGCCGCGGTCATCTGGCGGTTCAGCGCGGCCGCCCGGCTTCCGGAGCGATCGACCTCGACCTCGACCCCTTGCACGAAGAGCGGCCGAATCCGAAGCTGGATGTCGGTCCGCACCGTCTCGCCGGCGCGAGCCGTTACGTTCACCGTGACGGGGTCGTAGCCGATGTGCGTGACGCTGAGTACCTGGGCACCGACCGGAACGGCGGGGAGCCGGTAGTATCCCGCATCGTTCGAGATGACTCGGTATGCAGTGCCCTCGACACTCACGATCGACCCGGAGAGCGGACGACCCTCCTGGTCGGAGATGAGTCCGGTGAGCACCCCGGACTGCGACTGCGCCCCAACCATGGCGGGACTGACAACGATGAGGAGCAGTGCAAGGGTTGCCCCCCCGATTCGGGTCAGATGTCGTAGCATGAATCCTTCCTTGTTGACGTTGAACTTCTGCGTTGTGTGAAGGATGCACCCGGCGTTCGCACCATCTGCCATCGAACTGGTAACGCTCCTGTAAAAACGACGTTGCCTCGCTGTCCCCTTGCCCGACAACCGAGCGCCGCCCCCTGAGCCCTCTCCGCCGCGTCCTTCCCGCCCTTCTCGGTCCCGCCTGGGGCCGGGTCCTGCGCCTCTGGCGCCCGATGGCGCTCTGGACCCTCTTCGTCTGGGGGTTCGGGGTGATCCTCCTGACGCCCCTCACCTCCTGGGTCGTCGGGCACGGATGGTTCCGGGGGCCGGACGGCCTCGTCGGGAACGAGCAGATCCTCGCCTGGCTCTTCACCCTCCCCGGGCTCGCCTTCGTCGTCGTCGCCGGGGCCCTCGCCCTGATCGGCTCGGTGCTCCACTACAGCGGGCTCCACATCATCGTGACGGACGACCTCGAGGGGCGGCCGGTCGGGGTCCTGCGCACGGCGCTCCGGCTCCTCCCGCACCTCCCCGTGCTCCTGCGGCTGAGCGCCTTCACCGTCGCGGCCGCGGCCCTGCTCGCCCTCCCCCTCGCCGCGGGGCTCCTCGGGGTGCATGCGCTCCTCCTCGCAGCGCACGACATCAACTACTACCTCGCCCACCGCCCCCCGGAGTGGCACCGCGCCCTCGCCCTCGGGGGCGCATGGACCCTCGCGTGGGCGCTCGGCGTGGCCCTTCCGGCCGCCCGCCACATCCTCGCGCTCCCGGCGACCCTGGACGGCCATCCCTCCCTGCGCCGAGCGCTCCGCCGCTCCCGCGAGGTGACCCGGGGCCGCGGCCGCGACCTCCTCCACACCCTCCTCGCGACCCTCGCCCTCTGGCTGGGGCTCCGCGCGATGCTCCTCTCCGGCTTCGCCCTCGCGATCGCCTTCGGGGTGGAAGGGCTCGCCGGGATCATCCCCTCGCTGCGGCTCCTCGCCCTCGCGGCCGCCGCCGGGACAGCGCTCGCCATCGCCCTCGACGCGGTCCTCGGCTTTCTCGGCTTCGCCCTCCTCTCGACGGTCCTCGCGAAGTTCTACCACGAGGACAGCGGGCTCCACCTCGAGCCGGCCGGCCGGCCCCGGCTGCGTGCGATCCCGCGGGAGCTGAGGGCGCGCGCGCATCCCTTTGTCCGGCCGGCGAGGGCGGTGCCGGGGATGGCGCTCCTGGCGCTCGGGAGCTTCGCGCTCGGCGGGGTGCTCCTCGAGCGGGTGCCGGAGCCGCGGGCGGTCGAGGTGCACGCGCACCGGACGGGGCCGCCTCCCTCCCCGGAGAACACCCTGGCCGCGCTCGAGCGCTCGATCGAGGCGGGGGCGGACTACGCCGAGATCGATGTCCAGCGCACGCGCGACGGGGTGATCGTGGTCGTGCACGACGCGGACCTGATGCGGGTGGCGCGCGACCCGCGGCGCGTCGGGGCGACGGACTTCGCGGAGCTGGCCGGGGTGGTGCAGGAGCCCGACGACGGTACTCCCCCCTCGGAGCGCGGGGTGGCGACGCTCGACTCCTTCCTCGAGCGGGCGCGGGGGCGCATCGGGCTGAACATCGAGCTGAAGGTCTTCGAGCCCGACCCCGGGCTCGCCCCGGCCGTCGTGGACAAGGTGCGCGCGCACGGGATGGAGGCCGAGGTGGTGCTGATGTCGCTCGACCTCGGGGTGGTGCGGGAGCTCCGGACGCTGGCCCCGGAGATCCCCGCGGGATGGGTCGCGACGGTCGCGGTCGGGGACCCGACGGAGGCCGAGGTCGACTTCCTCGCCGTGCCGACCCCGCAGTTCTCGCCGGCGCTCCTTCGCCGCGCCCGCGCCCGGGGGATGCGGGTCTTCGTCTGGACGGTAAACGATCGCCCCACGATGATCGAGCTCGTGCGCCGCG
>SLDT01000099.1 GCA_007125125.1 Gemmatimonadota bacterium | reverse complement strand
GATCGGAATCGCCAACTTCAACGACGTGAAGGTCGGGGACGTGATCGAGTGCTTCGAGGTGGAGGAGGTGGCACGCACCCTCTCGGGCTCGAGTTCCTCGACCCAGAGCTGACCGGCGACCGCGCCCCCCGGGCACTGCCTGGACTCCGATGGCCCATGTCGTCGTCTACACCTGGGAGCTGATGATTCCCGGCTGCCGTTCGCTCAAGGAGAAGCGGACCGCGGTGCGCTCGCTCAAGGAACGTCTCAGGAACCGGTTTCACCTCTCCGTCGCGGAGACTGGCCACCAGGACGTGCACGACAGGGCGCTCCTCACGGCGGCGCTCGTGGCCTCGGACGGGCGCATGGCCGAGTCCCTGTCGAGCCAGGTCGAGGCGTTCGTCGCGTCGGACCGGCGCGTGAGCGTGATCTCCTTCGATCGGGAGGAGCGATGAGTACAAGTCGATCTTCGAATCCAGCGGGAGGGGAACCATGAGCGGTCGTCGCGAAGCCCGGCTGAACGAGCAGTTCAAGCGGGAAATCTCCGAAGTCCTTCGGCGCGAGGTCCGGGACCCGCGCATCGGTACCCCCACCGTGACCGGGGCCGAGGTGAGCCCGGATCTCTGGTCCGCGAGGATCTACGTGCGCCCCGGGCCGGGGTCCGACGACGGGGAGGAGGCCCGTCGCGACCTCCTCGAGGGGCTCCGTGCCGCCACCCCCTTCATTCGACGCGAGGTGGCGCGCAACCTGACCCTGCGACGCGTCCCCGAGATTCGCTTCGAGTTCGACCGAACCCTCGACCGGGCCATGCGGATCGAGGAGATTCTCCGCGAGGTGCTCCCCGAGGACGAGGACGAGGAGTCGCCCGCCTCCCCCCCGAGCGAGGAGGGGAGCAAGGCGTGATCCCGCCCGCCACGGGGGACGGGTTCGTCCGGGTCGACAAGCCGGTCGGGATGACCTCCCACGACGCCGTGGCCGCGGCCCGCCGCGCCCTCGGGATCCGGCGGATCGGCCACACCGGGACCCTCGACCCCTTCGCCACCGGCCTCCTCCTCCTGGGGGTGGGGCGGGCGACGCGGCTGGCCGAGTACCTGGGTGCCTTCCCCAAGGAGTACCTCGCCACCGCCCGCCTCGGCGAGGTGACCGACACCCTCGATCCGGAGGGCGAGGTGACGGCCCGCAGCGAGGCGTGGCGCACCCTCGCACCCGCCCGCATCGAGGCGGCGCTCCGTGCGCTCGAGGGGGAACAGGACCAGCTCCCCCCCCTGCACTCGGCCAAGAAGGTCCGCGGGGAGCCCGCGCACCGCCGGGTCCGCCGCGGAGAGGAGGTCACCCTCGCACCCGCCCGGATCACGGTCCACGAGATCGAGCTCCTCGAACTCGCGCTCCCGCACCTTCGCTTCCGCGTGCTCTGCTCGACCGGGAGCTACGTGCGCGCGATCGCTCGCGACCTGGGCGAGGCCCTCGGCGTCGGGGCGCACCTCAGGGAGCTCCGCCGCACCGCGATCGGCCCGCACCGGGTGGAAGGCGCCCCCGCCCCGGACCGGCTCGGGGACCGGACCACCCTCGAGGGTGCCTGGATCACTCCGCTCGAGGCGCTCGGCCACCTCCCGCGCCTCGAGATCAGCCTGGCCGAGGTCGAGGCGATCGAGGCCGGGCGGGCGATTGCCGTCGCCCCGGAGGGAGAGGGAGAGGGGGAGGGGGAGGGAGCGAGGGAGGGCCGGGGCGAGCGGGCTCCCGGGCTCCCCGGACTCGCCCCCGACGCCCCCGTCGCCCTCGCCTGCGGCGAACGGCTCGTCGCCGTCGCCCGGCTGAGCGCGGGGGTCGCCCACCCGAAGAAGGTCTTTCCCCGTGACTGAGGAGGGTGCCCGGTGAGGTCCGAGCGCACGCCCGATCCCTCCTTCGGCCTCCCCCGCGACGCGCGCGGGGCGGTCGTCACCGTCGGGACCTTCGACGGGGTGCACCGGGGCCACTGGGAGGTCCTGCGCGAGATCGAGCGACGCGCCCGCGACTCGGGGCGGCGCGCGGTCCTCGTCACCTTCCACCCCCACCCCCTCACGATCGTGAAGCCCGAGATCGCGCCCGCGCTCCTCACCACTCCCGACGAGAAGAAGGAGATCCTCGCCGAGAGCGGGCTCGACTACGTCGTCTTTCTCCGCTTCACCCCGGCACTCTCCCGGATGTCGCCCGAGACCTTCGTCGAGCGCATCCTTGTGGAGCGGATCGGGGTCGACGAGCTCGTGATCGGCTACGACCACGGCTTCGGACGCGGTCGCTCCGGCGATGCCGAGACCCTGCGCACCCTCGGCCGCCGCCTCGGCTTCGAGGTCGACGTCGTGGCCCCGGTCCCCATGGGCGACGATCCCGTCTCGAGCACCCGCATCCGAAAGGCCGTGGCGGAGGGCCGGGTGCGGGAGGCAGGCCAGGGACTCGGCCGCCCCTACTCCCTGCGCGGCGTCGTCGTGCGGGGCGACGGCCGGGGCCGCCAGCTCGGCTTTCCCACCGCGAACCTCCGGCTCGGCTACGGCGACAAGCTCCTTCCGGCCCCCGGCGTCTACGCCGTGCACGCCCTCCTCAAGGGAGGAAGGCACGCCGGCGCCCTCCACATCGGCCCCCGCCCGACCTTCCAGGGCTCGGCCCCGAGCGTGGAGCTCCACCTCCTCGACTTCGAGCCCGCCCGCGAGCTCTACGGGGAAGAGATCCGCGTCGACTTCGTCGAGCGACTGCGAGGGATCGAGGCCTTCGCCTCGGTCGACGAGCTCGTCGCCGCGATCCGCGCCGACGTGGCCCGGACGCGCCGGATCCTCGGCGGGTGCTGAGGCTCGCCGGGGGGGCGGAGGGGTTGTTCCACGGCCGAAAGCGGACTAACATAGTGGGCTGAGGGTTCATGATCCCTCGCCTCGATGACGCCCCGGCGTGCTGCGGCACCCGGATTTCAAGCACCGCTTCCCCTGCAGCGCAGACTCTTGCGGAGGCAGAGACGAACGCATGAGCATTTCGAAAGAAGAGATTGTCCAGAAGTACCAGACACACGAGAAGGACCGGGGGAGCGCCCCCGTCCAGATCGCCCTCCTCACACACCGGATCAACGACCTCCGGAGCCACTTCGACGCGCACCGGCACGATCATCACAGTCGCCGGGGGCTCCTGCGGATGGTCGGGCGCCGTCGGCGTCTCCTGGAGTACCTGAAGAGGACGGACCTGGAGCGCTATCGGAGCCTCATCGAGGATCTCGGGCTCCGCAAGTAGGAGCAAGCAGCAACGCGGCGGCCGGAATCTCCGGCCGCCGTGTCGCGTTTCGTGCACTGTCGACCGGTGACGGTCGGCCCTGATTCTTTCCCGGCTCCCCCGTCGCGGCTCCCCCGCGGGATCCCCGACGGTGTGGCGGTCGAACCGGCCCCGGATCCGCAGTGCTCGGAACGCAAGACGAAGGGAGAGCCGCGCACCGTGCGCGGAGAACTCCCGAATTCACACTGCGGTCATGGAAAAGACAGAGATGATTCAGAGAATCGAACGACAGTTCGCCGGCAGGACCCTTTCGATCGAGACCGGCCGGATGGCCAAGCTGGCCCACGGCTCCTGCCTCGTGCAGTTCGGAGAGACGACCGTGCTCTGCACGGCCACCGCGCAGGATCGCCCGACGCACCTTCCCTTCTTCCCCCTGACGGTGGAGTACAGGGAGAAGTCCTATGCGGCCGGGAAGATCCCCGGCGGCTTCTTCAAGCGGGAGGGACGCCCCGGCGAGAAGGAGATCCTCTCGGCGCGACAGATCGACCGCCCGATCCGTCCCCTCTTCCCCGAGGGCTTCCGGAACGAGACGCAGATCGTCTGCTCGATCCTCTCGGCCGACCAGGAGAACGACGCGGACGTCCTCGGACTCCTCGGCGCCTCCGTGGCCCTGAACATCTCGAAGATCCCCTTCGACACCCTCGTCGCCGCGGTCCGGATCGGCCGGATCCGCGGGAACTGGATCCTGAACCCGACCTTCCAGCAGCTCGAGTACTCCGACGTCGACATCGTCGTCGCGGGGTCGCGTGACGCCCTGCTCATGGTCGAGGGTGGAGCGGTCGAGGTCCCGGAGGCCGAGGTGCTCGAGGGGCTCGAGGTCGCCCACGAGGGGATCCGCGAGCTGATCGACATCCAGGCCGAACTCGTCGAGGGGCTCCGTCAGCCGACGATGGACTTCATTCCGCAGCTCCCCGACGCCGACCTCGTGGCGAAGCTCGAGGGAATGGCCCGCCCGCGGATCGGGGAGGCCATGTCGATCGAGGAGAAGCAGGAGCGCAACCAGGCGCTCTCGACCGTGCGAGAGGACCTCACGGCCGAGCTCGAGAGCGAGCTCTCCGAGGAGGACTTCGGACGGGCCGAGGACCAGATCGGCGACGTGCTCCGCGGGCTGGAGAAGTCCGCGATGCGCCGCCTCGTCCTTGAGGACGGGCAGCGCCCCGACGGCCGTGCCCTCGACAAGGTCCGCGACATCTCGTGCGAGACGGGGGTCCTGCCCCGCACGCACGGCTCCGCGCTCTTCACCCGGGGCCAGACGCAGGCCCTCGTCGTGGCGACCCTCGGGACCTCCCGCGACGAGCAGCGGATCGACTCGATCGACGTCCGGGAAGAGATCACGAAGTCGTTCATGCTCCACTACAACTTCCCCCCGTTCTGCACCGGCGAGGCGAAGCCCTTCCGGGGAACCTCGCGTCGGGAGATCGGGCACGGAAACCTGGCCGAGCGGGCGATCCAGCCGCTGCTTCCCGCCTACGAGGACTTCCCCTACACGATCCGGGTCGTCTCGGACGTGCTCGAGTCGAACGGCTCCTCGTCGATGGCGAGCGTCTGCGGCGCCTCTCTCGCGCTGATGGCCGCGGGCGTGCCCCTGCGGGCCTCCTGCGCCGGGATCGCGATGGGGCTCATCAAGGAGGGAGACAAGGTGGCGATCCTGACCGACATCCTCGGGATGGAGGACGCCCTCGGCGACATGGACTTCAAGGTCGCCGGGACGCGCAAGGGCGTGACCTCGATCCAGATGGACATCAAGGTCGACGGGCTGAACCGTGAGATCCTCGAGGAGGCGCTCTCCCGGGCCACGAAGGCCCGCCACCAGATTCTCGACATCATGGACTCGACGATTGCCGAGCCGAGCGAGGAGCTCTCCCCGCACGCGCCGAAGATCACGAGCATCCAGATCAACCCGGAGAAGATCGGCGAGATCATCGGACCGAAGGGGAAGACGATCCGCGCGATCCAGGACGAGACGGGCGCCACAATCGAGGTGAACGATGCCGGGATCGTGAAGATCGCCGCCGTCTCGGGCGAGAGCGCGGCACGTGCCCGCGAGATGATCGAGGCGATCGTCCAGGAGCCCGAGGTGGGACGAATCTACGAGGGGCCGGTGAAGAACACCACGAGCTTCGGTGCCTTCGTCGAGATCCTCCCCGGGGTCGAGGGACTCTGCCACATCTCGGAGCTCGAGGATGCCCGGGTCGAGAACACCGAGGACGTGCTCAAGCGTGGCATGGTCACGCGCGTCAAACTCCTCGCGATCGACGAGAAGGGGCGCCTCCGGCTCTCCCGTCGCGCCGCGATCGAGGAGGAGGGCGCGGAGAAGCTGGCCGAGGTCGAGGCCGCCGGGGACTGATGGCCGACACGGGTCCAGTCGCGCGCCGGAGTCGGGGGGATTCCCTCCCGGCTCCGGCGTTCGCCGTTCTTGGGGCACGCGGACGCATCCGTGAGGTGAGGAGTTCCAGCGGGATCCGAATCCTCACGGAGTCGATTCCCGGAGTGCGCTCCGTCGCCGTCGGGGTCTGGGTCCGGCAGGGCTCCGCGCACGAGAGTGGTGATCTCCTCGGGGCGAGCCATCTCCTCGAGCACATGGTCTTCAAGGGGACCACCTCCCGCTCGCCCCGAGAGATCGCCCTCGCCCTCGAGCGGCTCGGGGGATCGCTCGACGCCTTCACCTCGCGCGAACACACCTCCTACCAGGCGAGGGTCCTCTCCGAGCACCTTCCGCAGGCGGTGGAGGTGCTGGCCGACCTCGTCCTGAACCCGGTCCTGCGCGCGGAGGACCTCGAGCTCGAGCGGGAGGTCGTGCTCGAGGAGATCTCGACGGTCGAGGACACCCCGGACGACCTCGTCTTCGAACTCCATGCCGAGACCCTCTGGGCCGACCACCCCTACGGACACTCGATTCTCGGGACCCGCGAGAGCGTCTCGGCGCTCGGGACGGAAGCGCTCCGGGATCTGCATCGGCGCCGCTACCTCGGGGGCGAGGTCATCGTGGCGGCGGCGGGGCACCTGGAGCACGAGGCGCTCGTGGCCATGATCGAGGAGCGCTTCCAGGGCATCGGCGGGGGGAAGGCACCCGCGGTCGAGCCACCCTCGCTCCTGACTCCGGTCACCCGGCGTCTCGTGGAGCGAGAGACCGCACAGACCCACATCACGCTCGGGACGCGAACGCCCCGGCGCGTCGATCCCGCCCGGTTTCCCCTCGTGCTCCTCTCGTCGGCCTTCGGGGGAGGAATGAGCTCCCGGCTCTTTCAGCGCATTCGCGAGGAGATGGGGCTCGCTTACTCGGTGTTCTCCTTCCAGTCCTTCCACGGACAGGCGGGGATGGCCGGGGTCTACGTGGGGACGCGTCCCGAGTGGGCCGACCGGGCCGAGGAGGCGATCCTCGAGGAGTATGGCCGGCTGCACCGCGAGGGGCTCTCGGCCGACGAACTCCGCGAGGTGAAGGACCAGGTCAAGGGACAGGTCATGCTCTCGCTCGAGTCGACCTCCTCGCGTCTCTTTCGCCTGGCGGGCTTTGCGCTCTACGACCAGCCCATGCTCACCCTCGATGACCTCCTCGCGACGATCGAGGGGGTCACGCGGGCGCAGGTCGCCGAGGCGGCGGCCCGCTGGTTCGACCCCGCGGCACAGGCGGTGGTCCGGCTCGGACCCGCGCCCCGATGAAGTGCGCCGTCCCCCTGCCTTGACGTGGCGGGGGGGGAGGCGAGATTTGGCTGCGTCCGGCCCGGAGCCTTCTTCCCGCGGGAAGGGGCGGGCGGGCGGCCGCGCGACGAAGCGGGAGGGCCCTCGGTGCCTTCCCCCGGAATACCCATTCGGACGAGGTGAGGGCGGGAGATGCTGATCGGGGTACCGAAGGAGATCAAGGCGAACGAATACCGGATCGCCCTCGTGCCCGCAGGGGTCGAGGCGATGGTGCGCAACGGGCACCAGGTCATGATCGAGCGGGGTGCGGGGGAGGGGAGCGGCTTCGGCGACGACCTCTACCGCGAGGCCGGGGCCGAGGTGGTCGACACCGCCGAGGAGGTCTGGGCCCGCGCGGAGATGATCATGAAGGTGAAGGAGCCGATCGAGCCGGAGTGGCCGCGGATCCGCGAGGGGCAGCTCCTGTTCACCTACTTCCACTTCGCGGCCTCGGAGCCCCTGACGCGGGCGCTGATGGACTCGGGCTCGGTCGCGATCGCCTACGAGACGGTGCAGCTCGAGAGTGGGGAGCTCCCCCTCCTGACCCCGATGTCGGAGGTGGCGGGGCGGCTCTCGGTGCTCGAGGGGGCGAAGTACCTCGAGCGCTTCTACGGGGGGCGCGGGCTCCTCCTCGGGGGGGTGCCCGGGGTGCTTCCGGCGCGCGTCGTGATCCTGGGCGGCGGGGTGGTCGGGACGAATGCGGCGAAGATGGCGGCGGGCTTCGGGGCGCATGTGACGCTCCTCGACGTCTCGCTCCCCCGGCTGCGCTACCTCTCGGACGTGATGCCGGCGAATGTCGAGCTCCTGTACTCGAACCGCTACAACATCCGCGAGCAGCTTCCGAAGGCCGACCTCCTGATCGGGGGGGTGCTCCTCCCGGGGAAGAAGGCGCCCTCGCTCGTGAAGCGCGAGGACCTGAAGCTGATGCAGCCGGGGGCGGTGATCGTGGACGTGGCGGTGGACCAGGGCGGGTGCGTCGAGACGATCTACCCGACGACGCACGAGGACCCGATCTACGTGGTCGACGACATCATCCACTACGCGGTGGCGAACATGCCGGGCGCGGTGGCGCGGACCTCGACGCTCGCCCTGACGAACGCGACGCTCCCCTATGCGGTGCGGCTCGCGAACGAGGGGTGGAACGCGGCGTGTCGGGCCGACGCCGCGCTCGCGCTCGGGGTGAACATGGCCGGGGGCCGGATCACCTATGAGGGGGTGGCCGAGGCCTTCGGGTTCGACTGGGTCCCCGTCGGCACGGTGCTCGGCGAGGGATGAGCCCGGAGCGGGGGACGGAGGCGGGGCCGGCCGGGGGTCGGGTCCGCCTCCGGCGCCTTCCTCACGGAGAGGGGCTGCCCCTGCCCTCGCGGGCGACCGAGGGGGCGGCCGGCTACGACGTGCGCTCGGCCGAGGCGAGCTTCGAGCTGGGTCCGGGCGAGGCGCGGGCGGTGGCGACCGGGTTCCAGCTCGAGCTCCCGGCGGGGTGGGAGTGCCAGGTGCGCCCGCGATCGGGGCTCGCGCTCCGGAGCGGGATCATTGTTCCCAATGCACCCGGCACGATCGACCCGGACTACCGTGGCGAGGTGAAGGTGATCCTGCGGAACCTCTCCGGGGAGCCCTTCCGGGTCGAGCGGGGAGAGCGGATCGCGCAGCTCGTCTTTGCCCGCTTCGAGGCCCCGGAACTCGCGGAATCGGACGAACTCGGAGAGACGGCGCGGGGGGCCGGCGGCTTCGGGAGCACCGGTCGGGGCTGAGCGGGCGGGCACGCCGGAGGGGGGGCGGGGGCCGAGGCGATGGGAACGCATCTTGCACCGGAACACCTCCGCCTTTACAATCCGTGGGCTCGGTCTGAGGCTGAGCCCACAACGGATTTCATGCCCCCCCTCCTCCGCCGTGCGGGCGGTGCGCAGGGGCGCCCACCGCCCTCACCCCATCGGCTCCAGCGGTTCTTCCATTGGCTTCGTTCTCGAAGTGGTTCAACTCCGGTTCACTCGTCCCCGTCAATGACATCGCCGTCGACCTCGGGACCGCCAACACCCTCGTCTATGTGAAGGGAGAGGGGATCGTCCTGAACGAACCCTCGGTCGTGGCGGTGGACCGGGGGTCGAGGAAGATCCTCGGGATCGGGCTCGAAGCGAAGCGGATGCTCGGGCGCACGCCCGAGAACATCGAGGCGGTGCGCCCCCTGAAGGACGGGGTGATCGCCGATGTCGACGTGACCGAGATGATGCTGCGGCACTTTCTCAAGCAGGTCACCTCGAAGCGGATCTTCAAGATCAAGCCGCGGGTGGTCGTGGGAGTGCCCTCCGGGATCACCGAGCTCGAGCGGCGGGCGGTGCGTTCCTCGGCGATGGCGGCGGGGGCGAAGGCGGTGTACATGGTCGCGGAGCCCACGGCTGCGGCGATCGGGGTGGGGCTGCCGATCGAGACACCGACGGGGAACATGGTGATCGACATCGGGGGGGGGACGACGGAGATCGCGGTGATCGCGCTCTCCGGGATCGTCTCGAACACCTCGATCCGGGTGGGGGGCGACGAGCTGGATGCGGCGATCGTGACCTTTCTCCGCAAGAGCTACAACCTCCTGATCGGGGAGCCGACGGCCGAGGCGGTGAAGATCCAGATCGGGTCGGCCTTCGACTCGGGCGACGAACGGACGATGGATGTGAAGGGGCGCGACCTCGTCTCGGGGATCCCGAAGACGGTGACGGTCCACTCCGAGGAGGTGCGGGAGTGCATCCAGGAGCCGATCCAGGCGATCGTCGAGGCCGTGCGGCGGGCCCTCGAGATCACCCCGCCCGAGCTCTCGTCGGACATCGTGGACCGCGGGATCGTGATGACCGGCGGGGGGGCGATGATTCGAGGGCTCGACCGGCTCCTGACCCAGGAGACGAACCTTCCGATCCATGTCGACGAGGAGCCGCTGACCTGCGTGGTCCGGGGAGCGGGACGGATTCTGGACGACATCCAGAAGTACCGCAACGTGCTCGCGACCTGACCGGAGGGCGCGAAGGCCCGAGTCTTCTCTTCACACTCTTCGATCCCGACTTCGAGCACTCCGCAGGCCGATGCCACCCTTCGACCCCGATTCGATGGACTCCGTACGGGGCCGGGACTGGCGGTTATCCCTGCTCTTCGTGGCCATGGCGATCGTCCTGCTGGCTCTTCCGGCAGGGGTGCAGGAAGGGATCGGGGCGGGGCTGCGCTCGACGGTGCTCAGGCCCTTCATCGCGGTGCAGGAGGCGGTGACGAACACCCGTATCCGGGCGCGGGAGCTGGCCGAGCTCCAGGACCAGCTCGATGCCGCCGTGGCCCTCCTCGCATCGCAGCGCACCCTGGCCGATGAGAACGCGAGACTGCGGGGTCTTCTCGAACTGCGGGAACGCACCGGCCCCGGCTTCGTGTCGGCCTCGGTGATCCGCTCCGGGACTCGGGGGTCGCAGAGCATGTTCCTCCTCGACGTGGGGAGCCGGGACGGAGTGGCGGTGAACGACCCGGTCGTGGCGGCGGGAGGGCTCCTCGGGCTCGTGAGGGAGGTGGGAGCGGGTAGCGCGGTGGCGATCGACTGGACGCACCCCGACTTCGAGGTCAGCGCGATGACGGTCGACGGGGAGGCCTTCGGGATGGTCTCGCCCCGGGCCGGGGACTTCCGCGAGGAGGATCGGCTCCTCCTCGCCGGGATCCCGTATTACACGAGCCTCGACGAGGGGGTCGAGGTCGTGACCTCGGGGCGGGGAAGCATCTACCCGCGCGGCATCCTCGTGGGTATCGTCGCCGACCTCGCCCGCACCGACGCGGGATGGGGGCGGGCCTACTGGTTGCGCCCGGCGGTGCGCCCCGCGGAAGTCGACCACGTGCTCGTGATCACGGGGGAGCGGGGGACCCCGGCGGCCGACCTCCTCGAGTACTGGGTCGAGTTGCCCGACACCCTCGCCGCGGACACGGTCCCGGGGGCGGACGCGATGCCCGGGGTCGACACCCTTCCGGTCGCGGACACCGTGCTCCCGCCCGACAGCGTCGTGGCGGACACCGCGGGGGGTGGGCGGTGAACCAGCGGACCCTCTACCGGACGATCCTCGTCGCGCTTCCGGTCCTGCACTTTCTCCTCCACGTCGGCTTCGGTCTCGACCGCGCGGCCCCGGACCTGCTCACGGTGGGGATCCTCCTCCTGGCCCGGGAGGTGCGGATGGGGCCCGCGGCGGCGATCGGCTTCGGGCTCGGGCTCCTCGAGGACGCCTTCTCGATCCGTGCCTTCGGCGCGAATGCGCTGAGCTGCACGATCCTCGGGATCTTCGGCTCGCGCTCGCGCGACCTCTTCGTCGGGGAGACCTTCGTCTTTCTCGTCTCCTACCTCTTTCTCGGGACCTGGGTGCGGGGGCTCCTGCACTGGCTCATCATCGGGCCCGAGCTGCGGCCGGACGGGCTCGTGACCCTCCTCGTGCACGGACCGGTCGACGCGGGGTATGCTGCTTTGGTAGGGATTGGGCTCCTCCTGGCGACGGGGGCCTGGCGCTCGGAGCCCTCCGCATGATCTCCCCGAGGACTGGTCGATGAAGGAGACACACCCGCTCGAGCTTCGCCTCCGTGCCCGTGGGGCGACCGTCGTGCTCGTGATCCTAATGGCGATTCTCGCCGTGGCCTTCTTTCGGGCACAGGTCGTACGGGGAACGAGCTGGGCGCTTCAGTCGGACTCCAACCGCCTGCGGGTGCTGCCGGAGCCCGCCCCCCGCGGGACGATCTTCGATCGCTACGGGCGGATCATCGCCGACAACGTGCCCTCCTACTCGATCTCCCTCTTCCCGGCCCCTCTCGATTCGATCCGGGCCACCCTCGAGGGGCTCGCGCCCCACCTGGCGCTCGATGAGGAGCGGATCGAGAGCCTCGTCGAGCGGGCCCGGCTGAACCGGCGGCAGCCCCTTCTCGTGCTGGGCAACGCCGACTACGACGCGGTAGCCGCAGTGGCCGAGATGCGCCCGGACTTTCCCGGTGTCTTCCTCGAAATGCGACCCCGGCGCCGCTACATCGGAGGACCAGCCGTGGGACATGCCCTGGGCTATGTCGGCGAGGTCTCGGCCGCAGAGCTCGAGAGCCCTCGCTTCGCGGGCTACGAGCAGGGGATGATCGTCGGGAAGGAGGGGCTCGAGCGGCAGTACGAGGAGTTCCTCCAGGGGGTACAGGGCACGCGATACATCGAGGTCGACGCGGTGGGACGGGTGGTCGGGTCCTTCGAGGGGCAGGCGGCTGCGCCCGCGATCCCGGGCGACGAGCTCTTCCTGAACCTCGACCTGGAACTCCTCGAGTTCATTCACCGGATCTTCCCCGACACGATCCGGGGGGCGGTCGTCGCGCTGGACGTGGACGACGGGGGGGTGCTGGCGCTCTACTCCGCTCCGACGATCGATCCGAACGAATTCGTCGGGGGCATCTCGAGGACTCGCTGGCAGGAATTGAACGAGGACCCGGGGCAGCCCCTCTTCAACCGGGCCGTGGTCGGACGCTACCCCCCGGCCTCGACCTGGAAGCTGGCCACCGCGGCGATCGGGCTGGAGGCCGGGGTCGTCCAGCCCGAAGAGCTCATGCCCGAAGGGTGCTTCGGGAGCTTCACCTTCCGTGGTGACCGCCGGCGGTGCTGGCGCCCCGAGGGGCACGGACACATCGACCTCGCCGAGGCGATCGCAGTCTCCTGCAACGTCTACTTCTACCAGCTCGGGATCCGGATCGGCCTCGAGCGCTTCGTCTCGGAGTCGAATCGGCTGGGATTCAACCGGACCTGCGGGATCGACCTTCCGCGCGAGCAGGCCGGGAGTTTCCCCGATGGTCTCGACTGGTGGCGTAGGACCCATGGGTTCGCCCCGACCGAGAACGAGGTCATGAGCCTTGCGATCGGGGGTGGGCCGAACGACCAGACCCCCCTGAAGATCGCGCAGTTCTACCTGGCGCTCGCGGGCGATGGGAGTGCACCCGCTCCGAGGCTCATCCGGGACGAGGCCCTCGTCGGGGTCCCGGTCGAGGGGTGGAGCATGGATCTCTCGGCGGCCAGCCTCGAGGCCCTCCGCGCGGGAATGCGGCAGGTCTCCCGACCGGGGGGAACTGCCTTTCTCTCCGGGCTCGAGCACTGGGACCTGGTCGGGAAGACCGGGACCGCCCAGGCGACGGGAGGAAGGGTTCGACCGCACTCATGGTTCGCGGGGATGGTCGGGCCCCGCGGAGGAGACCCCGAGATCGTGATCGTGGTGCTCCTCGAGGAGTCCGACGGGGGGGCGGCACCGATCGCGGCCAAGGCGGCGGACTTCCATCTCCGGCGAAAGCACGGTATCCCCGTCGACTCGATCCAGACGCGCGGGGAGCACATCGCGGCCGGGATCAATGCCCCCTGGATCTGGGCCCCGGAATGACGGACTGGCTTCGCCGGTGGGCGGGGGACCCGCTCCTCACCGGAACAGCCTTCGGGCTCTCCCTCGTCGGTATCGCGATGATCTATTCGGCCGGGGTGCTGAACATCCCGAATCCGGTCACGAGCATCGCCTGGAGTCGGCAGGTCATCTGGTTCATCCTTGCGCTCGCGGTGTTCACCGTGTCGTGGCAGGTGAAGGCACGCTGGGTCGAATGGGCCGCCTTTCCGGCCTACGGGCTTGCGCTGCTCCTTCTCGCGGCCACCCTCGTCGTAGGGACGGGGGCGGGTACCGCCGAGGGGGTGGGGCGCTGGATCGGGATCGGCGGACTCCGCTTCCAGCCGGCGGAGTTCGCAAAGATTGCGGCGGTTCTGGGGCTCGCGCGACTCCTGGCCGTGCGGGAGGCACCCCCCCAGGGTCTGCGCGACCTCCTGGGACCGGCGGTCTTCATGGGGATCCCACTCGTCCTCGTCGTGCTCCAGCCGGACCTGGGCACGGCGCTCGCCTTCGTGGGGATCCTCTTCGCCGGGCTCTACTGGGCCGGGACGCCACTCCTCTTCCTCGCCCTCCTGGCCTCGCCCGGGCTCGCGCTCATCCTCTCGTTCAGCACCCTCGTCTGGTCGATCTACTTCATCGGACTCGCCCTCGTCGTGTATGCCTCTCGCTACCGGCTCTACCTGCACGAGTCGCTCGCGGTCGTGCTCGTGAATCTGGCGGCGGGGACGGTGGCGATGCCCCTCTGGAACCGACTTGCGGAGTACCAGAAGAACCGTCTCCTCGTGTTCCTGGATCCGGGGATGGATCCTCGGGGCGCTGGGTGGAACCTGATCCAGTCGAAGGTCGCAATCGGGAGCGGGGGACTGACGGGAAAGGGCTTCACGCAGGGAACGCAGAAGCGGCTCGACTTTCTTCCCGAGCAGCACACCGACTTCATCTTCAGTGTGGTCGGCGAGGAACTGGGCTTCATCGGGGTCGCGCTCGTGCTCGCGGCCTTCACCTTTCTGCTCCTTCGACTGATCCGACTTGCCGAGAAGGCGGCAGATCCCTTTGCCGGCCTCGTCCTCTTCGGTATCTTCGGAACTTGGCTGGTCCACATCGTCATCAATGTGGGAATGACGGTGGGCCTGGTCCCGATCACGGGGATCCCGCTCCCGTTCCTGAGTTACGGGGGCACCTTTCTCCTGACCTGCTGGATCTTCACCGCGCTGGCCGTGCGGCTGGCGCGCGAGGAGAGCTGACCACACCAGCGGGCAACGCATGGGGAGCATCGACGGATGGCCTGGTTCCGAAAGCCGAAGAAACCGCTGACCTCGGACGACCGTCGCGACGTCCCGTCCGACGTCTTCGAGAAGTGCGAGGGATGCGGCGAGATCCTCTACCGGGAGAAGCTCTCCCGCAACCTGCACGTCTGCCCCGAGTGCGGGCACCACTTCATCGTTCCCGCCGACGTCTACGTGCGGATCCTGACCGACGAGGGCTCCTTCGAGGAGATGGATCCCGGGCTCCGGAGCGCGGACCCCCTCGACTTCACCGACCTGAAGCCTTACCGGGACCGGGTGCGGGCGGCCGAGAAGAAGACCTCGCGCGGCGACGCGCTCCTCTCGGGGCGAGCCACCCTCGAGGGTGTGCCGATCGCCCTCGCGGTCATGGACTTCGCCTTCATCGGGGGTTCGATGGGCTCGGTCGTGGGCGAGAAGATCGCCCGGGCCGGGCGTGTGGCCCTCTCCGAGGAGCGCCCCTTCCTGATCGTTTCGGCGTCGGGCGGGGCCCGGATGATGGAGGGGATCTACTCCCTCATGCAGATGGCGAAGACGTCGGCGGTTCTGGCCGAGCTCCACGAGGCGGGGATCCCCTTCTTCTCGATCCTGACGCATCCGACGACGGGTGGGGTCACCGCCTCCTTCGCGATGCTGGGTGACGTGAACATCGCCGAGCCGCGGGCCCTGATCGGCTTCGCGGGTCCGCGCGTGATCGAGGAGACGATCAAGCAGGAGCTCCCCGACGGGTTCCAGCGCTCGGAGTTCCTCCTCGAGCACGGGATGGTCGACCGGGTCGCGGATCGGCGCGAGCTGCGCGAGCTCGTCGTGCGACTCCTCCGGCACATGTGGGCCCCCACGACCCCGGAGCCCGCCGAGCGATGAGGGAGGTGGGGGCGGAACCACCGCCGGCGATTCCCGGGCCGCCGGAGGCAGACGCTCTGGCGGCCCGGCTCTTTCCCACCCTTCCAACCCGAGTCGAGTGGGGCCTCTCGCGGGTCGAGGCGCTTCTCGGGCAGGCCGGGCATCCGCTCCGATCGACCCCGGTGCTCCATGTCGGCGGAACGAATGGAAAGGGCTCGGTTGCCCGGATCTGGGCCTGTGTCCTCGAGGAAGCGGGATTCCGCGTGGGGCTCTACACTTCCCCGCACCTCATCAGCTTTCGCGAACGGGTCCTCGTCGACGGTCACCCCCTTCCGGATGCGGTCCTCGAGGAGTGCGCCTCCGAGCTGCGACCCCGGATCCTGCGGGAGGGTGCGACTCTCTTCGAGGCCTCGACCGCGGTCGCCTTTCTCGCTCTCGAACGTGCCGGGGTCGATGTGGCGGTCGTCGAGGTGGGTATGGGCGGCCGGCTCGACGCCACGAACCTCGTCTCGCCCGTCCTCACCGCGATCACGAACGTGGCGCTCGAACACCGGGCCATGCTTGGCGACACGCTCGAAGCGATTGCGCGCGAGAAGGCCGGGATTCTGAAGCCGGGGGTGCCCGCCTTCACGGCGTCGCTCGACGGACGGGTTCTGGACACCCTGCGGGCCGAGGCGGCGACCCTGGGCGTGCCTCTCTTCCGGGTCGCCGATCCGCCGGGCGAGGTCTCGCTCGAGGGGGTGCGCCTCTCGCTCCAGACCCGGCGCTGGGGACGCCTCGAACTCACCTCGCCCATGGTGGGAAGGCACCAGCTCACGAACATCGCCCTCGCCGTTCGCTCCCTGGAGGCGCTCCCGCCGCGGCTCCGTGTCCCGGGGCGGGCCGTGGTCGAAGGGGTGGCGCGTGCGAGGGTCCCGGGACGCTTCCAGGTCGAGCGTGAGGGCCACGGTCTCTGGGTCCTCGACGTGGCGCACAACCCCGCCGCGATGACGGCGCTCGCCTCGACCCTCGACCGGGTCGGTCTCCCCGGGCCACGCATCGCGCTCGTCGGGATGCTGAACGACAAGGACCATGCGGCTGCACTCCCCCTCCTCGCCGACGCGGCGGACCGGGTGATCCTGACCGAACCCCCGTCGGCGGCCGAGGATCGGCGCTGGCGCGCGACCCCTGCCCTCGAGGCGCTCCCGAGCGGGATTGAGGCCGAGGCCATCCCTTCGTTCGACGAGGCGCTCGCGCGGGTGCGGGACGAGGTCCGGGCTGGAGCCTCCGGGGTCGTGACCGGCTCGTTCGCAATTGTGGGGGATGCCCTCCGGACCCTCGATCGCATCCCCCGCGAAGCCTTGCCCGTGGCCTTCGAATTCGGGTAGATTCGCCCCATGACGAATGCCAGAGAGTACGCCAGACTTCCCGGATTCCGAGACTTCACGCCCGGGGAGCTGGCCCTCCGAAACCAGCTCTTCGATGCGTGGCGCCGGGTCTCCCGGCGCTACGGCTTTGAGGAGTATGACGGCCCCCCCCTCGAGCCCCTCGAGCTCTACACCGGAAAGAGCGGGGATGAGATCGTCGGCCAGCTCTACAACTTCACGGACAAGGGAGGAAGGGAGATCTCGCTCAGGCCCGAGATGACCCCGTCCCTCGCCCGGATTCTGGGGGAGCGGAGTCGTGCCATGCCGAAGCCGATCCGATGGTTCTCGATGCCGCAGCTCTTCCGCTACGAGCGGCAGCAGCGGGGGCGGCTGCGGGAGCACTTCCAGTGGAATGTGGACCTGATCGGGGACGAGGGTGTCGAGGCCGATGCCGAGGTCCTCGCGGTCGCCCTGGACGGGCTGCGCGAACTCGGGCTCGGGGCCGACCAGATCCGAGCCCGGGTCTCGGACCGGCGGCTCCTCTCGGCGCTCCTCGCGAGTGCCGGGGTCCCGGATGCCTCGCTGCCCGGTGCCTACGCCGTCGTGGACAAGGTCGAGCGGGAGCCGCGCGAGCGGACCCGGGAACGGCTGGTCGAGGAGGTCGGACTCGACGCGCGGGCGGTCGAGGGAGTTCTCTCGCTCTTCGAGGAGCCCGGGCTCGAGGCGGTCGAGGCCCGCTTCGGGGACGACCCGGCGGTGGCGGCCCCCCTCGCCGAGGTGCGCCGCTTCTTCGACGTCGTGGCCGACCTCGGGCTGGGGAGCTTCGTCGAGTTCGACCTCACGATCGTGCGCGGGCTCGCCTACTACACGGGAATTGTCTTCGAGATCTTCGACCGGCAGGGCGAGTTCCGGGCGATCTGCGGCGGGGGACGCTACGACCGTCTCCTCGAACTCGTGGGGGGCGAGCCCCTGGGTGCGGTCGGCTTCGGGATGGGCGACGTCGTCCTTGGTGAGCTCCTCCGCGAACGGGGTCTCGCCCCGGAGTACGGGCGCGAGGTCGACCTCTACGTCGTGGCGATCGGGGAGGAGCAGCATGCACTCGCGCGCAGGGTTGCAGCGGCCCAGCGGCTCCGGGGCCACTCGGCGCTCTACGCGCTGCGCCCGACCTCGGTTCGCAAGCAGTTCTCCCAGGCCGCGTCCGAGGGGGCGCGCGAGGTCATCGTCGTCGGGCCCGACGAGGTGGCCCGCGGGGTCGCCCTCGTCCGGGACATGCAGAGCGGGAACGAAGAGGAGCGAGAGCTTGTCTCGCTACTCGCGACCACCAACCCCGGGAGCTGAGCCCTTGGGAGAGGGAGACGGCTTCGAGGGGACGCGGCACGAGATGGACCGAGCGATCCGGCGCCTGAACGCGCTCGAACTCGTGATGTTCGGCGCCGCGCTCGTCGTCGCGCTCCTCGGGGGTGCCGTCGTGGCCTTCTTCCTGAACCGGAGCGCCGAGCTCCCCTTCCGACTGACGTGGGGGGTGGCCTCCGTGCTCCTCCTCGTGCTCCCTGGCCTCGCCGTCTTCGCACGGGAGCGTCGGGGCGAGGGCACTTCCGACCGATCCGGAACCCAACGCAAACGAGACGGAACCTAAATGTCCGACGACAAGAAGCTCACCCCCCGCGCCGAAGATTTCAGCGCGTGGTACAACGAAGTGGTCCAGCGCGCCGAGCTGGCCGATCATTCGCCCGTGCGCGGGAGCATGGTGATCCGGCCCTGGGGGTACGGGATCTGGGAGAACATGCAGCGCGCCCTCGACGACATGTTCAAGGAGACCGGTCACGAGAACGCGTACTTCCCCCTCCTGATCCCGATGAGCTTCATCGAGCGGGAGAAGGAGCACGTGGCGGGATTCAAGCCCGAGCTCGCAGTCGTGACGCATGCGGGGGGCAAGGAGCTCGAGGAGCCTCTCGTCGTGCGCCCGACCTCGGAGACAATCATCTACTCGATGTACGCGAAGTGGGTGCAGTCGTACCGGGACCTTCCGATTCTCCTGAACCAGTGGGCGAACGTGATGCGGTGGGAGCTCCGCACCCGCCTCTTCCTGCGCACGGCCGAGTTCCTCTGGCAGGAGGGGCACACCGCGCACGCCACGGACGAGGAGGCGCAGGAAGAGACGCTCCGCATGCTCGGCGTCTATCGGCGCTTCATGGAAGAGTTCATCGCGATGCCCGTGGTAACGGGGCTGAAGAGTGATGCCGAGAAGTTCGCCGGGGCGGTGCGCACCTACACCTGCGAGGCGATGATGCAGGACCGGCGGGCGCTCCAGGCCGGAACCTCACACCATCTGGGACAGAACTTCTCGAAGCAGTTCGGCCTCACCTTCCAGAGCGAGGAGGGCACGGAGGAGTATGCCTGGAACACCTCCTGGGGGGTCTCGACCCGCCTTGTCGGGGGGCTCGTCATGACGCACGGCGACGACGCCGGGATCGTCGTGCCACCGCGCCTCGCCCCCGTGCAGGTCGTGATCGTCCCGATCTTCCGCAAGGACGAGGAGCGGGTCGCCGTCGTGGAGAAGGCCCACGCCCTGAAGGCGGCCTTCGCGGAGCGCGGGGTGCGGGTCCGGGTCGACGACCGCGACCACCTGAACCCCGGGGCGAAGTACTACGAGTGGGAGCGAAAGGGTGTCCCCTTCCGCCTTGAGATCGGCCCGCGCGACCTCGCGAAGGAGCAGGTCGTCCTGGTGCGGAGGGTCACGCCGGAGGGCGAAGACCGGAAGGTCTTCATCCCGGAGTCGGAGGCGATCGAGCGGATGCCGGCACTCCTCGAGGTCTTCCAGGGCGAGCTCCTCGAGCGGGCGCGTGCCCGGCGGGAGGCGCACTCGCACCGGGGGGTGAACTCCTTCGAGGAGCTGAAGGAGATCCTGGAGGGTCCGGGGGGCTTCGTCTACACCGGATGGAGCGGGGACCCGGCGGTCGAGGAGCGGGTCAAGGCCGAGACGAAGGCGACGCTGCGCTGCATTCCCGACGAGGACTTCCGCTCCGAGGTGACGCCGACCCGGTGCATCGGGGGGGGACAGGCGACGATGGAGGTGATGTGGGCCAGGGCGTACTGATCCGGGAGCAGGCCGGGAACTGCCAAGAGGAGACGAGATGACCGACCAGAAGACGCACGACCGGGTTCTGATCCTGGACTACGGCTCGCAGTACACGCAGCTCATCGCCCGAAGGATCCGCGAGGAGCGTGTCTTCTGCGAGATCCATCCACCGACCCGGAGCCTCGAGTGGATCCGGGATTGGAACCCCCGCGCGATCATCCTCTCGGGGGGCCCTTCGTCGGTCTACGACCCCGACGTGCCCTCGGTCGATGCGGAGCTCCTGCGGAGCGGGATCCCGATCCTCGGGATCTGCTACGGGATGCAGCTCATCGCGCACCTCGAGGGGGGGCGGGTACACAACGGGACGCGGGAATACGGGCGGGCCGAGATGCGGGTGGCGGAGACGGGCGACCTCTTCGAGGGCTTCGACCCGGCCGAGTCGACGCGGGTCTGGTGCTCCCACGGGGACCATGTCGACGAGCCGCCCCCCGGGTACCGGGTTCTCGCCTCGACGCGGACCCTCCCCATGGCGGCCTTCCGCGCGGTCGACCGGGAGGTCTACGGAGTGCAGTTCCACCCGGAGGTGGCTCACACGGTCCGGGGCGAGGAGATCATCTCGAACTTCCTCTTCCGGGTCGCGGGATGCGAGCCCACCTGGACGCCCGGAGCCTTCATCGAGGAGTCGGTCGCCCGGGTTCGGGAAGTGGCGGGCGATGCCGAGGTGATTTGCGGGCTCTCGGGCGGGGTCGACTCCTCGGTCGCGGCGACCCTCGTGCACCGCGCGATCGGGGACCGCCTGACCTGCATCTTCGTCGACAACGGGCTCCTGCGAAAGGGGGAGCGGGAGAGCGTGGAGCGC
Source organism: Gemmatimonadota bacterium (assembly GCA_007125125.1). Classification (GTDB taxonomy): domain Bacteria; phylum Gemmatimonadota; class Gemmatimonadetes; order Longimicrobiales; family Gaopeijiaceae; genus SLDT01. The sequence goes on along the minus strand of SLDT01000099.1, from coordinate 6,387 downwards.
ACCTTCAAGCGACACATGGGAATCCGGCTCGTGGTCGTGGATGCCCGCGAGGAGTTCCTCGCCGCGCTCGAGGGGATCACGGAGCCCGAGGCAAAGCGGAAGGCGATCGGGAACACCTTCATCCGGGTCTTCGAGCGGAGCGCCGAGGAACAGGGAAGGGATGCCCGCTTCCTCGTGCAGGGGACCTTGTACCCCGATGTCATCGAGTCCGTCTCGACGGGGGGCCCTTCCGTGACGATCAAGACGCACCACAACGTGGGAGGGCTCCCCGAGGACATGCCCTTCGAGCTGATCGAGCCCCTGCGCGAGCTCTTCAAGGACGAGGTGCGCAACGTGGGGCGGGAGCTCGGGCTCCCGGAGGACTTCGTGGGCCGGCATCCCTTCCCGGGACCGGGGCTCGGAATTCGCGTCCTCGGCGAGGTGCACGAGGAGCGCCTCGCCGTGCTCCGCGAGGCCGATGCGATCTACCTCGAGGAGATCCGCGAGGCGGGGCTCTACGACGAGATCTGGCAGGCCTTCGCCGTCCTCCTGCCGGTGCGCTCCGTGGGAGTCATGGGCGACGGACGCACCTACGAGAATGTGATCGCGCTGCGGGCGGTGACCTCGCGCGACGGGATGACCGCCGACTGGTACCCCTTTCCGCACGACGTACTGGGCCGGATCTCGACCCGGATCATCAACGAGGTCTCCGGGGTGAACAGGGTCACGTACGACGTCAGTTCGAAGCCTCCGGCCACGATCGAATGGGAGTGAACCGATGAAGCCTCCTTCCCGGCCCCCCAGAGGGCGAGCGTTCGCCCTTGTCGCCCTCGTCGCGCTTGCCCTGCCCTCGGGGCTCCTGGAGGCCCAGGTGGGGTGGGATGGCCCCCTCATGGTGTCGCCCGCCTCGCCAGGGGGGTGGGGGCTCTACCTGAGCGACCCCTCCCCGGGGCAGGGGATCGCGGTCATGACGACCTGGAGGCGCTCGACCGGTCCGGGAACGGGGTACCGCCTGGGCCTCGCCGAGGGCCAGGGCGATCGGCTGACAGTCTTCGGGGGGATCGACGCATCGGGGATGCTCCTGGCGCGCTCGACCGAGTTTCCCCTCGACATGGGCTGGGTCGCCGGCGGCGGCCTGGGTGTCGGAGAAGACATTCTCGTCTCCTTCCCACTCGGGTTCACGCTCGGGCGTGACTTCGAGGCCGATGGCGTCTGGTTCAACCCGAACTTCGGCCCGCGCGTCGTCCTTGACGCCTGGTTCGGGGACGACCGCCCGGACAGAAGCCTGCGCCTGGGCTTCGTCGTGGAACTGGGGATCGACATCTCCTTCGACCCAGGCTGGGCCGTTCGCTTCGCCGGCACCCTCGGCGACCGCGATGCGGTCGCGATCGGGATCAGCTTCCGGGCGTTCTGACCTCGAACTCGGGCTGAGGACCGGGGTCGGGGCGCAGTTCGTCGGGCGAGCGGGCGGCCTCGAATCGCTGCTCGACCTCGCGCCAGAGCTCGTTCATGTAGGGGACGTTGCGCCCGTGGACTTCAATGAAGGCGCGCAGCTCTCCCTCGCTGACCCCCTGCTCGCGGAGCACCCGCTCCCGTTCTTCGGCCGGGAGGTCGACCCGCCCGCTCCGAACGGCGGCAAGGCGGAGCTCGACGAAGGTATCCACGAAGGTGGCCCGGTCGATCGGTGCCCTTCCCTCCGACGAGGGGAAGTCCCTGTCGCACCCCGAGGGCACGAGGAGGAGCAGGGCGAGCAGGGCTCCGGTGAGGAGTGATCGAGCGTGTCGGGGCATCGTCTCGGGAAGAAGGGTGTTCGGGCGGGGCCCCCCGCGCGGCGGGAAGGGCCTGCGCCACTCCTCCAAGGTCGTGCGGGGGGCGGGTTCGGGTCAAGGCGTGCAGGGGCGGCGGGTCGGGCCGCCGGCGAGGACGGGCAAGGGTCGGGCGGGAGTTGCCCGGGGGCTACCCGCGAGGATACCTTTTTCCGCTTGTCTGCGTTGCCGCCCGGGGCCCGGGCCGCGCGACCCCGATGCTACGTCCCACTCCGACCGCCGACCCATGATCCGACCGTCCCGTCCCGCATTCCCCGCGCGGGGGGCCGCTGCCCTCGTCCTCGGCCTCGCCCTCCTTGCCTTCTTCCCGCCCGCAGAAGAGGCCGGTGCCCAGCAGGTGCCCTCGCCCGCCGAGGTGCTCGGCTACGAGATCGGGGACCGGTTCACGACCACGGCCGGGGTCGAGCGCTACTTCCGCGCCCTCGCCGAGGCCTCCGAGCTCGTGAGCGTCGACACGTACGGGACGACGATCGAAGGGCGCCCCCTCGTCCAGGCGCTGTTCGCCCTCCCGGAGCACCGGGCGCGCCTCGACGAAATCCTCGCGCTGAATCGCGAGCTCATGAATCCGGAGACCTCCGAGGAGCGGGCAGGTGAGATCGCGGCGTCGATCCCCGCGATTCTCTACTTCACCTACGCGGTGCACGGGAACGAGAGCTCCTCGCCCGAAGCGGCGATGTGGACCGCCTACGACCTCGCCTCGGGCGATGCTTCCGTGGCGGGGGTCCTCGACTCGGTGATCGTCGTCATGGACCCGGTCGCGAACCCCGACGGGCGTGACCGCTACGTGAACTTCTACACGGCGAACGCTCAGCTCCGGCCAAACACGAACACGGAGATCCGCGAGCGGCGGGAGCCCTGGCCGGGGGGGAGGGTGAACCACTACCTCTTCGACCTGAACCGCGACTGGGCCTGGCTCAGCCAGCAGGAGACACGGGACCGTCTCGTGCGCTTCCACCGCTACAACCCGCAGGTCCACGTCGACTTCCACGAGATGGGCTACCGCTCGAGCTACTTCTTCTTCCCCGCCGCGGAGCCGATCAACGACATCTTCCCCGAGCACATCCTGGAGTGGGGCGAGCGCTTCGGCGCGGGGAACGCCGAGGCGATGGACCGGGAGGGGCTCCTCTACTACACGGGGCAGAACTTCGACCTCTTCTACCCCGGCTACGGCGACTCCTGGCCCTCCCTCCTGGGGGCGATCGGGATGACGTACGAGCAGTCCGGAGGCGGCTTCGGCGGGCGCCAGATCGAGCGGCCCGACGGGACGATCCTGACCCTGCGCGACCGCGCCTTCGGGCACCGCACGACGGGGAACGCGACCCTGCGCGTCGCGGCCGAGGGCAAAACAGAACTTTTGTTCGGTTTTGCGGGCTTCCACCGCCAGATCGACGAGGGACTCGACGACACCTACCTCGTCCCGGGCGAGGATCCCAGCCGGGCCGACGCACTCGTCCGGCTCCTGCGCATGCACGAGATCGAGGTTGAGCGCGCGACCGCGGAGGTGAGCCTCGAGCTCGAGCCCCATCCCGGCTTCGAGGGGCGGAGCATCCTCCCCGAGGGGAGCTATCGGATCCGGGCCCGTCAGCCGAGAGGAAGGCTGGCCGGTGCCCTCCTGCGTCCGGACAACCTCCTCGAGGGGACTTCGTCCTATGACATCACTGCCTGGGCGCTCCCTTATGCCTACGGGGTCGAGGCCCACTCGGGGCGCGGGGCGCAGGCGGGGAGCTGGGAGCCGGTCGAGGCGTTGCCCGAGCGGGGGGGAGCAGAGCTTCGTCCGGGAGGGAGCTTCGGGTACCTGCTCGAGCCTTCGTTCGACCATGCGCCGGAACTCGTCCGCTTTCTCGAGGGAGGAGGCCGGGTGCTCGCGATGGCCGACTCCTTCTCGACCGCCGAGGCCGCGTGGCCGCGCGGAACCCTCTTCTTCCCGCAGGGCCGGAACGAGGCGCTCGACGACATGCTCCGGGAGAGTGGACTCGCGGCGCGCGTGACCCCGATCTCGACGGGACGGGTGACGGGTGGGCCGGACCTGGGCACGAACGACGCCGCGCCCCTCGTGCTTCCGAGAATCGCGCTCCTCGGAGGTGAGGGCACGACGGCAAACGGCTACGGGACCCACTGGTTCTTCCTCGAGCAGGTTCTCGACATTCCCTTCGACGCGGTGAATGTCGATGATGTCTCGTCGCTCGACCTCTCCGTCTACGACGTCATCGTGGTGCCGCCGGGGAACCCTACGGGGCGGCTCGGGGGCGGGGGCATGGACGCGCTGCGGGGATGGATCCGGGCCGGAGGAACGCTCGTGGCCGTGGGTACTGCCGCCCACCGGCTTGCCGAGCCCCTCGCCGAGATCGAGGAGCGTACGGCGCTCGACGACGGCGATCCGGGACGTGACGAACGGCTGCAGCGGGCGCTTCGGACGCGCGAGGAGCGCGAGATCGAGCGCTGGCAGGAGCGCATCCCGGGTACGATCCTGAAAGCCGCGCTCGATCCGGACCACCCGCTCGCGCACGGGGCCGCCGCCGATGGCCATCTCGACCGGATCTTCGTGCTCTCGGCCGGGACGACCTTCGAGCCCTCGACACGCTTCGAGAGCGTGGCGCACCTCCCCGAGGGCCTCGACCGGATCTCCGGTGTCATCTCGGAGGCCAACCTCGAGCGGCTCGACCGGAGCACATGGCTCGCAGAGCGGCGGCTCGGATCGGGTCGGGTGATCCTCTTCGCCGACGACCCGCTCTTCCGGATGTTCTGGTACTCGGGGCGGCAGCTCTACACGAACGCCCTTCTCGTGGCTCCCCGCTTCTGAGGCACCGCCACCCTCCTTCGTGGAACCGGCAGGGGCGGGGGGTGTGAACCCTTGCAGGGGACGCGGGTAACTCCCACGGTCCCCACCCCGCGGTGCGCACAGGTACCGCGGAACGTTGATCCCGATCACGGAGTTGAGACGATGAAGCAGCTGCCCCTTCGTAGGCTGGCGCTGGCCGCGGCCCTTCCGATTGCCCTCGCCGGATGCGAGTCCGGGGCCGAGGCGGCGCCGGAGCCGGCAGGTCAGGTCGAGGTCGAGGTCCGCACCTCCGAGCACTACGACTACCGCGTCGTGACGGTGGTGGAGGGACTCGAGAACCCGTGGGCGATTGCCTTCGTCCCCGGAGGAGACATGCTCGTCACTGAGCGCCCGGGGCGGGTGCGGATCGTCCGCAACGGCGAACTCCTGCCGGATCCCGTGCCTGGACTGCCCGAGGTGCGTGCCGGCGGACAGGGCGGGCTTCTCGACCTGATTCTCCATCCCGACTTCGAGAACAACCGCCTCGTATACATCAGCTACTCGAAGCCGAGCGCCGACGGGTCGGAGGGAACGACGGCCGTGATCCGTGCGGAGTTCCGCGATGACGCGCTCCACAACGTGGACGAGATCTTCGAGGCCGAGGCATGGCGGGGTGGGAGGGGACACCACGGTTCCCGACTGGCCTTCGACCGGGACGGATACCTCTTCGTCACGATCGGAGACCGGCAGGTTCCGCCCACCGGGAACACGGAGGCGCTCCTCGCGCATCCGGCCCAGGACCTCACGAACCACATCGGAACGACGGTGCGGCTCCACGACGACGGGCGCGTGCCGGACGACAACCCCTTCGTCGGACGCGACGACGTGCTCCCGGAGATCTGGAGCTACGGGCACCGGAATGCGCAGGGAATGGCGATCCATCCGGAGACGAACGAGGTCTGGCAGACGGAGCATGGGCCGCAGGGGGGCGACGAGCTGAACCTGATCCAGCCCGGGGTGAACTATGGCTGGCCGGTGATCGGCTACGGGGTGAACTATCGATCGGGCTCTCCGATTCACCCGAGCACGCACCGGGACGGGATGGAGCAGCCGGTGACGCACTGGACCCCCTCGATCGCGACTTCCGGGCTCATGATCTACACGGGAGATCGCTTCCCGAGCTGGAGGGGGAACATCTTCGCCGGCGGTCTCGCCGGGCAGCAGGTCGCCCGCCTCACGATGGACGGGAACCGGGTCGTGAACGAGGAGACCCTCGCACGTGGACTGGCGCGGATCCGCGACGTACGTCAGGGGCCGGACGGTTACATCTACCTCGCGACGGACGACCGGGGCGGGGCCACGAGCAAGATCGTGCGCCTGGAGCCCTCCTGAGCCGGACCCGGGGATAGGGATGCGCCTCAGGGCTCCCTTTCTCGCCCTGGCCCTGACCGGGGTCATGGCTGCCCCCCTCCTCCAGGGGTGCGCCGTGAACCCGGTCACGGGCCAGCGGCAGTTCGTCCTCTTCTCGGAGAGCCAGGAGATCCAGCTCGGCCGGGAGGCCGACCGCGACATCACCGCCTCGCTCGGGGTCGTCGACGACCCCGAGCTTCAGGCATGGCTCGACGAGATGGGGCAGCGGATGGCGGCGATCTCGGAGCGCCCCGACCTCCCCTGGACCTTCCGGGTCCTCGACGATCCCACGATCAATGCCTTCGCCCTCCCGGGCGGCTTCGTCTACATGACACGGGGGATCCTCGCGCACCTCAACTCCGATGCCGAGGTCGCGGGGATCGTGGGCCACGAGATCGGGCATGTCACGGCCCG
>SLDT01000083.1 GCA_007125125.1 Gemmatimonadota bacterium | reverse complement strand
GTATTCGACGAGTTCGAGTTCCACGTCTATTCGATGGACTCCCAGGAAGTGGACCGCACCCGCACAGTCGCCGAAGCCATGGATGCCCGCGGGCGCATGCTCCCTCCGGGCGAAACCGCAGTCCCCTCAAGGGTTGCCACGTACCTGGCCGATCCCATGACGGCTCTCGCTGAGCCCGGGACCTACTCCGAACGGGTTTCCGAGCGATACAGCCCGGACCTTTCCCTCGACTGGTTGGGACAGCCCTCCCTCGGGGTGTCCTCAAGCCAGTTTGGCACCTTCGTGAGCGGCTCGGCTGCGGCCTTTTTCTCGGACATGCTCGGGAACCGCCTACTGGGTGTCGCGGTCCAGGCACAGGGGACCGTGAAGGACCTCGGAGGACAATTCATCTATCAGAACCTCGAGAGACGCTGGAACTGGGGGGTTGCAGGTGGCCGGACCCCATTCCTCTCTGTCCGCAGCTACGGATTCAGGGACCCGTCGACCGGCTGGCAGAACTTCGTGCAGGAGCGGTATCGCATCTTCGAAACACAGGCACTCGGGCTGGCGTCGTACCCTTTTTCGACGACCCGTCGGGTCGACATGGCAGCGGGGCTTGTGCGGTACGGCTTCGACATCGAGCAGGAGATTCTGGTATTTGACGAATTCGGGCGCCTTCGTGATCGAACGATCGAGGACTCTCCCGAGACTGAACCCGACCCGGTCAACCTGTTCGAGAGTTCCGTCGCGCTTGTGGGTGACAACTCCTACTTCGGGTTCACCTCTCCCGTGCGAGGAACCCGCTACCGGGCGGAGATTGCCAACACGGCGGGGACCCTGAACTTCCAGACCCTGACCTTGGACTACCGCCGCTACTTCAATCCGGAGCGTCACCTCACGATCGGCGTCAGGGCCACGCACCGGGGACGCTACGGCCGTGACATGCACGACGACCTGCTGCAGCCATTCTTCCTCGGGTGGGAGACCTTTGTCCGGGGATACTCCGGATACTCGTTCGAACCACGTCTCGAGTGCGGAACGGCGTCTCCAACGACGGGCGGGTGTCCGGCCTTCGACCGCCTGTTCGGTCAACGCCTCGGGCTTGCGAGCGCCGAGGTCCGGGTCCCTCTGGTCGGTACGGATCAGTTCGGGGTCTTCAGCTTCGGCTTCATTCCGACCGAATTCTTCGTCTTCTCGGATGCCGGCGTTGCTTGGGATGACGAGAATCCTGCCAGCTTTCGGTGGGAACGAGACTCGGACGAGCGCATTCCCGTCTTCAGCACGGGCACCGGGGCCCGTTTCAACCTCATGGGCCTGATGATTCTCGAGGTGCACTATGTGTACCCCTGGCAGCGCCCTCAGAAGGGCGCGCACTGGGGGTTTCAGCTCACTCCCGGCTGGTAACCCCGGAAGAAAGCCCTCCCCCTGACCGCGGCCAAGGCCTCGGCGAACGAGAACCCGCTCTGCTCCAGCCCTCCCTCAGAAGATCCTGAGGCGGATGTAGCGGAGCGGGTTCTCGCGTACATCCTCCGCAAGCAGGAGAAGCGCGAGAACTGCCTCGTTGAGATTGCGGTAGAGTTCGTCCGAGGCGGTCAGCTCCCCGAGGGTTCCCTCTCCAGCCTCGATCCTCGCGAGGATCCGCTCCAGTGTGCCAGAGCTTCGGCCCACGCTCTGTCCTGCGACTTCCACGACCCGAAGGGAGGAGTCGGCACGGGCGATGAGCGCAGCGAGGTCGGCATCGGCCATGAACGCGTCGGCCCTCCCGGCAGTGCCTCGCAACGCCGCCATGAGCTCGCGCAACTCGCCGCGCTGCTCATCGATGAGTTCCGCGAGAGCAGACACGGTTCTCTCCATGCCCGCCGCCGAACCCTGGAGATGCATCACCGTCGAGTCGCTGAGCAGTTCGCGCATCTGACCGACGATGACCCGGGCGTCCCCGCCGAGTTCATCGATCAGCTCCATGAGTCCGTCTGTCACGTCTCCCGGTATGACGTCGCCATCCGAAAGAATCGAGGTGGATTCCCCGCGCACGATTTCCACGGTCCGGCCACCGAAGATCCCGGTACCTCCAAGCCGCGCCCGGGAGTCGGAAGGGATCTCCCACCGCCCGTTCACCTCAAGGGTGATCGCCACACCGGGCGGCTGGATCTGGAAGTCACGTACCCGTCCCACGTTTACGCCTCGCATCTGGACGGGATCCCCACGGCGAACCCCTCCGGCATCTTCCATCTCGGTGACGATCATGTAGCGCCCCCGAAAGGCCGCCGGATCGGTCAGCAGGAAGAGGAGAACGATTGAAGCGGCAAAGCCAAGGAGGACGAAGAATCCAACCCGGACCTCCCTGCCCCCCGTCGTCGCCGGGGTAGCACGCTGGAGTTCCTTCTCGCTTGGCCGCTGGCGCGACGTTCCACCATTGCTGGGAAGCTCCCTATCCGTCATCACATCTCTGCCGTTTCCAGGGCCGCCATGGCAGCGGCGCGATTCTCGAAGGCACGAACGACTCTGTCGTCACTCGCGCGAAACTCCTCCGGGGTCCCGATGAAGCGGAGCACCCCGCTATGAAGCATGGCTACCCGATCGCACATCTCGAGACCGCCTTCGATGTCGTGAGTCACGATGACGGAGGTCACTCTCAGCTCGTCGGAGAGTTGGACGATCAGGCGCTCGACGGCCGCGGTGTTCACCGGATCCAACCCTGTCGTCGGTTCATCCCAGAGAAGAATCCTCGGGCGGGCCACAATGGCGCGGGCAATCCCGACCCTCTTGCGCATGCCCCCGGACAGCTCGGATGGCAGCTTCTGCAATACGGCTCGAGGCTCGAGGTTCACGAGTTCGAGCGCGTCCCAGATCCTTCCCGTCGCCTCGACCCGCCGCATTCGTTTCTGCTCGTCTTCCGGGATTCCCATCTCGACGTTCTCATAGACGTTCAGCGAGTCGAAGAGCGCGGCATTCTGGAATACGTAGCCAACCTTGAAGCGGATTCTCTGGAGGTTCTTTCGACTCGCGCCATACACTGACTCTCCATCGACGCGCACGGCTCCCCGATCGAGTTCGATCAGCCCGATGGTGGTCTTGAGCAGCACGCTCTTCCCCGCTCCCGAAGGACCAAAGATGCCCACCATCTCACCCTCGCCGACGCGAAGATCGACACCCTTGAGCACGGGCTGATCAAACGCCTTCCAGAGGCCTCGGTATTCGATCATCACTGGAGGAGCAGGGGTGGAAAGATCGCGTCGAGAATGAGGATCGTCAGCGTCATGAACATGACGGAAGCCGTAGTCGTTCGTCCGACCCCGGCGGCGCCACCCGAGGTACGCATGCCCATGTGGATGGAAATGACCGGGATCGCAATGCCGAAGGTCACCGCCTTGGCCAGCGAGTAGAACAAGTCCCAGTTGTGCCAGAACAGCCGCGCACCGTACAGGAAGGATTCGAACCCAAGGCCCAGCGTGATTCGGGCCGCGCCCATTCCAGCGAGCACGCCCACAAGGTTCGCGATGGAGACCAGGACGGGGACCACGATGATCCCGGCGAGGATTCTGGGCGCCGCAAGAGCCGAGATCGGATCTCGTCCAAGGGCGTGAAAGGCATCAATTTGTTCTGACACCTTCATCGTCCCGAGCTCGGCCGTAATCCGCGCCCCGACCCGACCCACGAGCACGATTGCGGTCAGTACCGGACCCAGTTCAAGGACAACGGACGCAACGACGATGCTGCCCAGAATGTAAAGCGGAATCGCGCCCTGGAACTGGTAGCCGCCCTGCTGGCTCGTGACGATGCCCGCAAGCACTGCCGTGACGATCACGATCGGGATGCTCTGGACACCCATGACGTAGATCTGCCGCAACACCGCGCGCGGTGACACCTGCAGGCCGATCACAGCGCGAGCCGTGCCCAGCAACAGGAACCAGATTTGACCCGCGTGCTCCGCCACGTTCCGCGAGGTCTTGCCCACGGTTGCGAGAAGACTGGTCAGTGGGCCGAGCGATCGGATAGTGAAACTCGACAAGGACAGGCTCGGGTCTTCAGGCGAAGCACCACGCGGGGAACGGGAGGGGTCACTGTACCAAGCGGGCACAGAACCCGTTACGACGGCAAAAGTCTCTACAATCCCGCAGCACTGCGCAACCCGCCGAACCGTCGAGCTAACGGCGAAGGAGTGCGCGGGTGCGAGCGGCGAGGAGGGGCGGGGACACCGGCTTTCGAACGAAATCCGTCGCGCCCGAGTCGAGGAGTTCGACCTCGCGGCCGGGTGTCTCGTCTCCCGTGAGGACCAGAACCGGAAGATCGAGCCCGAGCGAGCGGATCGCACGCACGACCCGAACACCATCCACTCCGGGCATGTTGAGGTCAACAATCACAAGGGCGACGAAGTCCGCAGCGGACCCTTCCTCGAGGTACCGGATCACGGGACCGCCATCCGTGAACTCCCGCACCACCCGTCCAAGTCTCTCCACCACCGTCCGAACGAGCAGCCGGGACTCCGCGTCGTCGTCCACGACAAGAACGCGCCCCTCTCTCTCCCCTTCGGTTGTCGTCCCGCCCGGGACTGCCGGCTCCTGCTCCGCCCGGGGCCTGTGAGATTCACCCATCCCAGTGACCAGTCCAGCCAGCGCCGGAGGAGAGGTGATCCACCATCGAACCCTTCGCCCGGAGCTCTCCTCGAGGAACCTCTCCTCCTCGATCGCCACCGGACAGGACGAAGCCGCGTGAATCTCCTCGTCCTCGACCCGGAGACAAACCCAGCGTTCACCCGGGACCATCTCCGTACCCCCTTCGCCCGTGCGAGGCAGCATTGGCGGAAGAGCTCCGAGACTCGGCCGCGCGATCGGGTCTTCGAGCCCCAGATGCCCCGCCAGCGCCAACTCCAACCGCTCTTCTCCGCCCAGCGCCCCGGCGGCGGCTACCCAAGCGCGCGCGGTGTCCGGTGTAACAAGAACCTGCTCACGCTCGGCCGGGGGAACCACGCGTGCGATCCAGTGGTGACTCGAACCCTCGAGGGGGTGCTCCGGCCAGGCGATGGGGCGAAGCACTCGGCATAGCGCTTCCGCCAACCGGATCGGGGTTCGGGAGGCAGCGCGTTCGACGACTTCGGCGGCGAGCGTAACGCGTGGAAACCCGAAAGCCCTCCCCGTACTGCGCAGGGATCGCGCGATGTGCTCCAGGGAGAGACTGCCCTCCCGCTCGCCGTCTCGATGCATCCTGTCAATCAGTGCTTCGATCTGGGCAATCCTGTCGCGGAGCGCGAGACGGTACCAGTCGGCAAGTTCTGCCTCCGGGATCTCCTGCGGCGCAGTCGCGTTCACCCAACCCTCCTCTTACGTGACAGAAGCCGCGCCACGGCTTCGCACCGAGGATGGTTCGAATCCGGACGCACGTCGAAGGTCGGCAATGACCCCTCGAGGCTCCGAAGGGTCCCAAGGCCGCCCCCGAGGGTACGAGGGCAGGAGGGCATGGGATGGGGAAGGTCCCGCTTCCAAATTGCCCGCGGGGTCCCGACCGCCGCACGCTCGACCTCGACTTCGAAGCTCATGCCCCACCCCGCCCGGAGCAGTCGACGGCCTGTACTGCCCTTGTCGCTTTGGTCTTCGAGACCGACATTGCGAAGACATGATCACCCTCGCCTGGATTCTGGGAATCTCCCTGGGGATTTCCTTCCTCTGTTCCATCCTGGAGGCCGTCCTCCTCTCGCTCACGCACGCCCATGTGGCCGTGCTGGAGGAGGCTGGGGGTCGAGCGGGGCGCTGGCTTCAGAAGATGCAGCAGCGGATCGATGAGCCCATCTCGGCGATTCTCACGCTCAATACCATCGCCCATACGGTCGGTGCGGCAATGGGCGGGGCGGTGGCCCTCCAGCTCTTTGGCCAGGAGTGGATCGCGCTCTTCTCGGCGGGCCTCACCCTCGCGATCCTCCTCCTGTCGGAGATCGTTCCGAAAACACTGGGAGCAACGTTCTGGAAGGAGCTCTCGGTGCCCACGGCATGGACCCTTCAGATCCTGATCTGGGTCATGAAGCCGATCCTCGTCCCTCTTTCCATCTTCTCTCGTTTCATCGCGCGCGGCGCCGCAGACCAGTCGACGGTCAGTCGCAGCGAGCTCGAGGTGCTTGCGGAAATCGGTCGACGTGAGGGCACCCTGGCCGAAGATGAGTGGCAGGTGATGACGAACGTTATCAACCTCGCCGAGGTCACCGTCGGCGAAGTCATGACACCACGCACCGACATCGTGGCCGTGCCCATCGAGGCGAGTGTGGAGCAGGCGAAGGCCGTCATGCTCGACGAGGGCCATCTTCGCCTCCCCGTGTATGAAGGCACCCTCGACCGAATCGGTGGAATTCTCCTCGCTCGCGACCTCTGGCAGGCCGACCGCGAGGGCATCGGGGAAATCCGCCGGATCCTGCGGCCGGTCTACTTTGCCCCCGCCGGGAAGTCGGTCCAGGAGCTTCTTCTCGAGATGCGTCGGCAGCGAGGAAAAATGATCATCGTCGTCGACGAATTTGGCGGGACCGCCGGTCTTGCCACCCTCGAGGACCTGATCGAGGAGATCGTGGGCGAGATCCAGGATGAGCACGAAGAAGACGAACCCCTCGACTTTCAGGAGGTCGGTGGAGGCATCATCCGGATCTGGGGCGGAGTCTCGGTGCGTGACGTGAACGAGCACCTTGACCTCGAACTCTCCGAGGAGCACCATGACACGATCGGAGGCTGGATCTCGGGCGCGCTCAACCGGATCCCTCTCGTGGGCGACGAAATGGAAGTCGAGGGCGGACGGTTCCGGGTTGTGAAGATGCGGGGCCGCCGCGTCGAGTTTCTTCGATTCTTCTCGCCCGACACAGCCTCCGAGGCCAGTCCCGGCACCAGCTTCCCCCCTCGACGGACCAACGTCCCCGCACCCCCCGTCACCCCTGTGATACCTGCCCCTGCCAGCGACCGGCCAGACTCGCCCGCAGCCCCGGAAAACGAAAGGTGACCGAGACCGTCCAGTACCTGATCATTGGTGGAGGCATGACCGCGGACGCTGCCGTCCGAGGGGTGCGCACGCAGGATCCGGATGGGTCGATTGTTCTTCTGAGCGAAGAAGATGTTCCGCCCCATGACCGCCCTCCCCTCTCGAAGGGGCTCTGGCAGGGCGAGGAGCTCCCCGCCCCCCCGCACGACCTCGAGGCAATCGACCGGCGCACCGCGGACGCGGGGGCACGCATCCTCACAGGCACCCGCGCCGTCGAACTCGACCCCGGGCGCCTCGAGGTGCTCACCGACCGCGGCCACCGGATCCGCGCAGACCGCATCCTCCTCGCCACCGGCTCCCGTCCCCGGACCCTCCCCGACGAGACCGGCAGCGTTCTCTGGTTCCGGACCCTGCAGGACTGCCGCCGCCTCGCCGCCGGGGTGCGCGACGGTGCCCGGGTCGCTCTCGTCGGGGGCGGCTTCATCGGGTGCGAACTCGCCGGCTCCCTCGCCGCCCGGGGTATCCCCGTCGACCAGATCTTCCCCGAGGAGGCCCCCCTCGCGGATCGCCTCCCCCTTCCCTTCGCGCACCTCCTCGCCGACCAGCTCGACTCCCTCGGCGCGACTCTCCGTCCCGGCCATGCCGTGACCGCATTCCGCGGCACCCCCGGAGCCCTCCGCATCGAGACGGACGAAGGTATCCTCGGCCCCTCCTGGGGCCTCGCCGTGGCCGGCCTCGGGGTCATCCCCCGCCAGGAACTCGCCGAGGAGGCCGGACTCGAGGTCCGCGACGGGATCGTGGTGAACGAGGCGCTCGAGACGAGCGCGCCCGGGGTCTTCGCCGCCGGCGACGTGATACGCTTTCCCGCGCCCCGCTTCGGGGAGCAGCTCCGGATCGAGCACGAGGACCATGCGAACGACTCGGGACGCATCGCCGGAAGCCGGATGGCCGGCGCCACGGAGCGCTACGACCCCATCCCGTACGTCTACTCCGGGATCGGCGGGATCACCCTCGAGGAGGTCGGCGTCCCCGCAGGGGGCGATCCCGACGAGATCCTCGTCCCCACCGAGGCCGGGGGGCGGGGCTTCGCCCTCTGGCAGAGCGAGGGCCGGCTCCGGCGACTCCTTGTCTGGAACCGTCCCGGTCGGGCACCCCGCATTCGCCGGCTCCTCCGCGACGACCCGGCGCCCCCCACCGATCAGGTCGTCGAGCTTCTCGCGCTCTGACCCCGGCCGGACGCCGCCGCCTCCCCTCCCTCTTCGGACGCCGCCGCGGCCCGTTCCCGCTGGTCTTCACCCCAGAGGGCGATCGCGAGGAGGATCGCGCCCGTCGTGATCGCCATGTCGGCCACGTTGAAGATCGGCCACAGCATGAACCCGAGGTCGATAGGTCCGATGAAGTCGACCACACCCTGATTCCATCGCACCCGGTCGTAGAGGTTTCCGAGCGCACCCCCGAGGACGAGCGCCGACGCGATCGTCCGGAGCCAGTCGCCGGGCCCCGAACGCACGATGAGCGCCGTCAGGAAGACGATCGCCACCAGCGTGATCGGGACGAAGATCCAGCGCGGGTCGTCGCCGATCGTCAGCCCGAAGGCCGCCCCCCGGTTGAAGGCGAGGGTCAGGGGAACGAGACCGCCCAGCCACTCGATCTGCCGCCCGTCCCCGAGCGCCCGCAGCGCCCAGGACTTTGTGGCCAGATCGGCCACCACGATCGCGATCACGATCGCGAGCGCCGAACTCTGCTGTCTGCTCATCCTTCGTTCATCTACCCCTGTTCGGGTTCATGTCAGACCTCCATGCCCCTCGACCACGGAGGCTCTGGATTGACGAATCTGGCCGCGCGCCGCCCCGAGCGCCACCCCGGCCGTTCTGTTCGCACTCTGGGGCGATCATGGATCGAGCGACCCGAGCGCGGTCGTGTGTCGCAGGAAGACGATCGCATCGAAGCGCTGCCCGGCGACCCCCGGAAGCCAGAGTTCCTCGGGTGGGGTCCGCGAAGGCTCATACACCACCCCGATTCCCCGGTGCGGCCGCTCCACTTCGAGCTCGGGAGGAAGCCGCTCCGGATCCCACCCCGCCACGATGAAGTCTCCGGGTGGCCCCCCGGCCAGGAGGTGGTCCAGCGACCCCTCGAGGGCGGGCGGAATCGGCACCACCCGGGCTCTCGCCCCCCATTCGGGTGCCGCCCGGACCTCGCCGTCGAGCCCCGCGAACCCCACGAGGAGCACCTCTTCCCTCCCCCACCTCTCCCGCAGCCGCTCTCCCGGGCTCACCTCCCGGTATCGCGCCATCGCCGTGGCCCGTGCATCGCCGACGTGGGTATTGTGTGCCCAGAAGACCCCCGCACCCCTCTCGCGGTGGAGCAGCCACAGGTCCTCGGCCATATGGGCTGCGCGACGGTTCCATCCCTGCGGCCCCGGCT
>SLDT01000015.1 GCA_007125125.1 Gemmatimonadota bacterium | reverse complement strand
GCGAATCCGTGCAGGACCGGGACACGAAGGGTGTGGGCAGCGCCGGGGCGGGTGAGCCCCCGCCGGTCACCCCGCCCCCGCCGGCCCGTTACTCGCGCGAGCGCGACATCCCCTGGGAGCGGGAGGCCCGCACAATGGAGGCACTGGACTCGGTGATGGACGACCCGGAGCCGGATGCCGGCGGGGAGACAGGAGCGTCGGGGGGTGGGACCTCGGACTCCGGGAGACGGTCGCCCGATGCCGGAGCTGCCGAGCCCGAGTCGAAACGCTCGAACGACGAGGCCGGAGAGGCCTGAGGAGTCAAGACGCGGATGGAGAGGCGAGAGGAGTCCGGCCGGGGATGGAGAGGTCACCCCCGGCACCTTCCCCGCCGCTCCGGGGTTCTTCCTGCTGGCGGGCCCGGCGGGGTTCCCGGGCACCGCGCGTCGCATCACATCACCAGGAGGCAGGCTCCATGAAACGCTCCCCCCTTCCCTTCCCGGCAGCTGTGGCGATTCGTGTTGGCCCCGCTGGTTGGGGCCGCGCACGCACCGACCACTCCACCTGCGGCCGCGGCCTGCCCGCGCTCGCCCTCACCCTCGCGGGCGGCCTCCTCCTGGCGGCTGTCCTCCCCGTCCCGGCCCTGGCGCAGGCGCTCCCCGCCGGCGCGAACGATGCCCTCGAGCGTCTGAACAGCTCCCCCCGCCACGGCGAGTGGGTCAGCTTCGACGCCGGCGGAGGAGACTCGGTGCGCGCATGGATGGTCTTCCCCGAGCGGCCCGATCCGGCACCGGTCGTGGTCGTGATCCACGAGATCTTCGGGCTGACGGACTGGATCCGCGCCGTGGCCGACCAGCTCGCGGCCGAGGGTTTCGTGGCGATCGCCCCCGACCTCCTGAGCGGAATGGGCCCCGACGGAGGTGGAACGGAGTCCGTCGACCAGCAGGGCGCGACCGCTCTCATCCGCGAGCTCACCCGTGACGACGCGAACCGCCGCATCCGCGCGGCCGGGATGCACGCTGCCGCTCACCCCGCCGCCCTCGCCCGCATCGGGGCGGTCGGCTTCTGCTGGGGTGGCACGGCCAGCTTTCACATCGCCGCTACCTGGCCCGAGCTCGACGCCGCGGTCGTCTACTACGGCTCCTCCCCCGAGGCCGAGGTCGTCGAGCGGGTCCACGCTCCCCTCCTCGGGCTCTACGCCGGGGACGATGCCCGCGTGAACGTCACGATCGACCCCGCCCGCGAGCTCCTCGCCGCGCGCGAGCACCGCTTCGAGGTCGAAATGTACGAAGGGTCGGGGCACGGCTTCCTCCGCCAGCAGGACGGCCGCGATGGTGCGAACCTCCGCGCCACCGAAGCGGCCTGGCCGCGCACGATCGAGTTTCTCCGGGACATCCTCGCGCGATGACCCGAAAGGCCCCGCCACCGGGCCCGTCCCTTGGCCCCGGCGACCCCCTCTTCGACGTCGCCTCGCGCGCTCGCGCGCACGCCCACGCGCCGTACTCCGGCTTCCCCGTCGGCGCGGCCATCCGCTCCGAGGAGGGCCGCATCTTCGCCGGATGCAACGTCGAGAACGCCTCCTACCCCGAAGGCACCTGCGCGGAGACCGGCGCCATCGCCGCGATGATCGCCGCGGGCGACCGCCGGATCGCCGAGATCCTCATACTGGCGGAAGGCACTGACCCCGTCCCACCCTGCGGAGGCTGCCGCCAGCGCATCCTGGAGTTCGCCGATCCCGAGACCCCGGTGATCCTCGCGGGACCGGAGGGGGAGCGGGCCCGCCTCGCCCTCGGCGGGCTCCTCCCGGGCCCCTTCTCGGGGAGCGATCTCGGGCAACTCCGGAGGGACGCCGGCGACGGGATGCCGGATCGAGGTGCGCCGGGCATGCCGCCAGGTGCGCCGGGCGGGCCACCAGGCGCGCCGCCCGCACCGCCAGCCACCCCGGACCCACCCGCATGATGCTCCCCCAGGAGATCATCGCGACGAAGCGCGACGGGGGCACCCTCGACGACGACGCCATCCGTACCTTCGTGCGAGGCCTCACCGACGACGGCTGGAGCGAAGGCCAGGTGGCCGCCCTCGCGATGGCGGTGCTCCTGCGCGGGATGACGACCGGGGAGCGTGCCTTCCTCACGATGGCGATGCGGGACAGCGGGAGGGTGCTCGACTGGGCGCTGCCGGGGCCGGTCGTGGACAAGCACTCGACGGGTGGGGTGGGCGACACGGTCTCGCTCCTTCTCGCGCCCGCCCTCGCGGCCTGCGGCGCCTTCGTACCGATGATTTCGGGGCGGGGACTCGGACACACGGGAGGCACCCTCGACAAGCTCGAGGCGATCCCCGGCTACCGCGCGACGCCGGGGCTCGACGAGCTTCAGCGGGTGGTGGCCCGGGTCGGGTGCGCGATCGTGGGCCAGACCGACGAGATCGCCCCCGCCGACCGGCGCCTCTACGCCGTGCGCGACATCTCGGCCACCGTCGAGAGCGTGGATCTCATCACCGCGTCGATCCTCTCGAAGAAGCTCGCGGCGGGGCTCGAGGCGCTCGTCCTCGACGTGAAGACCGGCTCGGGCGCCTTCATGCGGAGCGCGGACGAGGCGCGCACCCTCGCGCGCGCACTGGTGGATGTCGCCGAGGAAGCGGGATGCCGCTGCTCGGCCCTCCTCACCGACATGGACGAGCCCCTGGCCACCGCCGCGGGGAACGCCCTCGAAGTCGCCCTCGCCCTCCGCGTGCTGCGGGGAGACGACCCCGGCGAAGAGCGGCTCGTCGAGGTGAGCTGCGCCCTCGGGGGCGAGCTCCTGGCCCTCGCGGGGAGCGGGGAGTCCGCCGCCGAAGGAGAGGCCCGGCTCCGTCAGGCCCTCGAGAGCGGAGCCGCAGCCGAGCGGTTCGGGCGCATGGTCGCCGAGCTGGGCGGCCCGGCCGACTTCGTCGAACGCTTCGAGGAGCACCTCCCGCAGGCCCCGGTCGTGCGCGAGGTCGCTCCCGCGCAGCCCGGCCGGGTGCAGGCCATCGACACCCGCGCGCTCGGCTGGGCCGTCGTCGAGATGGGGGGTGGAAGGCGCCGCGCCGAGGACCGCGTGCATCCGGGGGTCGGGCTCTCCGGGCTGGCTCCGATCGGGGCGCGGGTCGGGCCGGAGCGGCCCCTCGCGCTCCTCCACCTGAAGGATCCGGCCGACGAGGAGGGGGCGGCCGCCCGTGTGCGTGCCGCCTACCGGATCGGGGAGGAGCCCGGAGGCGCTTCCTCCCTCGTGCGGGAGCGGATCGGAGCCGGGGCGTGAACCCGCAGCCGGACGGGGCCGGCCCCGAGGACGAGATCGAGCTCAAGTTCGCGCTCGGCCCGGAGGGAGTAGAGCGGCTCATGGGGAGTGCGGTGCTCGCGGCGCTCCGGCTCAAGGGGCCGCGGACGCGGGTGCTCCGTTCGAGCTACTACGACACGCCCGAGGGGGATCTCGCGCGGGTGCGTGCCGCGCTCCGCGTCCGGTCCGAGGACGGGCGCTTCGAGCAGACGCTGAAGGCGCTCGGCGGGACGGGTGGCCACGAGCGGATCGAGGTGAACACGCCCGTCGATGGCCCGGCGCCCGAGCCCGGCCTGCTTCCGGCCGAATTCGGGGTAGAGGGGTGGAGCGAGCTCCGGGAGCGGATGCTCGCGGGTGCACTCGAGCCCCTCTTCGAGAGCCGCATCGGGCGGACGCTCTGGCGCGTGGGTGCGGGGGAATGGGTCGTCGAGCTCGCCCTCGATCGCGGCCTCCTGCGGGCGGGTGCCGGGGAGGAGCCGATCCACGAGCTCGAGCTCGAACTCGAACGGGGCGAGGCTCACCACCTCTTCGAGCTCGCGCTCCGGCTCCTCGACGAGATCCCCCTCCGGTGGCTGGGGCCGAGCAAGGCGGAGCGGGGGGCGCGGCTCGCGGAGGGGCGGGATCCGCAGCCCCGCGCGTGGCACCCGCCCCGGATCGAGCCCGATCGGCCGGGAGGAAGGCACCTGCGCGACCTCGGGTTCGCAGCCCTCGAACACTTCCTCGCGAATGACCATGCCTTTCGGCGCACGGGGAGTCCGGAGGCCCTCCGCGGGATGCGGGGTGCGATGCGGCGGCTCCGGGCCCTGGTCGGGGTGTCGCGCGCGATCGATGGGGTGGAGGCGCCAGTCGATCCGGCCCGGCTCCTCGGGGAGTACCGATGGGCGATCCGGGAGCTGCGGGGGGCGCGCGACGTCGAAGCACTGGCGGCCGAGGTGCTGGACTCCCGCCGGCTCGCCCGACTCCTGCTCGAGACGGGGTGGTGGCTCGAAGGATTGGGGGGCTGATCCGACCCGGGAATGCTTGCGATCGCCGTCTGTCGGAGGGCGGGGCTTCGCTCCTCAGTTCGTCCAGTCCTCCACGGGCAGCCCCGGCACCCGAGCGAAGTCGCGGAAGTTTGAAGTGACCAGGGTCAGATCGTGCGCCAGGCACACGGCCGACAGCCAGAGATCATGCGCGCCGATGAGTCGGCCCCTGGCGATGAGGCCCGCCCAGAGTTCGGCATGAACCCGCGCGGAAGGGAGGTCTATCGGAAGGATCGGGAACCTGTCGATGATCGACTCGACAAAGCCCGAAAGGCGTGCTCGCCGGGCAGAGGTGTCGGCACGGTGAACACCGTGGAGCAGTTCGCTCACCGAGATCACGGAGAGAAAACAGGCTACCTCCCCCCGTCCCGTCACGAAGTCGTCGAGCACGATCCGACCTCGCTCTCGATCGATAAGGACCGAGGTGTCGATCAGGAGTCCCATGGGTTGCGCCCAGGCGATGCATCGAGTTCGGCACGGGCACGGTCCAGGTCATTGGCGAACCCCTCGGCGTCACCTTCCTCCAGTCTGGGGAGCGAGTCGAGTAGCGCAGGCAGTTCGGAGGCTCGCACCCCCGAGCGGACCGGCGTGAGTTCCGCCACGGCCCGGCCACCTCGGGTCAGGAGGAACGATTCCCCGCGGTAGACGACCCGGTTGATGTAGTCCGAGAATCCTCGGAGCAGATCGGTAACACTCGTCTCGGTTTTCATGCTCTCAAGTTCTATGATTTCATGATTTTATGACAGGGTCACAGAGTCCCCCTGGCCAGCGCTACGCAGTGGTTTGCCCGGACCATGCGGCCGAGCTCGCGCGCAGCGCCCGGAGTGCTGCGGGGTGGTACGCGGGGAGCCCCTTCCCTCGGACAGGGGAGGGTTGCACAATTTTTGTGCAACGATAACGGGCGATGCACAATTATTGTGAAACCGTCGGATGGGAGGAAGCAGGACGGGTGAGGGGGTGACGATGAGTATGCCGCTCTCGACCAGGGTCGTGAGTCTCCGTCAGCCCGGGGCGTCACCCGGGGCAGGTGCTGCAGGACGGGGACCGAAGGGGCGAATCTCGAGATGCACCACGTCGGTCACCGGGTCCCGAATCCGCAGGAGGACCCGATCCCCGCGAATGTCGAGGATCTGCGGATAGGCTCCGTGCTCGTCCGGGTCGTTCACGAGCCAGCCGAGGGGCCTCCCCCGTTCCGAGAGCAGCAGGGGTGCCGGCGGCTCTCCGGGGTGGCGTGGTGCACCCACGACGATCTCACCGCCACTGTAGACCCGAAATCCCGCGACGGCCTCCCCGCGCTCGATCCCTTCGAGCAGCTCCCGGGCCGAGCGCTCCAACCTCGCCTGGTCGGGGGTACGCGACTCACCCGGCCCGAGATTCCGCGTGCCGGCGAGCATCGGCACCATCAGTTCACGATGTGCATCGTGCACGGTCTGCTCGGGGAAGTCGAACGTGACCCGATGTTCCACCCCCCCGTCCGGAGTCCACCATTCGAATCTCCATCTGTCCGAGGTTCCGCGGATGAGTTGGCCGTCCGGGGTGACGGCGTGAATGGCCCGCGGCAAGATGGTGGGGCTGGGGACAATGGACCGGACCCGGGCACGCGCGGCCCCACGTGCAAGTGATTGGGGGTCCGGCGCCCGGTGCCACTCCGAGTGCACCGGCTCCCCACCGTCGCCCGGTCTGGTTTCGACCACGATCGCGCTGTCGAACCGCATGACCCCGGGCTGGAGCGCGACGGCATCCAGGGTCGAGATCTGGAAGAGAAACGAACCATCTCCTCGCGCCCCGAGGAGGACGGGAGGCTGCGGCCCGTCGGGAGCTCTGATAGAGGACAGAAACTCTCCGTCGGCTCCGTACAGGAAGAGGGAACGAGAAGTGGCCCGCCACAGGGTGAAGCCGTCGTCAGGGCCCGCGAGCACCTCGATCAGTCCGTACTCCGTGAACTCACCCGGCCCCTCGCCGCGTCCGGCGAAACGGAGGCGGAGCGCGCCATCCGGAGCAAAGACCCGGATCCAGTCGGCATGATCGTCGACCAGCGCAAGCTCACCCTCGGGCAACAGTGCAGCATAGGCCAGCGCACCGATGTGGTGCTCCGGATCTCCTTCCTCGCGTCCCACGGAGGCGAGCACTTCGTTTCCGGGAGCCCACTCCGGGAGGTGCTCGAGGGCCTGCGGTGAAAAGTGGTACTCCGTCTGGGCCCCGACCGGCGCGGAGACAAGGAAGCTGGCGAAGAGCATCGCGACACCGGATGCCGCGATCCACTTCCGGCCGTGTCCGTGCAGGGAGTCTGGGAACGAGTTCATCATGTTCGACCCTCACTGAGGAACCCCGACCTTCCCCGATCGTCTGGGCCCGGCGGGACGAGGCGCCCCGGCATGCCCCTCACGCGAAGGAACGGATGAGGACCGGCTCGCCCCCGGAACGTGCTCGGACTATCGCGAGGCCGAGGTGCTTCGAGGTTAAGCCGTCGATCCCGCGCTGTCAATCAGTTCGTGTATCGACTCCCGCGGGGATCGTTGGTTCCGATCAGCCGGCCGTTCTCCTTCAGGTGGCGGAGGAGGAGGTCCGAACCCCGGCAACGGATGCGGGTGCGCCCAGTCTCGTACCGAGCCACCCACCCCACCAACCGAGAAACGGCCTTGCCCCGGCGATCGACTGGTACTATTATCACCTCATGTCTGATACTGATCGTGACCCTTCATCGGATCTCCCGTCAGGACGATTTCTGCTACGCCTCGACCCGAAGCTGCACGCATGGCTCCGCGACGAGTCCGCGCGCCTCGAGATCTCCCTCAACGAGTACTGCAGCCGGGTGCTGGCTGCGCCGGGCAGCCCGGCCAACCTTCCTGCCGCGGAGGTGATCCTGCGTGCGGTCGATTCGTTCGCTGACCGGCTGGTCGGTGTCATCGCTCATGGATCTTGGGCACGGGGCGACCTCGCGGACTCATCGGATGTCGATCTCCTGATCGTGGTCTCGGACGAGGTGCCGCTGACCCGGGACCTCTACAGGGACTGGGACCAAGAACCGCTCCGGCTGGATTCTCGCTCGGTCGAGGCTCACTTCGTGCACCTCCCCGCAGCGGGAGATCCGATCTCCGGATCCTGGGCCGAAGTGGCACTTGACGGGATTGCCCTGCTCGATCCCGATCTTCTCATTCGTCGCAGGCTCATCGAGATCCGCCAGAGAGTCGCAGCGGGCGAGGTCGTTCGCCGTACGGCGGGCGGCCAACCCTACTGGGTCGGAGTGGGCTGAAGTGCGAAGCCGGGGCCTCGCCCACGACTACGTGCATCGGGCGAAGGTCAGGCTGGGAGCGCTCGATCTCCTCTTCGAGGCGGAGAGCTGGGCCGACGTGGTTCGGGAGTCCCAGGAGGTCGTCGAGCTGGGGCTCAAGGGCCTGCTTCGATCCTGTGGCATCGACCCGCCTCGCCTTCATGACGTCTCGGAGGTGCTTCTCGAGGAACGTGCCCGGCTTCCGGGGGAACTACACCCTGAAGTCGAGCGCCTGGCCGAGGCCTCCCGCCAGCTTCGACGCGACCGGGAACTCGCGTTCTACGGCGCCGAGGACGTGACTCCATCCGGCTTTTACACGAAGGGCGACGCCGAGCGTGCCCGCGGGTTGGCACGGACCACGGTGAGTCTGGTCGCCCCGCACGTGCTCGGCCCGGGCGATTCCTGATCCGGGTGCCGGCCCGCGGTCCGGCGGGGGGCCAGGGCGGCTCTCAAAGACCTTCCGGCTCCGGGACGGCCCCCTCCCACCCGACCCGTTTCACAGTTTTTGTGCAACGAAGCGGCACGATGCACAATTTCTGTGCATCGATCGGGCGGGAGGGAGCCGGACCGATCAGCGGGTGATGACGAGCATGTCGTCCTCGACCACCGTCGTGAAGCTGCCGTCGGCCCGGGGCGTCACTCGGACCTGGAGAACGAGCATCGTGATCGGTCCCGTCTCACCCGCCTGAGGGTCGGGCACACTCGTCCGCACGATCTCGAATCGGTACCCGCGCTCCCCTTCGGCCCTGAGCGGAAGCCCGACCTGAACCCGATGCCCCGGCCGTGCGTGATCGGGAGTTCGGTCCAGGGGCACCTCGATCCGCTGGGCGACCGCTTCCATCCAGTCCTCGAGCCCCATGCGATCCGCCGGGCTGAGGGCGGCCCACTGCCCCGCCGTGACACCGAGCCTCATCTCGGGTGAGAGTTGGTTCGTCTCCTGCAGCTCCAGGAGCGCGGCGGCCGCGGCGGCACTCGGGGCCTGAGCGGTCGCGGGCGAAGCGAGGAGAAGGAAGGCCAGAGCGAGACCGAGGGCTCCGGCGAAGGTTGAATGAAGAGGGGGCCTCATCGCATTCATCGTCGTTTCCTTTGGGCTGGTGTTGATCATCAGTTCGAGGAATCGGGAGACAGCTACACCTCACCATCCTCGTTCGCATTCGTGATCGGATCGATCAGACCGGGGGATCGTAACTCTCTGAGCAGCTTCCGGCCATTTGGGCGAAATCGAACTCATGGTCTTCGTAGCCGAACAGGTAGAATGCACCGAAAAACATTCGGATCATTCCGTCCGCAGTGATCTCTCCCTCGTTGCCGAAGATCAGCGAATCAGGCCCCTCCCGGAGTGCGAGCCACTGTCCGCTGTACGACTGCGCGGTCTGAGCGACGTTCTGCGGGTCCTCACCGAGCATACTGGAATAGGTGAAGACATCTTCGTTGCCGAACACCGACTCCAGAGCATTGTAGGCGTTGGTGCACTGCTGGGTCGGGGTCTCCAGAGCCTGAAACGCTTCCTGGATTGCGCCCAAGATCGAGGAGAGTCGCTCCACGTCGACCGGCTCGCAGTCCTGCAGGGAGCCGTGGGGACACTGACTGCCCCCGCTGAAGAGCGGTACGGCACCTTCGGCCGAAATGCCCGGCGGAGGGCCTGCCGTCGGGCTCGCGTGCTCAGTGCAACTGGTGGACGCGAGCAGGAGGACGGTGAACAGACCCGCGATGCGGGCGAACTTCAGCCCTGAGGGAATCCAAGCGTCCCTCCCAGGTCGGGAGGGAAAGCGGGGGGGGGGGGGGGGGGG